>JAIPKB010000253.1 GCA_021733795.1 Akkermansiaceae bacterium | reverse complement strand
CAGGGCTCCTGGTCACCGGGACGGGTCCGAACGGACCACGGATTCAGCCGGTGGCCGGTTCCGCGGTGCGTTCGGATATGGGCACCACATGTCGGGCACCGCCCCGGTGGGGATTCTTCGGGCTCGGTTCGAGTGGCTCAGCCATCCTCGTCATCGTCCTCATCCTCGTACCCGAAGACCTCGCGACCGATCCGCATGACGGACGGGCCGTCCTCCACGTGGGCTTGGTGGACGCGGCCTCCGTGGAATGATGCGCTCCCGGCGAACATCATGCCCGGCTCGTGGTAATCGAGCCGGAGGGTGTCGCCGGGACAGCGTAGGGACAAGGCCCGGAGCGCCTGAACGGGCGGGCTCCAGGCGGTATTGAAGAAGGCTTCGCCGCTGCCGACAAGATCAGCGGCGACAAGGTTGCCTTCGGTTTCCGTCAGGTCCCACTTGGTTCCCCAGACGTCGGCCTGCCGGGAGATGGCCCGGATGTCATCGTCCGGATCGTCGGTTTCCTCCACCGGACACATCCGGGCAAAGGAGAACCCGTGTTCTTTCAGATAGGCTTGCAGGGAGGGTGTCGGGTCCTGCACCGTCAGTTTGTTTTCGCACCAGTTGGGCATGGTCGGGGTGGGTTGGTGTTGGGGGTTTCAGTTAACCTCAGTCATCCGCCGGCCGTTTCTGGCGGCGGGTGCGGCGTGGCTGGCGGCCTCCCTCGCCCGTCCCTTCGCCCAGTGGCGCAGGGCGGCGATCTGGCCGTCCATGAGTTGGGCCAGCGGGACCGTATGCGTCATGGCCTCCAGAATGTCCTTCGGCCGGGGTTCCCGGCCATCGGCGTACGCCTCGTGCAGGGCGTCGATGAACACCGCCTCGATCTCGGCACCGGTGAACTGCTCGCAGGCGCGGGCGAGGACGACGGTGTCAAAGTCGGTGGGCTTGCGGCCATGGCGGGCGATCACGATGTCCCAGATCTGCGCGCGCTCCAGGGCATCCGGGAGATCGACGAAGAACATCTCATCGAATCTCCCCTTTCGCAGGAACTCGGGCGGGAGTTTGCTCACATCGTTGGCGGTGGCGACGACGAAGACGGGCTTCTCCTTCTCCTGCATCCAGCTCAGGAACGAGCCGAAGACCCGGGAGGACGTGCCGCCGTCGGTGCTGCCGCTCGACTTGCTGCCGGAGAAACCTTTTTCGATTTCATCGATCCACAACACGCACGGGGCGATGGCTTCGGCGGTTTGGATGACGGAGCGGAGGTTGGCTTCGCTCTGCCCGACGATGCCGCCGAACACCCGGCCCATGTCGAGACGCAGCAGTGGCAGCCCGAAGGCTCCGGCGGTGGCTTTGGCGGTCAGCGATTTGCCGGTGCCGGGGATGCCGACGATCAACAGGCCCTTGGGGGCGGGCAGGCCGGAGGCTTTGGCACAGGCGCTGAAGGCACCGCCGCGCCGCACGAGCCAGTCCTTGAGCAGGCCCAGGCCGCCGATGTCGTCGAGGGAGGTGGTGGCCTCCACGACTTCAACCAGGCCGTTGCGCTTCAGGGTGCGGGCCTTCTCGCGGGCGACGATGCGGTGGTCGATGCCCTTGGTTTCAACCACGGACAGGGCGAACGCGTTTTCGGCCTCGGTGGTGGTGAGGCCCAGCGCACTTTGCAGGGCGGCTTCCCGGAGGGCGGCGTTGACGGTTTTGAGCCCGGCGGATTTGAGGATGCCGTCCAGGACCACGCCGAGTCTTTCCGGACCGGGCAGGCTGAAATCCACGTGGGTGATCTCATGCTCGAGTTCGGGGGGGAGTTTGAGCCGGCAGCCGAGCAGGATGAGGGCGTGGCCGTTGGCCTTGGCGATGCGCAGGATGTCCCTGATCCGGCGGACCAGCATCGGGTCGCTCTGGTCAAGGTGGAGCTGGAGGTCGCGGAGCAGGACGACGTGACGCGGATTGTCGGAGGCGAACATGCCATCCAGAAGCTGGAGGGCTTCGAGCGGATCGGGACACGCGGTGACGCGGCCCTCTTTGGTGTCGACCAGGCCCTCGGTGGAGGACCAGGCGTGGAGGTTGCGTTTGAGCGAGGCACAGGCGGCGGCGATTTCGGCTTCGGCCCGGGCTTCCTCGGAACTGATGAGGGCAAGGCCGGGATAGCCGGCACGGAGGTAGGTGGATAGGTTCATATAAGTTTCAAGTTTGAAGTTTTAAGTTTCAAGTTGGGGTGGTTGGTGATGAGGAGAAGTCGAAGGTCCAAGGTCTAAAAGTCGAAGGTCGAAGAGAAAGAGGTCTTATAGGCTCTCCAATGACTTTTGGACTTTTAGACTTTCAGACATTCAGACTTGCCCCGTCAGGGGTGGATAGGTGTTGGCGGGTCTCTGGACCTCCGGGTTGGGAGGACCGAGGTTGTTGCGTTCCCATGCGAGGCATGTTTCACGCGAGGGACCGCTGTGGAGCCGCTTGCCGGTGGAGGCGCAGCGGACGATCCAGAGTTGGGTGCGTTCACAGAAGCGGATGTCCGTGGCCCGGAAGACCTGGAGCCTTCCGAGTTCACGGAGCGGGATCGCCTCGGTGTAGAGGCAGTCGATGTGACCGCCGGGTTTGAAGCGGAGGGTGTGGCTCATGGTTGTCGGGATCGGGGTTTCAAGTGTGCAAGTTTCAAGTGTCAAGTGGGAGGGCTTGCGCGGATGCGCTGATATGTCTCTTCGCTTGAAACTGACAACTTGACACTTGAAACCGGATCATTGGTTAGTGCGGGTCCGGGCCGTTGCCAAGCTGCTGCTGGTTCTGGTTATGGTTATGGTGGCGATTCGACTGCCGCCAGTAGTCGGGCTTGCGGGTGCGCTCCTGCGGTTTTCCGAGGGCTTCCTCGATGGCCTTGGTCGCGGCTTCGCAGCCTTTGCCTTGGAAGCCATCGGCCTCGACGGAAATGTCTCCAATTGGAGACACTTTGACGATGATGCGGCGGCTCATAATGAGCCTCCTTCCAAGGTGAGCAGGACCGAGCCATCTGCTTCGATCCGGCGGGTGGCGCGCAGTCCGCGCAGGGCGGCCTCGCGGACGGTCTTGTTGACGCCGTAGGATTGGAGCAGGCGGCCGTAGCCGGTGCCGACTTCCTTGGCGACGTGGCCGTCCCACCAGTCGGTGGTCAGGCCGTAGCTGCCGTCATTCTCCCGTGAGGGATCGACGGCGATGTCGTATGGGCCTTTGAGCTGGATGACATGTGGTGCCTTGCGGGTGATGCCGGCGTAGCCACGGCAGTTGGCGTTTTGTTGCAACTTGAAGCCGAGTTCGGCGCAGGCGTCGGCCAGGGCGTCAAGATCCCGGATCTGGGTCTGGATGGTGGTGAAGTGGGACATGAGTTGGTTGGTGTGTTGGGGGTTGTTGGTTGGTGGTTGGGGTTGGTGGTTTTCAGGGGGATTTGTCGAAAGTCGAAAGTCTGAAGGTCGAAGGTCGAAAGTCTGAAAGAGGAAGAGTCGGAGGCGGTCGCAAAGAATCGATCCTCCGGCGCTTTCAGGTTTCAGGTTTCAGATTTTCAGCTTTTTCTTCGGGGGAGGAGTGATGGTGGAAAATCAGGCTAAGGGGAGGATGACAACGTGACGGGTGATTCGGTAATGACTGGATGGGGAAGGGTTGGTGCCGGGGCGCGAGCACGAAAAAGCCCGCCGGGCAACATAGCCGGACGGGCAGTTATTGGAATCGATAGCTTGGCAGCTACCCGGTTTGGCTAGGTTGCTGAAGCGTCCGTTCGGCTGACAGGATCCGAGATCGAAAACGGGACACCCAAGCTGTCCGGTGCGGAGGCGTGTTGTGCGATTGAGTCGGGCAATTGTCCTGATGGGGAGAACCACTCGGCACCGCGGGTGGCTTCATGGCTGGTGGTTCGCAGATTACGCCGCCTTGGCGACCAATCTCACATAGATGTGCGTGTTCGATGCCCCATCGCCAATCGATACCTCCTTGATCTCCAAGTAGGCCTGGTTCCTTACGAGTTCTCCTAGCTTCGAGAAGCCGTAGTTTCTGGAGTCGAACGAGGGGCTGTTCTTCACCAGCATGCCGCCGACGGCTGACAGCGGTGCCCACCCATTGTCCTTAGCCGTTGCGGTGATCGCGGTCCGGATCATTGCCTCAATCGGTTCGCTGTCAATCTGGGCCACCCCGGTGTCCGCTTCGGGCTGTGGTTCGAGAATCTCGGTGTAGATGAACTTGTCACATGCGGCGACAAACGCCTGCGGAGTTTTTCTTTGACCGAAACCGAACACAGTGAGGCCGGCTTCGCGAATCCGGGTGGCCAGCCGGGTGAAGTCGCTGTCCGACGACACCAGGCAGAAACCATCCAGATGTCCGATGTGCAGCAAATCCATGGCGTCGATGATCATCGAGGAATCGGTGGCGTTCTTGCCGCTTGTGTAGCTGAACTGCTGGATGGGTTGGATTGCCATTTCATGGAGGACTTCCTTCCAGCCCTTGAGATTCGGCGTGGTCCAATCGCCGTATGCGCGTTTGATATTCGCGGTGCCGTAGCGGGAAACTTCCTTGAGGAGTTCGCGAATGATCGAGGCCTGGGCATTGTCGGCGTCAATGAGGACGGCAAGTTTGTCGGTTGAATGGTTTGCCATAAGGGTTCGAGGGTAAGGTCGATGTGGGCAAGCGCCTCTAGCCGAATTGGCCAATGATGTCAATCACCTCGTCATCGGTTGGTGGAACCTGTTCCTTGGGCCGTTCAGTAATGCTACCCCGGCCCTCCCGCTTCAGGGAGCACGGGGTAGCATGTTGGGATGTTTGCTCTCAACCCACCGCAGCGAGCTTGCGTCCGCCCATCTGACCGAAGCGTGCGAGCACCTCGCGGGCATCGCTGCGGGCGAGTTGCACGGCATTTTCACGGAGGCGGTTGAGGCCCTCGGTGAGGCTGGCCATGGCGGCTCCGTCCTTGCGGTAGTCCTCGGCGCTGCGGGTGAGCAGGTCGCGGCGGAACCGTTCGAGGGTCGCCTCCAACTGCTGGTCGCCGGCGAAGTTCAGGGACCGGAAGCTGTCGATGAACGTGGCCAGGCGGTTGAGGGTCCGTTGGTGGACCCCGTGTTCCGAGCCGTCGATGGTGGCGAGCACCTCGCTGACGAGCCTGGCGGTCTCCTCACGCATGGTGGCAACCGATTCGCGGATGAAGCCGTCGAGATCGGCCTGCAGGCGGCGGGAGGCGTCCTCGGCAATGCGGCGGCGGTCGTCGGCGATTTCGATTTCCGCCATGCCTTCCGCGACCTCCAGCCGGATGTTTTCCGGCGCGGCGATCTGGAACATCCGGACATCGAAGGCGAACCGCTTGACGATCTCCCCGGACGGCGGGAAGGACTGCTCGATGGTGGCGATCAGGTGTTCGGCGTTGCCGTTGAGATGGCGGGCGGCTTCGCGCCATTCGGCCAGGGCGCTGTCACGCAGGGGTGCGTAACCGACGGCGAAGTCGAGGGTGGCGTCGCGAAACTCCTTTTCGAGCTTGCCCAGCTTGTCGTTCAAATCGCCCAACCGGGGGTTGGGAACGAAGCGTCCGATGCCGCCCAGGAACGGGAAGCTGGAGCTTTCGACGGTGGCCTGCACCCGGGACTCGATCAGGGCGAACGCCTGGAGCGCGTCGCGCGGGACCAGGCGCTTGTGACCGAGCTGGATGAGGCGGTCGGAGACGTGGGCGGGACCAAGCCCGAGGTCTTCGGGGTTGAGCCGCTTGCAGCCGCGCCAGTAGCGGACGGAGGTTGCGACGAGCACTCCGCGGCGGCAGATGCCGTCGAGGAGGCTGTGGTTTTGATTCTGGTTCTGATTCTGGGATTGGGGGGTGTTCATGATGTTGTTATGATTGGGGGTTGTGGGGGTTGGGTTGTTGTCCGGCGTCGCGTTGCTATGCCGGGACGAGTTTGGTTTGTATTTTCAGGGGAGAAGGGAAACGCCCGCCGCGATCACAGGTGGACCGGGCGGGCGCTTGGTTTTTTTTGGGGGGTGACGGCCAATCAGGCGGCGCTCCTTGCCGTGGGTGCCTGACCGGGAAGCCAGGCCATGCATTCGTTCTTGTATTGGCACCATGAACAGTACATGCCGGGTTGGGGGTGGTAGCGGCCGGCGGCGATGCCCTCGACGGCGGTCTCCAGCAGGGCGGTGACCCGCCGCTTGCGATGGGCGTCGGCCGGTGGGGATGATACCCGGATGACCTGGGGCGTCTTGGTCTTCACCAGGAACACCAGATCTAGGGAGGGCGGGGTTTCACCGGTCGCGGTTTCCAGCAGGATCTGATAGGACACCAGCTGGATTTCATGATCGAAGGCGGCATGGGCCGGATCGGGCTTGGCGGCGGCGGACTTGAAGTCCACCGGCGTGAAGTTGCCCTCCACCAGATCCATCGCCCCGGTCAGCGGGACCGACAGGCCGGGGATGTCCTCCTTGAGCAGGACCTCGACGGCACGCGGCTTTTCCTTCATCGCCTCGGGCGAATCGAGATAGGCGGCTACCACGCGCAGGCCGTCGAGGCGGCACTTCTCCCGCTCGTCGTCATCCTTGAAGTTGACCGGGCCTTCGTCGCGTTCGAGACGGTGGAAGGCGTCCTCGTAGGCTGTTGCGGTCGCTTCCGGCGAATCGTCGCCACCTCGCCAGCGGGCCAGGTGGAAAGCCTGGAGCGCGGCGTGGACGGCCTTGCCGAGGTGGAGGGCGGCCGGGGTCTGCTTGCGGATGCAGGCCACCCGCTCGAAGTAGAACCGCAGCGAGCAGCCGAGGTAGTTCTTGGCGGCCGTCGGACTGATGTGCTGGGGCAGGGTTTGCGCCCATGGAGTCAGCCCGGTGGTGAACGGCGGTTCACGGGTGGCGGCGGGAGCGGCGGTTGAAGTGGCGGTAGTCATGCGACGGCCCTCCTTCCATTGCTTCCATTGCCGCCGTTGACTCCCTGATAGGCGGAGCCGTTGCGGGTGGTGTTGGTCCGGTCCGGTCGGCGGCTGTCGGGACGACCGTGGGTGTCGAGCAACTCGTCGATGAGCCCGGAGGCCTCCACCTTGTTGAGCAGCCGCACGCCGTGGCCGAAGCGTTCGACGGCAAGGGCCTCAATGCTGTGCTTGTCGAGCTGGTGCTCGTCCACGAGTTTGAGGATCAGGTCGCGTTGCTTGTCGGAGCACTTCCAGCGGCCGTCGAGTGGACCACGGGGGGAGATGGGGGCAGGGTTTCCGTTGGCGGCATGAGTGCCGTTGGTGCCATTGGTGTGACCGTTGCCTGCCGGGGAACCGTCGGGCATTTCCATGCCATAGGTGCCGGGCGGGACGAAGCCAGTCTGCCGCATCTGTTCGTCCACATTGGACTGGAGCATGTGGTACAGACGTTCGGACTCCGCCGGGATGTCGGCTGTGGTTGCCAACTCGGTCTCAACGGAGACGCTGAACTGGTGCGAGGAATACCCCGGCAAGCCGAGGCGTTTGCAATAGTTGGTGATAAGTTTGATAGCCATGGTGAATAGGGGGTTGTTGGTTGGGGATTGAGGGTTGGGGTTGGTACAAAACAGCCCGACCGATGGGCCGGACTGCTTTGGGTGGTGGTTGCGGTTCGGGTTTGGTTTGGTATGGTTTTGGTTGGGCTTCGGCCGGGCACCTATGCGGCGTCGGTCCGGGTGGTGGTCCATTCCGGCTCCTTCCCGCGAACGGGATGGAGCGACAGGGGAACGGACGCGCCGGTGGCGAGCGACTGCCGGAGCAGTTCGTCGGCAAGCCGGGTCATGGGCATCCGGCGACGCTGTCCTTCCCGGTAGAGGGCGCGGACCACATCGTCTGACAGCCGGGGCGAGTACAGTGTGCGGGGCATCGTTGTTGTTGGGTGGTGCCTGCGTCTGCTTCAGTCAATGAGGCTGGTTTGGCTGGGCGGGTTGCCCTGATTGGTTCCCGGAAGAGCAGGCCATCCGGTGTGGCACAGGTGCCGCTCGCGGGTCATCCGAAGGTCGGAGTCCCAACCCGGACGCATGCCATCCAGCAAACGACGGATCACGTCCCCGCCGAAGAACTCGATCAGGTCTGCGGCGATCTGGCGTTTCAGGTTCAACGCGGCGCTGTCCTTGAGGCCGCAGCGTATTCCCGCCTCGCGCATGGTGCCACCTTTCACCAACACGAGGATGGCAACGCGGTGGCGTGGCGGGTGCGAGGCGAGGAACGATGCCCAGTCGAGGTTGCGGGCCGCCTCTTCCGCCGGGTCGGCCTCGTGGGAGTCGCGGTCGAACGGCGCGGTGATGTCGTGCAAGGTGCCGGAGTTCCCGGTCTCGAACTCCACCTCGTCATCCAGGTACTCGAGCCGCGCCCTGCCATCGATCTGACAGCCCGGCGACATGACATC
>JAIPKB010000009.1 GCA_021733795.1 Akkermansiaceae bacterium | reverse complement strand
ATCACCGACCAAGCGGCGTTTTTCCGGCTGCTCAAGGAAACCGGCATGGGGTGGATTTCCCAAGTGTTCAGCAACGACTTCATCCCCGGTGGATCGGTGCGCCAGCATCTCGATTCGCTACGCTCCCAGATCGAGGACTGCCTGGATCATGAACCGATGTTCTGCAACGCCCATTCCGGGGCCGATACCTGGAGTCATGCCCAGTCTGAAGAGTTCTACGGTCTGGCGCTCGAGTTGGAGCAGCAGCTCGGGATCACCATCGCCCATGAAACCCACCGGCTCCGCCCGTTTGGCACGCCGTGGCATACGCACCACATTCTGGAACGTTTCCCGGACCTGCGGATCACCTGCGATTTCAGCCACTGGGTCTGCGTCTGCGAGCGCCTGCTGCCGGATCTTGGCGAAACGATCGCGCTGGCAGCCCGCCACTGCCACCATGTCCATGCCCGGGTCGGGTTCGAGGAGGGTCCCCAGGTGCCGGATCCGTCCGCGCCCGAATACGCCGTCCATCTCGCCGCCCATGAGGCATGGTGGGTGGAAATCTGGCGTGCCCAACAGGCCGCCGGCATGACGGTTTCCACACTCACGCCGGAGTTCGGCCCCGCCCCTTACATGCAGATGCTGCCGCACACCAAGGTGCCGGTCGCCGAGCTGCCGGCGGTCTGCGATTGGATGGCCAGGCGCCAGCAATCCCATTTCGACTCGTGCATCGAGGCGGGTTGAGGCCGCCCCGGTGGCTCACTGGGACGAATTTACCCACGGTTTACAGACATCATGGCCGGGTGCGGGTAGCATGGGGAACGCCATCCGGCTTGCCAGACCGGCCGGCTTCCGCCATTCTCCATTCATCGCCATGAACGCTCCGACCCTGCTCGTCATTGAAGACGATCCCGCCGTCCGCCGGGGGATCGTCGATGTGTTGGAATACGCGGGCTATCAAACACTGGAGGCGGCCGACGGCCACGCGGGCATGGAACTCGCGCTCAAGGCGAATTACCGGTTGCTGCTGCTCGACCTGGTGATGCCCGGGCCCTCCGGGTTTGAAATCCTCGCGGCGTTGAAACGCCAGCGCCCCGGCCAGGCGGTGATCATTCTTTCCGCCCGCGGCGAGGAAAACGATAGGGTCCGCGGCCTCGTCAACGGCGCGGACGATTATGTGGTGAAACCCTTCAGCATGAAGGAACTGCTCGCCCGGGTGGACGCCGTGCTGCGCCGCACCTGCGAGCGCTCCGCACCCGCCGACCAACGCCCGTTTCCCGGCGGCACCGTGGATTTCCAAAGCCGCCTCATCACCTTCGCGGACGGTCACACCGAGGAACTGTCCGAGCGCGAGGCCGACCTCCTCCGCTACCTGATGGATTCCGGCGGACGGCTGGTCAGCCGTGAGGAAATCCTCCGCCAGTTGTGGAACCTGGACCCCGCCCGTACCGAAACCCGCACCATCGACATGCACATCATGCACCTGCGGACCAAGCTCGGCGACAAGGACCAGCGGACTATCGAAACCGTACGTGGCCGTGGCTATCGTCTTCTAACCCAACCATCGCCGTGAGATTCCGCCGCACCCTCGCCTTCTGGCTGCCACTGGCCCTCTGCGCCGCCACCGTGCTCGGGGCGATGACCTGGCTGACCCGCAGTGTGCTGGCCGCCGAACGCGAGCGTCTAACCGCTTACCGCGACCGCGCCGCCGCCGAGGCCCGCGCCGATCTGGAGGAACGCACCCGCCTCGCCCTCTGGCGGATGGATGCCCTGGGCGCGGCGATCGTGCTGCGGGAAAACCTGGTGCCTGCGGATCGCTACCAGGCATCGGCTCCCGCAGCGGAGGTCCCGCCCGCCGAGCCGGAAGTCCTGCTGCACTTCCAACTCGGTAACAACTCCGAACTGCTCTCTCCCGAAGCTGGCGCGGCGGACTCCGCCACCCGTGAGGCGGCCGCGGAGCGCCTCAAGCGGCTGCGCGTGCTGTGGGCCGCCAATCCGCCAAACGGTGATGAATGGAGCCTGCTCGCACAAACTCCAAAAATCAGCTTGTCAGCTCCAGCGCCTCAGATCCCCCAGCCGCAGTCGCTGGACAACGCCTTCCAGCGTGAAACCATCCCCAATGACCAGCTCCGCAAGGATGCTGTCTATCAACAGCAAAGCAATGTGGCCGAGCGCAATCAGCGCGCCAGGGTGGTCGGCCAGACGGTTTCCAGCAACCAAGCCCAATCCGGTGGTCTGGCCGCCAACGACGCACAACCTCATCCCTCGAAGGAGGTCATCAAGGACGGGCCCCTGGCGATGGGCATGCCGGCGCTGGAAGAGAAGAAAGCCAGACCGGCGGCCACCAAGGCGGGCAAGGCCCAGCCAGCCCCGGCGGCCGCCCCAGCCGCTCCCGCGCGGCGAAATTTGACCGAGGCCGAACTCGCGGACCAAGCCGAACCCGCACCCAACCCGCCGATCCTGCCCGCCGTCCTTTCCCAGAAGGTGGAGACTGGTCAAATGCGCACCACCTGGCTTGGCGGCGAGTTGTTTCTCATCCGCAAGACCACTTCCCGCATACCCAACCAATCGTCCCATGGCGAATTCGACCGGTTCGTTTCAACGACGTTCATCCAGGGCGTCTGGCTCGACTCCCGGATTCTAACTACCACCCTGCTCCGCGAGGTGGCCGACCTGCTGCCCCGTGCGCGGCTGCTGCCGGCAGTGGACCAACTCACCGCGGCGGATCCGCTGGCGCTGGTGTCGTTTCCCTTCAAGCTGGAGCGCGGTGAAACGCCGTTGGCCACCGCCATTTCCACCACCCCCGGGCTTGGCGCGCCGTTGTGGGTCGCCTGGGGCGCGGTCGCGCTGGCTTTTCTAGCAAGCGCGCTGCTGGTCCGCGGGGTGTTGCGGCTCAGCGAGCGCCGCGCCTCGTTCGTCTCCGCCGTCACCCATGAGCTGCGCACCCCGCTCACCACCTTCCGGCTTTACTCGGACATGCTGGAGCAGGGAGCGGTGAAGGAGGAAAAACGCGGCGGCTACCTGCGCGTGCTGGCGCGCGAGGCCGACCGGCTTTCGCACCTGGTCGAGAACGTCCTCGCGTTTTCCCGCATGGAGCGCGGCAACGCCCGCTCGAACCTCCGGGAAACCGGGGTGGATGAAATGCTTGGCGCGTTCCACGAGCGCTTCACCGCCCGGCTGGCCACCGCCAGCCTGGATCTAACGATCCACCCCGCGCCGGATCTCCGGCTGCGGGCCGACCTCGCCGCCGTGGAACACATTCTGTTCAACCTCATCGACAACGCCGCGAAATACGCCGCCGGATCGGAGCCGCCGGTGATCGAAATCACCGCGCGAGCCGCCGGTTCCGGGGTGGAGATCGCGGTGACCGACCACGGCCCCGGTATTGCCCGCGACGAGTGGCGGCGGATTTTCAGGCCCTTTCACAAGTCCGCCCGTGAGGCTGCCGAGAGCCGGCCTGGCGTCGGCCTGGGCCTCGCCCTGTCCCGTCGCCTCGCCCGCGCCCAAGGCGGCGACCTGATCATCCGGGAAGCCGCGGCCGGCTCCTGTTTCGTGCTCCGGCTGCCGGGTGGATTTTCAAGGACCATCGAAGAAAAGGCTTGCCATCCCGATCCCCAGGCCTCATGAATCTTCCGGTAGGCAGCCTTTCGGTCTGCCATCAGACTAACCTGAAATTGATCCGGTCCGCCATGAATGGGGCGGCCGGAAAGACGGGGTAATAGTATGTCCGCAATGTTCGATCTGGTTTTTCGTTTCCTGATGTGGCTCTCCGAGGTCACCGGCTTGAGTTATCAGGTGATCAACGTGCTGGTATATTTTCTGGTGATTCCGGTGATCTTCCTTTTTCTCATCGACCGGATCCGGGTGCGTTCGTCCTGGGCGCTGATCTATCTGGGAGTCTGCCTCCTGGTGTTTTGGCTGACGCCGGATTTCGACGGCCTCGCCGAACGGCTGTTTGTTCGTTCGGTTCGGTTTCTGGAGAGTTTTGCGACCATTGGCTGGAACTACCGGGTGGCCTCGGTGATCGTGGGCGTGGTGTTGCCGGGCGCGGTGTTTTTGGTGCTGGTGTGGTTCGCCTTTCCGGGTCTCCACCGCTGGTTGAAGGCCAAGCGGAAATAGTGCCGTCCGCAGCAGGTTCCGCAGCGTCGGCATGCTGCCAGCCCGGTGGAGCCGGCCTGCCGTCGGCCAAAGAAGTCACGGGGCGGTTGCAGTGGAAGACAGGCAGGGGACGGCTTGCTGGGGTTGTGGTGCGAGCGATGGGTCGGGGAGGACCCCATGCCGCCCCCGTTCAGCGAAAAATCCGGCGGTGGCGGTTTTCCAGGATTTCAATATAGTGGTCCTGCCGCGGTGTTGATAGAAACGACCGACGGATGATTTTCTCCCATTCCGGCGGGCCATCGCGCAGATCCGCCAGGATGCCGGCAAGGATGGTTTCAGGTAGCCCCAGCCGTTCGCGGCAGAAATAGTCGATCCAGTCCGCCCGGGTCAGCTTGCGTTTGCGCCCCCTCAGCGGCAGCGCCGATTCCTCGCTCGCGTTCTCCAGCACCAGGGTGGAGTTGAGGAAATCATAGGCCGGTGCCAGCCTGACCTTTCCCCTCTCCACGAGCAGTGAAAAATTCTTCAGGTGCATGTCTTCGTTGCCGATCAGGAAACAGAACAGCAACCTGCGGGCGAGTGCGGCCTTTTCCACCGCCGGGAAACTACAATGGGTTTCCACCAGCTTGGCGACTTGTTCGAGCGAGCTGGCATATTTGGTGTCCCGGGTGGCCCCCGAGAGTTGGGCGAAATCCTCCACATGCAGGCGGTCGTCGCGGCCCGCCCGGTCAAAGCGCCGGACCACATAGACCCATGAGCCATCGACCGCCGGTAGCAACCCGTGCGGCGGCACCTCGATCCCCGCGTGCCTTGCCAGCGTCATGCTCAGGGCCTCGTTGGCCGGGACCTCTTCATAGGGCGGGGGATTTGGCTTGAGAATGAAGCGTCCGCCGCAGTCCACCACCTCGAAGCATCCATCCTTGGGTTTCAGCACGGCGGAAAGTTTGGGTTGCACTCCTTGGATGGACATCTTGTCGGCCCGCAGCCTGGCTTGCCGCAGTTGCTCGTCCTGACCCAACGCCAGCACCTGCAAATGCGTCAACCGGGGATGCCACGAGCGCAGGCCGGCCGGCGAGAACGTCTCGCCGTCTGCCAATGGCTCCAAGTTGATCGGGCAAGCACGCATGTCAGGTGACTTCCGGGATTCCGCGAACGGTGAGCGAGCCGATCAGATCCCCGCCGACCGTCACGATTTGGCGGAAGGCATCGTGGCGGTCGATCTTGTGTTTGCGGAGCAGGGCCTCCAACTGTGGACCTTCCGGCAGCAATCCTTCCAGAAACGCCGGAAACCCCGGAAAATCGTAGGGCTCGGCGCAAACCGGCAGAGTCAGGGAAACCGGTGGTCCGTCATAATCCCGGTCGTAGGCGAAAGCCCAGGAGCCAGGACCGGTGGCCCGCAGGTGCCCGGCCAGCCGGCCATGCTGGAAGACTGCTGCGCGGCGTTCCAAATTCATGGTCCGGGTTTCTCCTTTGTGGCTTGAGTTCTCCATGCCTCCACCAATGGCCCCGCAGGCACCAGCCGGACATTGAGGACGCCAAGCACTGCCTGCAAATTCCTCCAGCTCGCCCGTTCCCTGCCGGTCTCCAGATCCTGCACCACATTCCGGCTCACTTCCGCATGCAGCGCCAATTCCACCTGACTCAAGCCGGCTTGCTTGCGATGGTATCTGATTAACGAGGCGAGTTGTGATGAATGCATGGATATTAAGGCAATAAACCGTTCTCACCGCCATCTTAGCCGCGAAATTCGATTAATGCAATATAAACGCCTTACAGATAAAGCCTTTTTTGCATTTTTGATCATTCATTTTCCGGGAATTCCCCGATTTACTCGGATATTGCTTGACATTTAAGGCGTTTAGGGAGAGATTGGGTAGGGCGGGTGGTTAGCCGAGGAGGGAATCGAGGTCGGCGAGGAGGGATTGGACGAGGTCCGCGCCGCGGAGGTTGCGGGAGCTATGGAGTTCGTGGGCGACGCCGGCGCGGACGAGGGCGGGCATGGCTTCATCGAGCGCCTCGCGAAGCTTGCTGGCCTGGAAGTGGTCGGATTTGTCGTCGATGCCGGGCAGGGCGAGGGTTTCCGCAAAGCGGATGATGGCGGCGAAGAGCGGCATCCAATCAACCCAGCGGGGAAAGGCGCTCCGGCCAGCCGGTGGCGGAGGAAGCAGGAAGTGCCAATCCACCGTGTGGACACGGAAGTGCTTCTCGCGGCCGTGGCGGACGGAGAGAACTTGGCCGGATTCCTCCATTTCGTTAAGGATCTGCTGGATTGATTTGGAGAAATAACCGGTGGAGCGGGCGATGGCGGCGGGGTGGCCGGAGTCGTGGGTGAGGAGCCAAGCCAGGATTTCCGCACGGGCGTTCACGCCGAGTAGTGCACGCAAGGTGAAGAGCAGGTTTTCCCGCGCGCGGGGGTTGGGCGGCTGGCTCATGCCGCGGAGTTCGAGTTTTCCCCGCAGCAGCCCGTGTTTCGCGAACGCGGGTGCCGCCTCGCCGAAGTGGGCGGCGGGTGTGCCGTCGCTGCGGAGAAAGAGGGATTCCGGCTCGGAAGCCGCGGGAGCGCGATCCGCGATGACCCGCCATTTGCGGTGGGCGACTTGCTGGCCGAGCACCTCGGCGATGGCGGCGAGGACGCGCGAATCCGCGACGCCGGGCCAGCTCCGGTGCAAGCCCTGGAGCCGTTGCAGGCTGATGCGGCGGCCGAATTTCGCGAGCCAGTCGATGGATTCGTCCATCAGCCGGGAATCGTGGCGGCCGAAGCGGGTGGTGGCGAGCAGCAGGGCCTCGGGGTCGATGATCCAATCGTCGCCCGGACGCGGGTATCCCGCCACACCGATGGAGGACCATTGGTGCCAGAGCAGATCGACCATCCTCGTGGTGAGGTGGCTAAGAGAATCCTGGAATGAGGTCAGCATGTTGGAGTTCGCGGAGCAGGGTGGGAAGCTTGGGATGGGTGGTGGTTTCGTGGAGATTCCGGAGCACCCAGCGGAGGAGTTCCTCCATTTCGGCGCTGGAGGGTTTGAGGCAGGCGAGGTCCTCGATGTCGCGCCTCTGGTCGCGATCCAGGGCGGCGCTGAGTTTGAGCAGGATCAGCCCCTTGCGGCCGATGAAGCTGATTTTGAGGTTCTGGCCGTATTCCCTGGTGTCGAGTTCCTGCCAGAACCAAGCGGGGAGCAGGGAAAGATCGAATCCATGCAGGGCCGCGGCACCATTGAGCCAGTCCGGATCGAGCCGGAGTTCCTCGGCAACCCTGGCGGCGGCCTGTTTCACGGAAGCCGGCAGCGGGTAGGCGCTGACGACATTGCCCTCCCATTCCCGCATTGCCATCACGTCCACATCCTTCGTCTGGCGGGTGCTGAGACGCTGGACAAGTAGGGCGCTGCCGCCTCCAACGACTAACCAAACGGGAGCCGTTTTTCCTGCGGTGAGGAAATCGTCGAGGAGTTCAAAGGCGGAGATGAGGGTTGCTTCGTTCATCTGGAAGTGTGTTTACACATCCGGTATGGATGTTTCAACCATATTTTTAGATCCGCTGCTTTTCGGGATGGTTGGTTGGCTGGGGTGGAAAGATCGTCAAAATACCCATTTCGGATGTTCCCCCGGACCGAGGTGGCCGGCCATTGCCCGTCGCCGCCTGTCAAACCTCCAGGCACACCGCGGTGACTTTGAACTCGGGGGTTTGCACGAAGCGGTCACGGTGCGGGCTGGTCACGTAATTCAAGAGGACCTTGGCGGTTTGGAAGGTGGCGAAGAGCTCGCCGGGTTTCATGGCGGAGGTGAGGTGCAGCGCGAGGGTGGCTTCGCCGTGGCGGCTGCGCACCTTCACGCGGTCGCCATCCTGCAGGCCCAGGCGTTGGGCGTCCGCGGGATGAATGTCGAGCAGATCCGCAGGCCGGAGGACGGTGTTGGGTGTGCGCATGGTCATGGTGCCGGAGCCGAATTGATAGAGCGCGCGGCCGGTGGTCAGCAGGAACGGAAATTCGTCGATCACCGTCTCTTTGGTGGCGTTGAATGAAATCCGCCGCAACGCCGCCGGCTTGCCGCCGCCGAAGGTTTCGGCATGCAGGATCCGCTGACCGGGTTGGTCGGTCGACGGGCATGGCCATTGCATGCCACCGGCCTCCATCCCCGCGTAGGTGATGCCGTTGCCCAGCGGCCACACCGCGCGGATTTCATTCCAGACCTCCTCCGCATCCGCGAACTGAAAGCCCTCGCCCCTGCCCATCGCGCGGGCCAGGTCGCAGATGATCTCGCGGTCGGTCCGGGACTGTCCGACCGGTTCGACGACCTTGCGGATCCGCTGCACGCGGCGCTCGGCGTTCATATAGGTGCCGTCTTTTTCATACGGCGATGCGGCGGGGAAAAACACATGCCCGAAGCGTTGCGCGGTCTCGTTGAGGAACAAGTCCTGCACGATGACCAGGCCGACCGCATCCAGCGCGCCCTGGGTGGTGTTGGCGTTGGCGTTGGATAGAAACAAGTCGTAGCCGATCGCCCACAGCGCTTGGAGTTTGCCGCGGGCGGCGCCGTCCATCATCTTGAGTTGGTTCAGGCCGGTCTTGGTCGGCAGCGGCGCGTGCCAGATGCTTTCGACCCGCGCGCGGCCCTCGGCGAGCGGCACCGAGCCGGTTAGAGTGCCGGGATCACAACCCATTTGCGCCACGCCATAGACATTGTTCTGACCCCGCAACGGATTGATGCCGGTGCCGGGCTTGCCAAGATTGCCGGTGAGCAGGGCCAGGTTCACCAGGCACATGACGCCTTCGGTGCCCTGGGTGTGGCCGGTCATCCCGAGTCCGTGGGCGCACAGGGCGGGTTTGGCCGTGGCATACAGCCGGGCCGCCCCACGGATGAGCGCCGCGTCCACCCCGCAGATTCCGGCGGCGCGTTCGGGAGTCCATTCCTTGATGAAAGCGCAAAATTGGTCCCATTCCGTCACGCGTTCGCGGACGAATGCCGCGTCGTGCAAGCCTTCCTCCACGATCACGCAGGCGATGGCGTTCAATAGCGGGACATTGGTGCCAGGCTGCACCGGTAGGTGGAAATCGGCGAGTTCGGCGAGTTCGATCCGGCGCGGGTCGATCACGATCAGGCGGGTGCCGCGGCGCACCGCCTGCTTGATCCGGGCGCCGAGCACCGGATGGTTCTCGGTGGCGTTCGCGCCGCAGAGCAGGATGGTGCTCGCGTGTTCGATGTCGCCGAAGGAATTGGTGGCGGCGCCCGAGCCTAACATCATCTTCATCGCGGCGGCGGACGGCGTGTGGCAGACCCGCGCGCAACTGTCCACGTTGTTGGTGCCGATCACCATGCGGGCGAATTTCTGGACCAGATAGTTTTCCTCGTTGGTCGCCCGTGATGAACCGAGCACGCCGACACTGTCCGGGCCGTGCTCGGCAACGATCCGTTGGAGCGCGGCGGCGGTGAAGCCGATGGCATCGTCCCACGATACCGGTTTCCAGACGCCGCCCTCGCGGAGCATGGGTTCGCGGGCGCGGTCGGGCGCGTTGACGAAGCCAAATGCATACCTTCCTTTCACACACAAATGTCCGCGGTTGACTGGAGCGTCAAGCACCGGGCGCACCGCGACAATCCGGTCTTCGCGGGTTCCGACATCCATTTCACAACCGGTGCCGCAATGCGGGCAGGTGGTGCGCTGCCAACGGGTCGGCCAGCCGAGTGTTAGAATGGTTTTGTCTTCGAGCGCGCCGGTGGGGCAGGTGTCCACGCAGGCGCCGCAACTGACGCAGTTGCTTTCCCGCAGGGTCGTTGCATCGCCGCTGAGGCGCACCGCCGGGCCGCTGCCGCCGTAACGGAGTTCCCAAACGTTCTGGCCTTGGAGTTCATCGCAGATCCGCACACAGCGCTGGCAGGTGATGCAGCGCGTCATGTCCACCCGGATGTAGGGGTGGGAATCATCGCGGAATGCCCCGGGACTGCCGCCGCCGGGAGCGCCGGTCACGCCATAGGCGAGCAGGTGGCGGTGGAACGGCTTGTCGGGAATATCCTTCACGGCCTCCGCCGGATAGTTTTTTGCCAACAACTGAAGGGTCGTGCGCCGCTGCTGTTCGATTTCCGCAGGGTGGGTTTCGATCATCATGCCGTCCGCCAGCAGGGTGTTGCATGACAGCACCGGATTGGCGAGGCCCTGGATCTGAACGAGGCAGAGGCGGCAGCCGCCATGGGGTTTCAGCCGCGGATCATCGCACAAGGTCGGCACCTCGATGCCCGCGCCGCGCAAGGCGGTTAGAATCGTCCCGCCGCCGGCGATGGAGTGCGGCCGGCCGTTGAGGGTGACTTGCAGCATCGGGACAGCTTCAGAGTTTTTCGATCTGGGCGGCACAGCACTTGTATTCGGCCGTGGCAGTGACCGGATCGAACTCATCGATGGTGACGTTGTTGGTCGGCTCCTCGATGAAATGGAACGGCATCCAGATCAGGTCGGGGCGGACGCGTTCTCCCACCCTAGCCAGGCCGGTGACGGTGCCGCGCCTGGTGCGCACGGTGATTTTCTCATCCTGTGCGATGCCGTAGCGGGCGGCGGTGTCGGGATGGATTTCCACGAAATTTCCCGGGTCCCTCTGGTTGATGACCTCGGCCTTGCGGGTCATGTTGCCGCAGTTGTAGTTATATAGCGTGCGGCCGGTGGAAAGGATGAGCGGGTATTCCCCGCAGGGTTCCTCTTTCTGCGGTTGGAAGGTGATCGCGTGGAACCGGCCCTTGCCGCGGGTAAACCTGCCCTCGTGCAGGAATTGGGTGCCCGGATGGTCGGGCGTGGGGCACGGCCATTGCAAGCCGGTCTCGCCGATCCGCTCGTGACTCATGCCGCCGAACATCGGCGAAAGACTGACCAGCTCATCGAAAATCTGCGAGGGATGGTCGTAATGCATCGGGTAGCCCATGGCGGTGGCGACCAGGCAGAGAATCTCCCAGTCGGGCTTGGCCTCTCCCGGCGGATCGACGGCTTTGCGGATCAACTGCATCCGGCGCTCGGATGCGCTGAAGGTGCCGTCCTTCTCCGCCCAACAAGCGCTGGGCAGGATCACATGCGCCTGCTTGGCGGTTTCCGACATGAAGATTTCCTGGCACACCAACAGCTCGAGATTTCCCAGATCCTCGATCACCTGGGTTTGGTTGGGTTCGGTGGCGACCAGATCCTCGCCGACGATGTAGAGCGCCTTGAGTTCGCCGCGCCCGGCGGCGGCAATGAACAGCGGCACTTTACTGCCCTTGTTTTGCGGCAGCGGAACGCCCCAGGCCTTTTCGAACTTGGCACGCACCGCAGGATCCGACCAATCCTGATAGCCTGGAAGTTTGTTAGCCATCGCGCCCATGTCGCAGGCTCCCTGGACGTTGTTCTGGCCGCGGAGCGGATTGACGCCGCTGGCCCATTTGCCGATCTGGCCGGTGAGCATGGCGAGATTGGCGATGTTCTTGACGTTGTCGGTGCCGCACGAGTGTTCGGTGATGCCCAGGGTGTAGTAGATCGCACTGGGTTTTCCCGTCGCATAGAGGCGGGCGGCGGCGCGGATGAGACCGGCGTCCACTCCGCAATACGTCGCTGCGGCCTCGACGGTGATGCCTTCGAGATTCGCCTCGAATTCATCAAATCCCTCGCAACGGCTGGCGATGAATTGCTTGTCGGCCAAGTCCTCGTCGAGGATGCAGCGCAGCATCGCGTTGATCAGCATGTTGTCGCTGCCCGGACGGTGTTGGATATGAATATGGGCACGCTTGGCGAGCCAGGTCTTGCGCGGATCGCACACGATGAGCTTCGCGCCGCTTCGCAACGCGCGCTTCATTTCCAAGCCGATGATCGGATGGGCCGCCGTGGGATTGGCTCCGATCAGGAACATCACCTTGCAGTCCTTGATCTCGCTCACGCTGTTGGTCATCGCGCCGCTGCCAAAGGCCGCCGCGAGTCCGGCGACGGTCGGAGCGTGACAACTCGTGGCGCAGTTGTCCACGTTGTTGGTGGCACCTGCCGTGCGCGCGAGTTTCTGCACCAGATAGTTCTCCTCGTTGGGGGTGCGGGCGGAGGAAACAAATGCCAGCGCGTCGGGGCCGTGCTGGTCGCGGATCGCGCGGAGCCGGTCGCCGACATAAGTGATCGCCTCGTCCCAAGTCGCCTGCCGGAAGCCGTCCGCAGTGCGGATCAGCGGATGGGTGAGCCGCTCCGGGGAACTGACGTAATCAACCCCGAAGTGACCCTTCACGCATAGGTTGCCGCCGTTGATCGGCGCATCCGGCGTGGAGGTGGCGCGCACGATGCGGTTGCGTTGCTTGTCCACTAACAAATCCATCTGGCAGCCCACGCCGCAATACGGGCAGATGGTTTTCACGCGGGTCAGGTCGCTGTCGCGGCCTTTGCCAACGGCGTTTTTGTCGAGCATCGCGCCGACCGGGCACACCCGGATGCAGCCGCCGCAGGTCTCGCAGGAAGTCAGATGCAAATCCTCGTCGAAGGGCGTGGTGACCTCCGTGCGGTTGGCACGCCAGGCGAACGTCAAAGCCTCCGCCATTTGCACGGATTCGCAATATTTCACGCACAGCCCGCATTTGATGCACTTGTCGGCGGCGAACAGGATTCCCTTGTTGAGGGTGGTGAAATTGCGCATCGGAGCCTGCGCCAGCACCACCCCGAAGCGGTCCTGGTCCGCGCCGTAACGGTAGGCGTAATCCTGCAAGCGGCACGCGCCGGACTTGTCGCAGCCCATGCAGGTGGAGCAATGTTCGGAGAGCATCAGTTCGAGGACGTGTTTCCGCCGCAGTGCGATCTCGTGGTCCTCGGTGACGACCTTCATCCCCTCGGCGACGGTCGTCGTGCAGGACGTGACCAGGCCGCGCGCGCCCTGCACCTTGACGACGCACATGCGGCAGGCACCGATCGCCTCGACGCGCGGGTCGAAGCAGAGGTGAGGGATGTCAATGCCGGCCTTGCTGGCGGCGTTGAGGATGGTTGTTCCCGCATGAGCGGTGACTTTGCGGTCATCAATGGTAAATGAAACTGTCTTCATGATAGGTTGTCCTCTCAATCTCTCTGTACCGCCTCAAACTTGCAGACATCGTAACACGAGCCGCAGCGGACACACGCCTCGGGATCAATCTCATGGGGCATCTTCCTCTCCCCGTTGATGCTGGACACGGGACAATGACGCACGCACAGGCCGCAGCCCTTGCACAGGTCGGCGATGATTGAATACGTCACCAACTCACGGCAGGCGTGCGCCGTACATTTCTTGTCACGGACGTGCGCCTCGTATTCGTGGCGGAAGTATTGCAAGGTCGTGAGCACGGGATTCGGCGCGGTCTGGCCGAGGCCGCAAAGGGACGTGGCTTTCACGCTCACGGCGAATTCCTCGAGCGTGATCAGGTCATTCTCGGTGCCCTTACCCGTGGTGATGCGGGTCAGGATCTCCAGCATCCGCCGCGTGCCAAGCCGGCAGGGAACGCACTTGCCGCAGGACTCGATTTGGGTGAAGGCCAAAAAATAGCGGGCGACGTCCACCATGCAGGTGTCCTCGTCCATCACGACCATGCCGCCCGATCCCATCATCGAGCCGATGCCTCCCAGCGACTCGTAATCCACGGGGGTGTCGAGCAATTCCGCCGGGATGCAGCCGCCGCTGGGGCCGCCGGTCTGCACGGCTTTCAACTTCTTGCCCTTGAGGACGCCCCCCCCGAGGACCTCGACCAGATGTCGCAACGGGGTCCCCATCGGCACTTCGATCAGGCCGGTGTTGTTGACCTTGCCGACCAGCGAAAAGACCGCGGTGCCCGGGCTGGTGGGAGTGCCAATGCCGCGAAACCATTCGTGGCCCTTGAGCAGGATCAGCGGGATGTAGGTCCAGGTCTTGACGTTGTTGATGATGGTGGGCTTGCCCCACAGGCCTGATTCCGCCGGATAGGGCGGGCGCGGGCGTGGCATGCCGCGTTCACCTTCGATCGAGGCGATGAGCGCGGTCTCTTCGCCGCAGACGAACGCGCCGCTGCCGCAGGCGACAATCACCTGGAAATCAAAGCCGCTGCCAAGGATGTTCTTGCCGAGCAGGCCGCAGGCGGTCGCCTGTTCGATGGCGCGGTTCATGTGTTGGATGGCGAGCGGATATTCGTCGCGGATGTAGAAGTATCCAACATTCGCGCCGAGCGTGTAGCCGCCGAGGATCAGGCCTTCGAGCACGCCGTGTGGATTGCCCTCGAGAATGCTGCGATCCATGAACGCGCCGGGGTCGCCCTCGTCGCCGTTGCAGATGACGTAGCCAAAGGTGTCGGGGGCGCCGCTGCCATTGGTGCCTCCGGACTGCCGCCGCGCCGTAATGTTATTTGCGGCCATTTCCCATTTTGTAGCGGTGGGGAATCCCGCGCCGCCGCGCCCACGCAAGCCCGACTGCTTGATCGTCTCGATCACCTGCACCGGCGTCATGGTCGTGAGCGTCTTTGCCACGGCCGCATAGCCGTCGAGGGCGATGTAATCTTCAATCTCGCACGGGTCGACGAGACCGTTTTTGCCGAGCGCCATGCGCTGCTGGTGGCTGTAGAACGGCACCTCGTGCTCCTTCACCACCGGTTGCTGCGTTTGCGGATCCACGTACAGCAGTTTGGTGACGACGCCATCCTCGTCGAGCGCGGTCAGAATCTCGGGGACGTGCTCCTCCTTCACGCGGTTGTAGAACACCTCGGAAGGATGGATCACCACCAGTGGTCCGCGTTCGCAGAAGCCGTGGCAACCCGTTGCCTTGACCGAGATCTTCTGTCCGCGGTGATTCCCGGCCAGTTCTTCGCGCAGGCAGTGAACCACCTTGCCAGCGCCGGCCGACGCACAACCCGTGCCCGTGCATACGGAAATCTGCGTTTGTTGCGGATCGATCCGGCTGCGGATTTGATCCTTCCAGGCAACCAGATCGGCGGGAGCGTGCAGTCGGGTCATGATGGGTCCTCCTGCTTCCCGGCCCTGGCTTTTTTCAATATCGCTTTCAACTGCTTGCGCATCTTGTCCGGGGTCATCGCGCCATGGGTCTGTCCGTCGGTGACGGTGACCGGTGCGAGGGCGCAGGCGCCGAAGCAGGCGATTTTCTCGAAGGTGAACTCGCCGTCCTCGGTGGTGTCCTCCGATCCGTGGAGGTTGAGTTCCTCGGCGACGGCGTCGAGGATCTGAGGTGCGCCGCGCACATGGCAGGCGGTGCCGCGGCAGACTTTCACCTGGTGCCTGCCGGGCGGCTTGAAGCGGAAGAGTTCGTAAAACGTCGCCACGCCGTAGATCTGGCGCTTGGTGATCTGGCTGTGGTCGGCCACATACCGCAGCGCCTCGGCGGGCAGGTAGCCGAACACTCCCTGGATTTCCTGGAGGACCTTGACGCAGGCGTCGCGGCCCGTGCCCTGGTGTTCCAAAATGGTGATAACTTCGTTCATGCTTCGATTGGGGTTTTGTCCTACCGACTAGATTAGCAATTCGCGGTGCCTTGACAAGCAATCATTTGCACCCCGGCAAAACGGGTCCGCGCCGCCGTTGAAGCGGCGGCGGCGGCTTGGGCGGAAATGAAGCCGCCCGGCACGGGTTGCTACTTGCGATCCCGGGCGGGGGCGTCCGGTTTTTTCCGTTTGCCACATCCGCAATGGGAGCCGCAACCATTGCCGCGGGGGCCGGGCCGGGCCAGGCGGACCAGAAACACCAGCAGGGTGATGGCCACCACGAGGCCGGCGACGAGAGTTTGCCAATCCATGTTCATCAGAATCCGAGCAACCTCCCTCCTTGATAGATCAGCGCCGCTGCCAGCCAGGCGAATGCGGTCATGAACCCCAGTTGCCCCAGTGCCCAACGCCAGGAACCGGTTTCCCGCGCCACCACCGCCACCGTGGGCAGGCATTGCAGGGCGTATATATAAAACACCAGTAGCGAAATCATCGAGAGTGGTGTGAACAGCGGTCGCCCGTCCGGCCAGCGGGCGGCGGCGAGTTGGGCCCGCAGCAAGCCACGCGTGGCTTTCTCGTCGCCGGACTCCCGCACCCGGAACAGAATGGCCATCGAGCTGTTGAACACCTCCCGCGCCGCAAACGAGGTGAGAATGGCGGTGCCGGTGCGGCCGTCGAAACCCATCGGTTTGACCGCCGGTTCGATCACCGCGCCGATCCGGCCCATGGCGCTGTGGGCAAGCGCGGCGGAGGGGTCCGCCCCGGGGGATTTCGGATAGGTGCTCAAGGCCCAGAGCAGAATCGAAAGCCCGAGAATGAGGGTGCCGGCCTTGGCGATGAAGGACCAGGCGCGTTCCGCCAGGTGGCGGCCGATGTAGCGCCATTGCGGCACCCGGAAGGGTGGCATTTCCAGCATGAAATGCGCGGGGTTGGGGTCCGGCCCCAGGCGTCCGCGAAGCACTCGTGCCACGGCGAAGGCACTGGCGGTCCCCAGTGCGTAGACCGCAAACAACACGCCAGCCTGCCGCCATGATCCCTCGCCCTCGTTCAGCAGCAGGGGCACCATCAGCAGATAGACCGGCAGCCTTGCCGAGCAGCTCATCCACGGTGCCACGAAAATCGTCACCAGGCGCTCCTTGGCGGAGTCAATCGTGCGGGCGGACATCACCCCGGGAATCGCACATGCGTACGAGCTGAACAGCGGCAGGAAGGCCTTGCCGCTCAACCCGGCGCGCGCCATCACCCCATCCATCAGAAACGCGGCGCGCGCCATGTAGCCGGTGCTTTCCAAGAGCCCGATAAACAAAAACAGCAGCACGATCTGCGGCAGGAACATCAACACGCCACCCACCCCGCCAAGCACGCCGTCGATCAGCAGCGAGCGCAGGTCTCCCTCCGCCAGCAGGCCTTCCAGCCAGCTTGCCAACCCCGCCTGGCCGCTTTCAATCCAGCCCATCGGCACCTTGGCCAGCGAAAAGATCGACCAGAACATCAGCAGCAACAGTCCCGCAAAGCACAACCAGCCCCAGCCGGGATGCAGCAGGATGTCGTCGGCCCGGTCGGAGAGGGTCAGTTGGTGCTCGCTGGGGCGGCGGGCCGCCAATTCGCACAGCCGCAGGATGAACCCCCGGCGTGCCGCATCCGCGTCGCCACCCTCGTCCAGCCAGGGCGCCGCCGCCGGGTGGGGCAGCGGAAAGCGCAGCGATTGTTTCAACTCCAGCACGCCTTTGCCCGCGCTCGCCTGCATCGGCACGACCGGTATGCCCAATTCCTCGGCCAGCTTGCCGGGATCAAGCCGCAGTCCGGCCAGTTCGGCGGCATCGATCATGTTGAGTGCCAGCAGGCAGGGCAGGCCGAGTTCAATCACTTGCAGCGCCAGTTGCAGGTGGCGTTCCAGGTTCGAGGCGTCCACCACGCAGACCACCAGGTCGGGCTTCGGCTCATCGGGCAGGGCACCGGTCAGGGCGGCCACGGCCACCTGTTCATCGGGCGAACCGGCCCGCAGCGAGTAGCAACCCGGCAGGTCCAGCACCCGCAGCTTCCGTCCGTGGGGCGTGAAAAACGTGCCGCTCTTCAGCGCCACCGTCACTCCCGAGTAGTTGCCGACCCGTTGGTTTTCTCCGGTCAGCGCGTTGAACAGCGTGGTTTTCCCCGAGTTCGGGTTGCCGACCAGGGCGATCGTGGCGGAAACTTTGGAGGTCGTGGACATGGTGCCAGTTGCGGTTGTCTCACCCGGTCATCTTCACCAACACCTGCTCGGCCAGATCCTTGCTCAATGCCACCCGCGTGCCGCACAGCGAACACAGCAGGTTTCTCCCGCCCGCCAGCTTCCGAACCCGCAGTTGCTCACAAAACCCCATCTCCCGCAGCCGCTCGCAACTCGGGCCATCCACCCCCTGAATCTGCAAATCACACCCCACCCTCGCCTGATTCAGGGTCATGGCGCTGTCAATTTCCAAATCCGTTGCTCCAACAAGCTTCACGGCCATAAGATCGGTTAATTGAGACTCGATTGCAACAAGAAATTTGAAAAATATTCAGACCGGTGTTGGCGCTTACCGAGTTGCGGGCACGGCGAGGGGGAAGAACCGGTTGTCGCTGGTCTGGGCCTGGAGGATGGCTACAGCTTGATCGATCAGGTCCTGGCGTTGGCCGGCGAGATTGTTGGCCTCGGCGGAGTCCTTGGAGATGTCATAGACCTGCCACGAACCCGGCTTTTTGGTTTTGAGATCCCGGCGGAGCACCTTGAAGCCGCCGATTCGGACGGCGGCCTGGCCACCGTATTCCGGATAGACCCAGACCATCGGCTTGCGCGCGGTGAGGGAGCCCTTGCCGGTGATGACCGGCCACAGGTTTTCGCCACCGAGGCCGGCCGGACCAAGCGACACCTTGCATTTCCCGCGCATGGTTTTGCATTTCTGCAGTGTAGCCTTGCATTGCGGCCCGGGTCGGGCGATAAACCGCCGCCATGATTTCGACAACTAGCTCCCACTCGCTCCGCCATTCTCCCGATGCCGCTGGTTTTTTCGGCAATTATGGGGGGATCTTTGTCCCACCCGACTTGGAAGCACCACTGGCCGAGGTTCGCCGGGCTTATGAGGTGGTTTCCCGTTCACATGATTTCATCGAGGAATTGCGGCGGATCCGCCGGCATTTCCAAGGGCGGCCCACCCCGGTCTATCATGCCGCGCGGCTCTCCGCCAAACTCGGCAAAACCCAGATCTATCTGAAACGTGAGGATCTCAATCACACCGGTGCCCACAAACTCAACCATTGCATGGGAGAAGGCCTGCTCGCCCGGTACATGGGTAAGAAAAAACTCATCGCCGAGACCGGCGCGGGCCAGCACGGGGTGGCGCTCGCCACCGCCGCCGCCTACTTCGGCCTCGAGTGCGACATCTACATGGGCGAGGTGGACATGGCCAAGCAGGCTCCCAACGTGGCGCGGATGAACATCCTCGGAGCCCGGGTGATCCCGGCTACCCACGGCCTGCGCACGCTCAAGGAGGCGGTGGATTCCGCATTGGTCGCCTACGTCGAGGATCCGGTGAACCAGATCTATTGCATCGGCTCGGTCGTCGGTCCGCATCCGTTTCCCATGATGGTGCGGGATTTCCAACAAGTCGTAGGCCTCGAAGCCCGCGAGCAGATCATTGAAATGACCGGCGAGCTGCCGGACATCGTCACCGCCTGCGTGGGCGGCGGCAGCAATGCCATGGGGATCTTCTCCGGCTTCATCGATGATCCGGTGGAACTCCACGGGGTGGAACCTCTGGGCCGCGGGACGGAGCTCGGCGAGCATTCCGCCACCATGACCTATGGCCTGGAAGGGGTGATCCACGGGTTCCGCTGCTACCTGCTTCAGGATGAAAAAGGCGAACCCGCGCCGGTCCACTCGATCGCCAGCGGCCTCGATTACCCTGGCGTGGGCCCCGAGCACTGCCAGCTCAAGGACAGCGGCCGGGTCCGCTACGTCACCGCCACCGACAGCGACGCGGTGGCCGCGTTCTACATTCTCAGCCGCAACGAAGGCATCATCCCGGCCCTCGAGAGCGCCCATGCGGTGGCCTATGCCATGCGCCTGGCTCGTGAAAACCCGGAACTCGCCCAGACCATCCTTGTCAACCTCAGCGGGCGTGGCGACAAGGATATGGATTACATGATCGAACACTACGGCACCGGCGACGATTTCGCCATCTGACCAGTGCGGCCGCGGCCTCAGACCTTTACCTGAAAGAAATCCCACATCACCTGTCGGTAAACGTCGCGCTTGAATGCCGGCAGCCAATCCAGATCGAACTCGAGCGGCTCGATCCACCGATACCCGGAGAATTCCCGTGATTTCTGGTCCACATCCACCGGTGGCGAGTCCGAGTGCAGGCGGCAGCGGAAATATGTCTGCTCCTGGCCGTGGCTACCGTGCTTGTTGAGCTTGCGCAGGCGCACCTCCGCCGGATAGAGGTAGCGGTAGCCGGTCCGTTGTTCGCAAATCTCGTAGTGGCTCGGATCCAGACCCACTTCCTCGCGCACCTCGCGATGCAACGCCTCCTCCGGCGTTTCCCCGGAATCCACCCCGCCTTGCGGAAACTGCCATGCCCCGGGAATCGTCCAGCGCTCGCAAATGAGCAACTGCCCTCCCGGCTTCACCATCAAGGCTGCCACATTCGGTCGAAAACGAACCATGCGCAAAACCCTACCATCCGCTCCCAGGACTGGCAATCCTTGGTTTTAAACCGCCAGGAGTTGGGGGGCTGGAAAATGATCAACTCGCTGGGAAAATCGGCGATCCGCACCCAGCAACAGGATGATTCGGACAAATTTGCGGACAAAATGCGTAAATCAGCGATTTTTCGCGACTCTGGGATTGCCAAACGGCCACGACCGACTAGGAATGCGCCCCGCCACGATCCGTCGGCGGTCGCAACACGCCCACCTCACACTATCCTATTGGCATGAAAGACCTCACTAAATACCGCAATATCGGCATCTTCGCCCACGTTGATGCGGGAAAGACCACGACTTCCGAGCGCATCCTCAAACTCACTGGCAAGATCCACAAAACCGGCGAGGTCCACGACGGCGAATCCACCATGGATTTCATGGAACAGGAAGCCGAACGCGGGATCACCATCCAATCCGCCGCCACCACCTGCTTCTGGCGGAATTGCCAACTCAATATCATCGACACCCCCGGCCACGTGGACTTCACCATCGAAGTCTATCGCTCGCTCAAGGTGCTCGACGGCGGCGTCGGCGTGTTCTGTGCCTCCGGCGGTGTGGAACCCCAATCCGAAACCAACTGGCGCTACGCCGACGACTCACACGTCGCCCGGATCATCTTCGTCAACAAAATGGACCGCGTCGGTGCGGACTATTTCCGTGTCGTCCGCCAGGTCCGCAACGTGCTCGGCGCCAAACCGCTGGTCATGGTCCTGCCCATCGGCGTGGAAAACACCTTCCGCGGCGTGGTGGACGTTCTCACCCGCACGTCCTATATCTGGGACGAAACCGGACTCGCTGAGAACTTCGCAGTCGGCGAGGTCCCGGCCGACATGGTCGAAATCGTCGAAAAATACCGCTCCGAACTCATCGAAACCGCCGTCGAGGTGGACGACGAAGTGATGGAGAAATACCTCGATGGCATCGAGCCGGACCTCGACACCATCAAGAAGTGCATCCGCGAGGGCACCGTTGCCATGAGCTTCTTCCCCACCTACTGCGGATCCGCCTTCAAAAACAAGGGCGTCCAACAGGTGCTCGACGCCGTGGTGGATTACCTGCCGAACCCGACCGAGGTCAAGCCCCAGCCGGAAGTCGATCTCGATGGCCACCCCACCGGCGAATACGCGATCGTCGATGCCTCCAAACCGCTCCGTGCCCTGGCGTTCAAAATCATGGACGACAAGTTCGGCGCCCTCACCTTCGTCCGCATCTATTCCGGCACCCTCCGTAAGGGAAGCACGCTCCTCAACACCTTCACCGGTAAAACCGAGCGCATCGGCCGCATGGTCGAAATGCACGCCAACGACCGCGCCGAAGTCGATGTCGCCCAAGCCGGGGACATCATCGCCATCGTCGGCCTCAAGCATGTCCAGACCGGCCACACGCTGTGCGATGTGAACCACCCGGCCACCCTCGAACCGATGGTTTTCCCCGAGCCCGTCATTTCGATCGCCATCGCCGCCAAGGACCGCGGCAACGCGGAAAAACTCGGCAATGCCATCAGCAAGATGGTCAAGGAGGATCCCTCCTTCCACGTTGAAACCGATGAGGAGACCAACGAACTCATCATCAAGGGGATGGGCGAACTTCACCTGGACATCAAAATCGACATCCTCAAGCGCACCCACAAGGTGGAGGTGGAAGTCGGCGCCCCCCAGGTGGCCTACCGCGAAACCATCACCAAGATGGTCAAGGACAGCTACACCCACAAGAAGCAATCCGGCGGCTCCGGCCAGTTCGCCAAGATCGACTACATCATCGAACCACTCCCGGCCGGCAGCGGATTCGAGTTCGTGTCCTCAGTCGTCGGCGGCAACATCCCCAAGGAATACATTCCGGCCGTGGAAAAAGGCTTCGCCAACTCGATCTTCAAGGGGCCCCTGGCCGGCTACCCCTGCCTCGACTTCAAGGTCAGCCTCACCGACGGCGGATTCCACGCGGTGGACTCGTCCTCGATCGCCTTCGAGATCGCCGCCAAGGCGGCCTTCCGCCAGTCGATGCCCAAGGCCGCTCCGCAGATCCTCGAGCCGATCATGAAGATCGATGTCTTCACGCCCGAAGCCAACGTCGGTGATGTCATCGGCGACCTCAACCGCCGCCGCGGCCTGATCAACAGCCAGGAGACGGTCAACCACGGCGTCCGGATCAAGGCGGAGGCTCCGCTCAGTTCGATGTTCGGTTACATTGGCGACCTCCGCACCATGACTTCGGGCCGCGGTCAGTTTTCCATGGAGTTCCTCCACTACGCCCCCTGCCCCCGCAACATCGCCGAAGACGTCATCGTCAAGGCCAAGGAGCGCGAGGAAGCCCGCCGGAAAGGGTAACGGAGGAGCTTGACCCGCTCAACAGCCCCGGTTCCCATGCCTTGGCAATGCACCAAGCACTCGTTGAGCCCATGTCGGGACGCTCGGGCCTGGCAATGAATCCACCAAGCATCCAACCCTCATGAACCCGTACCGTTAATCCTTACACCGTCAGCATGGTCTCCGATTCACCGGAATCGGTGCGGGCGCAATTCATCCGTAAAACCTACGGCCACCTCGCAGGAGCGATCGCTCTGTTTGTCGTGCTTGAAGGGCTGTTTCTCAGCCTCGGCCTGGGCGCGGCCGCGTTGGGTCTGCTTGGCGCGAGCCGCTACTCGTGGCTGATGGTCCTGGGGGGGTCATGGCCGTATCCTGGGTCGCCGATCGGTGGGCCACCAATGGTTCTTCGAAGGGCATGCAATACGCCGGGCTACTGCTCTACACGGTGGCGGAAGCGGTCATCTTCCTGCCGCTGATCGCGCTTGCCGTTGGTCTCACCGGCGACGCGTCGCTGCTGGTGCAAGCGGGTCTAATCACGGGAGCCATGGTGCTTGGCATCTCGGCCGTCGCCCTGACGACGAAGCGGGATTAAAGGACGAAACCCACAAACAGTGGGATGAGGGCGGCCACCAGATTGTTAGAACGCGGTGCGGAAGGCGATGGTGTAGGTGAAGGCATCGAGCCCGCCAGCCGGGGTATCGAGGTTTTCGTAGAGGATGCCGCCCATGATTTTGGCGTTGTCGCCGCAGAGATGGTAGTTGAGCCCCAGATAGCAGGCATTGTAGAGGTCGCCGCGGCCGCCGTTCACATCCACCAGCGGATCATCGTGATGGCCGCGGATGTAGCGGCTGGAAAGCCGGAGTCCCTCGGATTTCGCGGAGCCCGCGTATTCGTAGCGGAAGACCAACTGCAGCCGTTTCTCCACCAACCAATACCACGGCATCACAGTGAGGCCGTGGAAATCGCCCTGGCGGTTGAGGCGGTTGGCGGGCTTGTCGGTGGGATCGCCGTAACCGTTGTCGCCGTATACCAGCGACGCCATGAAACCCCAGCGTTTTTTGTCGTAGGTGGTTCCCAAGGCGATGGCGGAGCGGTAGCCGAGCGCGTCGTCCGTGCCACTCTGGTGATTGACCACGTAGTCAAGGGTGAGGTTGAAGTCCTTGTCGGGCTGCCAGGTGAGGCTGCCAAAATAGAACTGCCCGTCGTTCCAACCCCCGATGAAATCAGCGTCGTCCTCGCCACTGAAAATACCCAGTGAGCCGCTCCAATCGGATTTGGCAACTCCCAACATCAGGCCGGTGGGCCGGCCTTCGCCACCGCCCAGTTTGTCGGCGAGCATGGATCGCTCGATGGTGTAGAGTTTTTTCGAACTCTGCCGTTGTTCCTCGGTCATGGGCAGTTTCATCCTCCCGTAGGTGAGGGCCAGCTTGTCGAAGGGATCGCCCTTCAAGAGCTTGTCCAGATCGAATTCGAGGGTGGCGGTGTCGAAGTCGTCGTATCCCCAGTCAAGGCCGTTGCCGGGTGGATTGCGGAAGCGCCTGTCGTCCACCAGATTCACATCCAATTCCGCGCTGAAGTACCCGAGAAAGCGGGTCCGGGTCTCAATCCGCAATCTACGATATTCATCGTAGGTATCGTGGTAATCGCGGTTGTTCACATCCGAGCCATCCTGATAGGAAGCCTGGTATTGGAACCGCCCGCTGATCCGGAACGACTGGAGCCAGGGATTGGACTTGTCATCATAGAGGGTTCCCGGGGAGTCAGCCAGCCACTCACACCAGCTTCCATTGGTGGCCTTGGCGGGCTCCGGAGCCGGGTCCGCAAGCGAGTCTTTGGCAGTGGACGGTTCCTTTTTCTTGCTTTTTTTATCCTTGTCCTTGCCTTTGTCCTGCTCGGCACCGGCCCCCTTCTGCTTGTCCTTCTTTTTTTTCTTTTTCTTCTGCTTGTCGTCGCTTGGTTTGGCGGTTGCCATTTCGGGGCGGGCCTCGGAAGCCTCCGGCGGGGCGGGTTCGGCAACGGTTGGGGCGGGTTCGGCTACCGTGGGCGCGGGATCGGCGGCGTTGGCGAACGAACATGCGGCGAGAGTGACCAGCAGGAGGTGGCGCGGACGGGGTTTCATGGTGGTATGGAGAAGGCCGCTTGGGCGGGATCAGGTTTCGACATCACGATCCACCGGAGTGAGCACCACCCGGTTGTTGCCGCAGGCGAGGTGGAGGGCTTCGATGAACTCAGGGATGGAGACTTCGAATTTGAGCAGCAGGCCGTAGCGCAGCTCGGTCATCATGCCGGCCTGGGCAGAGGAAATCCGGATGAGGTGAACGCGGTCGGTGTATTGCTCGAAGAGCGGATTGAGCAGCTTTTCGAAGTCCATCTCACAGGTCATCCGCAGGCTGAGCAAGTGCGAGGAACGGCGGGGCGCGAAGGCATTGAGCTTGGTGAGCACCACGATGGCGGAGGAGACGATCACGGCGATCAGCACGGCCGGTCCCCACAGTCTGGCCCCGACCACCATGCCGATGGCCATCGAGAAAAACACGAAGGCGAGGTCGCGGGATTGGCCGAGGTTGCGGCGGAAGCGGATCACGGAGAAGGCGGCGAACATACCGAAGGCGATGGCACCGTTGCCGGAAACCACCATGATCAGGATGGTGGTGACCACGCCGATGATGATGAGCGTCTGGACATAGTCCTGGGAATAGCGGGTGCCGCGGTAGGTTTTGCGGTAAACCTGGGCGATCCCGAGATTGAGAGCCAGACTGTAGAACATGGCGAAAACCACTTCCCATAGATTCGGCGGGTTGTTCTGGAGTTTCTCCATTTTTTGGGAAGGAAAGGCCCAGTCCATGAAGTCGAAGGCCGGGGCGGATTGTTGGGTGACGGTGTCCGTCACTTGGGCTGCGGTCTCCACCACTTGGGCGAGGGGCTGAGAGATCAGGTAGTGGAATATGTCAATCATGGACTAGGGGGCATGGGTGGTGTTAGGATGTCTGCCGTGGGTACGGCGTTGGTCGTGAGAGGGATGTTTGCCGTGGGTGACGGGTTTGCCGCGATGGCCGTGCTCGTAGAGTTCCAGGGCGGCGGCGTACTTGCTGAATCCGCGTGGGGACAGGTGGAACTTGCCGATGATCGAGCGGAACCATGACGGCACCGCGCCGATCGTCTTGACCTCCATGATGGAGGCCCCGGGTTCCAGCAGCGGCAATTCAAAATCCTGGTCGTCCGGGACGAGCTTCAGCAGCCGGAAGCGGCAGCACAGGCCGGTGTCGAAGGTGATGCGGATCAGGCCTTCCGGACCGCTGTCGTAGGCATAGCGGAGGTAGCGGATTTGCACGACCGGGCGGGTCTCGCCATTGGTGACCAAATCGTGGACTTCGGCCAACACGCGGCCCTCCTCGGGTTTCAGCGGGGTTTCCGGCAGGGTGCCGGCGGAAAATTCGTGGAGTCGTTCCATGTTCATGGTGACCCGGCGCTTGACCGTGGTGCCATCCAGCTTGTGTTTCACCTCGATAAAGGTGCTGGGCGGGATGCTGCCATCCGCCCGTCCGTAAACCCGGCCGCGCACCCGCCGACGGTTGGGAACCCCGAACACCTTCTGCCAGTAGGAATGCCGGTCGATGGAGTCGAAATACTCGGAAATGACCGGATATCCTTCAGTCGCCCCCCGGTCCACCACCAAATGTTCGCCCACGCTCGCCCGCACGGCATCCAGCAGCCCGGGCTTGAGCACGAACTTGAACTCGCGGCGATTTTGGTCGGCATTCATCGGAATTTTGCGGAAAGAGTCGGCGAGGTTGCGGGCGACAATCCGGACTGTCAAACAATTTCCAAAATAGTACCGGGCTCACTGACCCCGGTATTTCACCGACAATCAAATTGGCAACCTCTTCTTGACAGGAAACGCCGTCAAAGCCAGTCTCTGTCAGCCTATTCACTGTCATGAAAAACAAAACCACTCTCGCGGCCGGTGTGCTCCTGCTGCTGGCGGGAATCATCGCCGCCATCCTGGCTTCGAAGTCGTCGCCCCCGGAGGGAGCCGGCGACAATCCAACCGGCAACTCCGCGGCCGGGTCATCCGGAGGGCCGGCGGTCGCCGGGACGGCGGGAAACCCCGCCTTTTCCGGCAATGCGCCGGGTCGTGCGCGAACCCGCGGCGAGTTGCCTAACCAGGATTTGGTGGACCAATACGGCGAGTCGCGAACCAAGCTGGCGGCTGCCGTTTCCGACAATGTCATCGCGGTGCTGACGGACGCGACCGAAATCGGTGAGAAGGCCCTTGCGGGAATGGCCACCGGTCCGTTTGGCAGCCGCAATGCGATGCGCATGGGCCTGGGCCGCCTGAGCAACGATTTGAAACTCACCGAGGAACAGCAGGAAAAAGCCACCGCCGCCTACCAGGCGTTCCAACGCCGGGAGTTGGAGCGCTCCAAGGCCTCGATTGCAAAACTCAAGCAGAACCCTTCCACGCTGATGCGGCTGATGCTGGCCAGCGATGCCTCGGCCCGCGGCGACATGAGCGACGAGGAATACCAGCAACTCCAGGCAAGCACCGGGGAGGAACTCAAAGGAGTGCTCAACCCGCTGGACGAAAAGAATTTCCGCGGTGGCAAACCCCTGCGTGACGAGACGTTTGTGGACGAGTTCAAAACCGTGCTGGACCCCGAACAAAGTCAGTTGTTCGAGGAGGAAATGGCCAACCAGGCGGCGCAACCCGCCCCCGATCCCAACGCTGGCAACATCTCCAACATCCCGAAAATGGACCTTGAAAAGATGGACCAGACCATAACCTCAGTTCGGAAAATGACCATTGGCTTCAAGAGCCTGATAGAGGGCATGGGCGGCCTTCAGGACCTGCGCCCACCAACCGAGCCGCAACCGGAACAGCAACCGGAGCCCTGAGCCGGTCACCCTGCCCGGAGCGGCGGATCTCACCCTTGAACCGGTCGCCATCCGAATAGCCGGCCATCCGGATTGACCCTTGACCAGAGCCTGGCCGACGGGCACCCTCGGGTGTGCCGTTTGCCGCCCCATTATGACCGCCCCCGTCCAATCTCTGGCTTGCGTTTGCCGTTCGGTGCCTCCGGGTGCCGGGCCCTGCCGTCACTGGAGCCGGGTGATCTAACAATCAAGTCCGCCGATGCCCCGCCTGCCCTTCTGGTTGGAAAGCTACCGCACCCTGCCGCGGTGCGTGATCCTGTTTGCGGCCGGACAGTTTCTGATCAATCTGATCAACACCGCGCAGTTCCTGCTGCTCAATCTGTTTCTCAAGGCGCACCAGTTGGATGATCCAATGATCGCGGCGCTCTCGTCGCAACGGTTTGTGGCGACATTTTTCCTGGCGATCCCGGCCGGGCTGTGGCTGCGCGGCCAGCGGCTGCGCGGGCCTTTGGTGATCGGGGCCGCATTGTTTCCACTGACGGCGCTGGCGTCGCTGGAGACGGTCCAATACGGGATGATGACGGCGGCATCCGGGTGTTTCCTGCTGATGGGTGTGGCCGGGTTGATTCTGAATGTGGGGAGTCTGCCGATGGTGCTGCGGATGGTGCCTGCAGGGAAATCGAGCGAGGCGTTGAGCCTGTTGTTCGCCACCTGGGCGGCGGCCAGCATCTGCGGGGGGACCTTGTCCAGCGTGTTGCAGGGGGTCGGGCATTTCGAGGTGGCCGGGTTGCGGCTGGTGTTTGATGAATACGCCACGCTGCTGGTGTTGACGGTGGCGGGTTTCGGCGCACCATTCATTTACGCGCGGCTGCCGGATCCGCCGCCGGATTCGTCGGTCGTGGGGCACTGGCTGCATCTGCACCGCGCGGATCTGCCGGTGTTGTTGCGGGTGCTGGTGCCCACCTTGCTCATCGCCACCGGAGCGGGTTTGAGCATCCAGTTTCTCAATCTGTTTTTCAACACGGTCCATCACCTTGATGCGGCCCGTTACTCGGCCTTCGGCACGGTGAGCAATGTGCTGGTGCTGGTGGCCGGGCTGATCGTCCCTGAGGTGAAACGCCGCTTCGGCTGGCGCGGCGCGATCATCGGCGTGCAGGGAGTGGCGGTGGTCCTGCTGGCGGTGATGGGGCTCACCGAGCTGTGGGCATGGACAAAGTGGGCGCTGCCGGTGGCGTTGCTTTGCTTCATCGTGCGCCAACCGCTGATGAGCATGGCGGGACCGGCGATCAGCGAGCTGACCATGTCCTATGTGGGAGAGCGCAACCGCGAGCTGATGAGTGCCTGCAACGGGGCAATCTGGAGCGGAGCGTGGTGGCTGGCCGCCAGGGTGTTCCAGGTGCTGCGCGCGGCCGAACTGCCGTATTGGGTGGTTTTCATCACCACCTCCGTCCTCTATCTGGCGGGAATCCAGTCCTATCTGGGGATCATCCGCACGATGGACCGGCGCCAAGTCGCCGGCTCCGACCCGGTGGTGCCCGAGGGCCCGCCGGAGCCGTCCTGACCGCAGGGCAACCGCATTGGCGAGAGTTCTGGCAGAATCCGGAATGAAGAGGGATGATCACCGCCAAGACGCCAAGTACGCCAAGGAAGAAAGCTCTAAATGATAATCTCTAAATTCTGAATTCCTCTCCACACTTGGCGCACTTGGCGTCTTGGCGGTTCAATATATTCCCATTTTGGACGACCTTCTCACGCACCTATCCTTGATGTAGGGACCCTGATCCCTGATCCTGACAACGCGATGCCGGCTTGACAGGCGGTTGCCGGGGCGTGTATTCCAACCCGCCCGAACGATGTCCGCCGCCGCCACCGATGAAATCCTGCTGGAAGCCGTCGAACTCACCCGCGAGTTCGATGGGGTGAAGGCGCTGGACCGGTTCAGCTTCCAACTCCGCCGGGGCGAGGTGCTCGGATTGTTGGGAGCGAACGGCGCGGGCAAGACCACGGCGATGAACTGCCTGCTGGGGCTCACCCTGCCGACATCCGGCAGCCTGTATGCCTTTGGCCTGGAACTCCAGCAGCACCGGGTGGCAATCCTGCGGAAGACGAATTTTTCATCCTCCTATGTGAGCCTGCCGGGCAACCTGAAAGTCTGGCAGAACCTGCTGGTGTTCGCGCGGATCTATGGCGTGCCGCAGCCCCGGCGGAAGATCGATGAGCTGCTGGAGCGCGTGGAGGTGGCCCATCTGCGCGACCGGATTACCGGCCAGCTTTCCGCCGGCGAAGCCACCCGGGTGAACCTGTGCAAGGCGTTTCTCAATGATCCGGAACTGCTGATGCTCGACGAACCGACGGCGAGCCTGGACCCGGACATCGCCGACAAGGTGCGCAAGATCATCCGCCGCGCCCGCGACGAGCGCCAGATGGCGATTCTCTATACCTCCCACAACATGCGCGATATCGAGGAGGTGTGCGACCGCGCGATTTTCCTCCACAAGGGCCGGATCGTGGCCGAGGGGCCACCCGCGGAGATCGTCCGCCGCTCGACCGAACAATCCCTGGAAAACGTCTTCATCAAGATCGCCCGCAGCGGCGAGCTGGAGGATGAACCCGCAAGCCCGCCAGTCCCATGAACCCCCGCATCGTTGCCGCGCTGATCTCGCGCTACATCTATCTCTACGCCCGGAGCCCCATCCGGATGGTGGAAATGGTCTTCTGGCCGATGGTGGACATTCTGGTGTGGGGGTTTCTAACTGTTTTCCTGCAGCGCAACACCAGCGGCGATTTCCCGCAGTTCATCACATTTTTGTTAGGCGCGATGATTCTTTGGGACATCCTGTTCCGTGCCCAGCAGGGGGTGGCGATTTCGTTTCTGGAGGATGTGTGGACGCGCAACCTGATCAATATCTTCGTGGCTCCGGTGCGGACGGCGGAATATCTGGGAGCCACCTTCGTGGTGGGCCTGATGCGGATCGCGGTGACGGTCACCGCGCTGGTGTTGGTCGGTTGGTTCGCGTATTCGTTCAATTTGTTCGTGCTCGAGTGGTGGTTGCTGCCGTTTTTCGTCAACCTGATGTTGTTCGGCTGGTCGCTGGGAATCATTTCCACGGCGTTGATCCTGCGCTGGGGCCAGGCGGCGGAATCGCTGGCCTGGGCGGTGCCGTTCTTCATCCAGCCGGTGGTGGCGGTGTTCTATCCGGTGAGCGTGCTGCCGGGCTGGCTGCAACCGGTGGCCTTGGCACTCCCCGTCACCCATGTGTTCGAGGGCATGCGGGAAGTGATGAAAACCGGGACGATGGACTGGACCTCGCTGGTGTGGGCGATGGCGCTGAACCTGGTGTATCTTGCCCTGGCCGGCGCGCTCTTCGTCTGGATCCTGCGCTTCACCCGCAGCCGCGGCCTGCTGACCAAATTCGCCACCCAATAGCCGGCCGGTTGGGCAATGAAGCAAACCGCAAAGGCGCCAAGGCCGCAGAGGAAGACGCGGAGAATGGCCCGGCATTTCCAAGTCAGGTTGTGCAGTTCCTTGCCTATTTACGGCTTCTTCCGGGCAAGATACCGCTCGAAGAGACGATCAAACAGTTCCTTGGCAATGTCTTGATCGTCGGCTACCTTCTTGTAGAATTTGAAGTTCGACTCGATCAGTTCGTGCAGCATGTCCTGGGCCACCTCCTCAAACGACATGCGAACCGCCTGCTTGGAGCCGGCCGATAGCTGCTGTTCCAACTGTGGGTCGTTCCCAAGCTGCTGTTCCAAGTGTTCGATCACTACCCGGTCTTCAGCGGTGAACTTGGTGCCGAACTGCTGGTTGAGCGCTTCGATGATTTTTGAAAGCGCCTCTTGAGTCTCCGGTTCGGCGACACTGGTGGCACCGTAGTTTTTGGGTTTTACTGCGGCTTCGCCCCGCTTGAGTTCGATCTTCGTGGTCTTGACGAGGTTTGGTTTGTAGTTGTCGAGATCCGTCATGTTGAGGATTTCGGTGGGCAGTGGCTTGCCTTCGGCAGGCAATTTTTTCACTACAAAGCCGGCGAAAACGTAGAGCTTTTCCAAACGAGCGTCTTTGAAGGTGATCAGCTGGGAGAGAAATCCGTAAAGTTTCACATAATCCCGCATCTGGGATTTGTAGTTCTTCCGGTCGTTCTCGTCCATTCTCCGGTAGAGATCGACCAAGGGGGTGGTGAGGGCGTGCAGCTTGGCAATCTTGGCCTCCTTGCCGCCCTTGGCGTAGAAGATTTCGCAAAACGCGTCGATAGCAGCGGGCGTGTGTAGGCCGTAGTCCTCAAGTTCGGTGCGGATGTCGTAGAGTTTTTCCGGTTCGACTTCCTTGGTGAGCTTGATCCGGTCGTAGAAGGGCTGGAACTGCTTTTCGATGTGCGCCGGATCGTTTTCAAAATCGAGAACCACGACATCCTCCTTGCCGGGATATGTGCGATTCAGGCGTGAGAGCGTTTGCACCGCAGTCACGCCCGTGAGCTTGCGGTCCACATACATCGCCTTGAGCAGCGGTTGGTCGAAACCAGTCTGGTATTTGCTCGCGACAATGAGGATTTTGTATTTCGATGCCTCGAACCGCAGCCGCAGCTTGGCTTCGGAAAAGCCGTTCATTTTGGCCTCGGTGTATTCCCCGCCGGTGTCCTCGTCTTTGACGGTGCCGGTGAAGGCGACGAGGGCCTCGAATGGCTCACCCAGTTCTGCGAGATACTCGCGGACCGCCACGGCATAGCGCACGGCGTGCAGACGGGAACGGGTGACGATCATGGCCTTGGCTTTGCCATCGAGCGCCGCTTCCACCTTCTCGCGGAAGTGGTCGATCATGATCCGCGCCTTCTTCTTCACCGCGTGGGTGTGGACACCGGCGAATTGCTTCAAGAGCGCCGTCGCCTTCTTCTTGTCGAAGCTCTTGTCCTCCTTCGCCTTTTTGAGGAGGTGGAAATACTGGTTCCAGTGGGTGAAGTTCTCCAACACATCGAGAATGAATTTTTCCTCGATCGCCTGCCGCATCGAGTAGATCGTGAACGGCACCTTCGCACTGCCGTCCGGCATCTTGGTTTTGAAAAGCTGGAGTGTCTCCGGCTTGGGCGTGGCGGTGAAGGCAAAGAAGCTGACGTGGTTCATCCGCCCGCGACGTTTCATGATTTCCTGGATCTTGTCCTCGCAAGTCTCCTCGTCTTTGTCCTCGGAGTCCTCCAGTTTTCCGTAGGAGACGACACGGTTCACGTTGCCGCCGGTTGTGCCGGCCTGCGAGGAGTGCGCTTCGTCGATGATCACGGCGAAGGTGTTCGCCTTCAGCGTCACGAGATCCTCGACGATCACCGAGAATTTTTGGATCGTGGAAACGATGATCTTCTTGCCATCCTCCAGCGCGGCTTTGAGCTGGCGCGAGGTTTCGTCGATGTTTTCCAACATTCCGCGGGTCTGGGTGAACTGCGTGAGTTCCTTCTGAAGCTGGGCGTCGATCACCTGCCGATCGGAAAGCACGATCACGGTGTTGAAAACCGCCTTGCCGTTCTTGTCGTGCAAGGTCGCGAGGCTGTTGGCGAGCGTGGCGATTTCGATGGTCTTGCCGCTGCCTGCACTGTGCTGGTTCAGGTAGCTGAAACCGGGACCGTTGGCCCCGGCGTGGCTGGTTTGGTCGCGCACACAAACAAGCTGATGGTAGCGCGGAAAAATCTGGATCTTCTTGCCAGTGGGAAGCCCCCGGTCATCGAGTTGGTCCACCACCTGCACGAAGCGCCGGATCAGATCGAGGATGCTGTCCTTGGTCCAGACCTCGCGCCACAGATACGCGGTGGAAATGCCGGTACGGCTGGGGGGATTGCCAGCTCCGTGATCGTTGCCCTGATTGAAAGGGAAAAACCTCGTCTTCTCTCCCTCCAGAGTCGAGGTCATGAAGACCTGCTCGGTATCCACTGCAAAATGGGCCAGGCAACGCCCGAAGCGGAACAGCGGTTCCTTCGGATCGCGGTGCTTCTGATACTGGGCGATGGCATTGGCCACCGTCTGGCCGGAAACGGCATTTTTCACCTCCGCCGTGAAAATCGGCAGGCCGTTGAGAAAGATCCCCAGATCCAGGCTCTTCTGGTTTTCGAGGGAGTATTTGAAACCACCTGAAGCATCCTCGTCGCGCAGCACCTGAAAAAAGTTCCCTTGATAGAGTTTCTCCAATTCAACATCGTCGCCGCCGGATGGCGGGAAAAAGCACAACTCGAAATGCGAGCCACTCTCATCCACCCCTTTGCGCAGGGCGTGAAGCGTCCCCTTCTTTTCGATCACATTGCGCACCCGCTTGACGATTCTGTTTTCTGCCTCGTCTCCAAGCACCTCCCGCAACGCCTTCCACGCCTGCGGTTGGGTCACCTGGAGAAACCGCACCAGTGATTGCGGGATCAGGCAAAGCCCGCGGTCGTAATCCTCCGGTCCCGCAACGTGAAAGCCATTCAGCTTCACCAGATCCACCACGATGGCGTTTTCAAAATTCTGCTCGGAGGTTGTTTTGGGCATGGTATTTTCGGGTTATTTCCAATCATTGGGACGTTCCACGGTGCGACCACTTCCAAGATCAACTCTGTGCGGAAACTGGAACCGGTGCAGATCGGCGGTCGGGAGCGGTTTAGCATCAACACCCATATTCCGATAAGTGTCATTGCGTCGCGGGTTGGGGTCGTGTTGGTCCTGAGGAATGTAAACCGTGACCTTGATGCTTGGATAGCGCTTGCGAATCCACTCAACCGCAGGTTCCAGATCGGAATCCGCCGAAACCAGCACAATCCGATCCATCAGACCATCCATGGCATCGGAAAGCATCCGGACGGCCAGGCCCACATCCGTCTTCTTTTCCTCGGGAACTTGGTAGCGCTCCCGGCATCTGGCGCGGCAAGTGACTTCGCGGAGTTGGTATTTCCCGAAAACGACCTCGATCTCCCCGCATGTTCCCAGTGCCTTCAGGTATCGCTTCTGCCGGTCACGCCGGTTCGATATGTGGGCGTCGGGATCTACCAACGCGGTGAAATACCGGACCACCGCCAAGTCTTCATTCGGCCGCAAATTCTGGATGAAGGCCCTTAGATTCAACCACTTGCGCGACGGATTTCCCTGAAGCACCCCAAAATAGAGATTGAAGCCGTCCACATAGGCAATCGCCCTTGGCAGGGCGTGGGCTGGTGTGCTCGTTTGAGCAGTATCCTGCATTTTTTTCATTTTTGGGGTTGACTCGTGCACGGGAAATGCGACATTTCACCAACTTCTCGCCCTTGTGGCGATGGGCCGATCCGCAAGGGTTTGCCCGCAGGACCCCCTCCGGTCGCAAGACCCGGGGGGGTTTCTTTTGCCAGCACCCTCCACGAAATTCCGCTGACGGTGGGGTCTGAATTCAGCGAGTGGTGGGTGGGTGCCATCAGTTTTTGGGAAGGTAGGATCTCAAACAGGCTCATGTTCTAGCAGGTAAAGCGTCCGGACCTCCCGGCCGGTGCCTTCCACCTCCTCGATCTCCTCCATACAGGAAAAGCGGTAGGAACTCCCGATTTTCAATCCCTCCAAGCTCGGGCCGCCGTCGCGGACTTTGCCGGAATATTCACCCTCGGGCGTACTGATTCGCCAAGTGCCGTTCACATCGCCCTTTTTCAGCGCCCCGACAAGTGAGACGGACTCCGCTCCCAAATTCGACACGCCGGATAGCGCATCCACCAACGGCCGCGCCTGGGATTCCGAGACGCACCCCGTCTTGGGGATGACGAATCCCGGTTCGGCCCATGAGTAGCGGATGCCGGTGCGACTTTCCACCAGAAATCTCAGCAAGCGAAGGTACGCACCGGCCAAATGGCCCTTGTGCTCCTTGACCGTCGCGAGCGCCTTCACCGGATCGGCGGCGTGTTCAAAAAGCTGATCCACACGCTCCAAGGCGCGGGCCATTTCACTTTGACCAAGCAAATCGGCCCCCTTGGCGGCTTCGAAAAGCACGCGGAACGACCCTGCGGCGGCGGGCACCACGACATCAAGCAAATGGGCGTCCGATTTATCGATGGCTCGGCGGGCGTCCAGGGAGAGACCTCGCAGTGCCGTTCCATAGGCATGTTTCACCACCGTTTGCACGTGTTGGAGCAACGCGGCCAGCGTCACGACCCGGATGCGGTGCTCGGTGGCGGCCTCCGGAGGCTCCACCGAAATCTCCATCACCAGATTGTTCCGCTCGCGAGCCTCCCGAAGGGTTTCGTCGCCCGTCGCCTGGTCGTGCAACAGGAAACCTGGCTCCGGCAGCAAATCACTTTGGTCCAACGGCCCCCTCTGAGCCACAGGCTTGGAAATCTCCCCGCTTGCCGCGATCCCACCCGAAACAAACCACTCGGTGTCGTCGTCTTCCAGCAGCATACTCCGCAAATCAACCAGTCCGGCCCGGAAACGCCGGAGACTCTCCGGCGACACCCCTTTGACCAGGTAGCGATCCTGATCGTTCTCCGGTGCCACCATCACGCCCAAGTAATGCCCGCCGATGGCATCGCGGGCCTCAATGACCTGCGGGCCGTCATAGTAAAACAGGGTTTTGGTGTGGAGAATGGATTTCATGCTTCCTCCTTTCCGCAATGGGCGAGGATGTCGAACTCGGCAAACGGCCACCAGGTGTGGTGACTGGGGCGGAATGTCTGCTGGATCCGGCCGGCCCCTGCCGTGAGGCGGATCGTCGCGAGCATTCCACCACGCAATCCAGGCAACTTCAAGGCCTTTTCCCCGTCGCCTCGCTCACCAAAGACCGACAATCCGCGCGCCAGGCATTCCGGAACGCCCTGAAATACGGCTCCAGGCCGCATCGCCCGCTGGGACCGGAAATCGCCATCCGTGGGCGGATCCGATTTCACCACCCGGAACACCTCACGCTCACCCGTGATTTCCTCTGCGGCCTCGGGCGGACATTGGGCGGGAAGTTCTTCGCGATAGGGCATGGCGGAAGTTTACGGAATTGAATTCTCCTGGCAATAACGATCCTGCTAGACAGCTAAAAACGATCTGGAACCCAGGTTGCCATGGTTGCGTCGGCAACTTCGTAGCCGTGGTTGAGTAACAAATCAAATTCAGCCTCTCGAAGTCGTCTAAGTGTCGTCGGGAACATCGCGGCTCGTTTCGCATCATCGGGGCCAAGGCCGCATGGACTTGGCGAAGGGCAAGGAAGACCGGGTGCAAACTGCCGATAGATTTCCTCTCGCGACATTCCCATTCTCACATAAATTCCAACGGTTGGACTAGGAGCGGGAGGTCTAAGAAACCCGTGAAGCGTCCGTGCCCGAACCGCCCTGACCTGGTCCATGGCACAATCCAGAAGGCGCTTCGCAGAACCGAATGGCCCATGCCTCTGAACCTGGCTTACTCCTTTTCCGGCGTCACTTGCGATATAGAAATCCACGTCATCCCGGAATGCCTTACCGGGCTTGAACAGGGCTTCCGACCCAAGGTTCTCATACACACCACCATCCCAGAGATGGTAAATCTCCTGTTTTGGCGAAATAGGGGATATTGCCACTTTTGATCCCTCTTTGTATTGGACCCATTGGTAGTCGGCGGATCGGATCTTCCGCGGTCCTATCCCACCGGGGAAACCCGCCGATGCGGCTGCCGCATCGGCAACCGGAAAATCGGGATTCATCACATAACCCGTGAGATAATCGCCCATTCGCTTGTAGGAGAAGCGCCAGTTCTTGCCGGTTTCGTAAGTGGTGCAGTTGATCGTCCAACGGGGGCGTTCTGACAAATCCTGGAGGCTCATGGTGGCCCCCCATTTCTTGGCAAGAACGTGGGCAACCAGATGAGCCCGCCCGTTCAATAGGCGGAAAGGTCTGATGAACCCTGCTCGCACGCTGGACCAGACCAGACTCTGGGTTGTCAGTTGTTCGCGGGCGGCCCGAAGGACTGTCTTCAGATACTGTTCTGCATCAGGCCACTTGCCGCCGTTCTTGGCGAAGATCATGGCGACGCAGAGGCTGCCACCGGAAACGGTCGAGAGATGCCCGACGGAATCCCAGTGCTTGGATTCCGCAAGGCGTTTGAGCACGCCAAGGTGGAAGACCAAAGCACGGACGCCGCCGCCTGAGAGAGAGATTCCAAGTTTCATGAGTCAACAATGTGAAGGCTGCAATTCCCCGCCACGTCCACTTTGAACTGAAGCCTTCCCGTAGACTTCATCGAGAGGTATTTGATGTCCCTTTTGCCTGCGTTAAGCAGTCTAAGGAATCCGGTTGGCTTGTTTTGCTGTTCGAAGATCCTGATGAGTTGGCTGATCGGCTTCAAATCGCCGGTGATGGGATTGTGTTCGAGGCCTTTGGCCTTGGTCCTGAACCGTGGATCCGTCGGCTCCTTCCCATGCTCGTCGCTGACAACGATCAGATGCGGCTTGACCGCTTCAATCATCGAATCGGAATACCCTGAACTGCGTCCGTGATGAGGAGCAACGAGCACTCTCGCGGTTGTGCCTCGAAGCACCGCAGAAATGTCGGCTTGATGTCTGAGCCAGAGCTTGACCCAGGCAGTTGGACCAATATCGCCCGGCAGCACGAAAAGCCAATCGTGGTATCGATAGAACGAAACAACCGAAGAATCGTTGATGTTCGACGCCTCGCTCCAATCCAGCCAACACTGAAAGGTGTTTACCCCGCCATTCCAAGCAGGGTCCCAAGGTTCCTGCCCTGCTGTGACGGTGGCGTTGTGAGTGGCATCAATGGAGTAAAATGCCTTTTGGTATTCCGCATATAGGGTGCCATATTTCTCATCAGCCGGAACGCTTTTGTTTCTGCAGAAAACTCTTGGCGTGCCGAAGCAGCGAATGAAATTATGCAGATCGTCGATATGGTCTTTGTCTGCGTGACTGATTGTCAGGTAGTCGATGCTTCGAATACCGTAGTTTGTATAAACATGTTCAGCCGGGGAAAATCCTGGCAAGTATCCGGTATCAACCCAGTGACTAAAGCCTGACGGCGTGCGTATCCACACAGAGAGCCCATGACCGACATCCCAGAGGGTGAGTTGGAATGGGAGAAGAGTCATATTAGAAGGAGTTCACGGTGCCGCCATCTCCCCCGTCACGGCGGCGGAAATGAGGGAGGCGCGCTTTTCGCGGAGGAGGTGGATGCTGGTTTGAATGTCGGCTAGGACGCGGTCGGTGGCGGTGGAGACCCGACTGCCGACCAAGCCCTCCTCTTGAAGCTGCTGCAGTCCCCACCGGAAAGCAGCAGCCCCCCGCCGGGGCCAGGCGTGTAGCCATCACCGTGAAATCCAAAAACGTCTGGAAGTCCCGTGGCACAGGGGAAAATCAGCGTTTAGGCTCAGAATGTCAGTCTTAACCTCCGCCGTGAAAATCGGCAGGCCGTTGAGAAAGATCCCCAGATCCAGGCTCTTCTGGTTTTCGAGGGAGTATTTGAAACCGCCTGAAGCATCCTCGTCGCGCAGCACTTGAAAAAAGTTCCCCTGATTGAATTTCACCAGGTCGGCAACCATGGCATTCTCAAAATTCTGCTCGGAGGTGGTCTTGGGCATCATTACGGCTGAGCGAAAATGGTAAGTCGCAGCTCGGAATCGTCGAAAAGCTCATACACTGGCGGCAGGGCACCCAAGTCCTTGGACTCGCGGAAAATGATCGGCACGCCCTCGCCGCGGCTTTCCATGAACCTGCCGCGACGGATCGGCGCGTCCGGCACGTCGATTTCGAAACGCAGCCGCCCCAGCAAGCTCACCAAAGTTTCGTTTCTCGTGAACTGACGGTAGCGCAAAGTTTCCACCGTCAAGGTGTTGGGCAAGGGACCCGGCGAGTAGATTTCCAAGCGATCCGAAAATACAAACACCCGGATCTTGGAGCCAGAGACCGAATAGTCGCGGTGCACCACGGCATTCGCAATCCCTTCGAACACCGCTTTCTCGCTAAAAGCCGGCCGTTCGATTCGCGCGGGTTCCTTGGTAGCCGGACGTAGCATCGACCCGCGCACGAAATCAAAGGCGTCCAGAATCTGCCGGTCGATTGGCCCGGTGATCCGGCGCGCGGTCACTTGCATGTCCGAGTCCCGCTCGGTGCCCGCATAGTGCACCGCCTCGATGCAGGCACCACCGTGAAGAAGTTGATCCGGTCGGCGCGTGGCCATAAGGACGCCGGCAACGCTGCAAACGGTGCGCCCCTCTGAGTCGTGGCACAAAACTCCCATCTTCTCCAAAATTTCATGCCCAGTAAGTTCGGTGTCACTGATAAGGTTGGAGAAAAGCTCCGCATCAAGTGTCTCTATCGAAGTTCCTGGGACAGGAGACTCGTCAAACAAGACAAGGCGACTCTGATCGCGCTGTTGTATCAGCCTCGCCAGCCGCGGTGCTGCAATTTCTCTCTTGGAACTGCCAATGCGCTCAAAATATCCTCCAGGTGCCTTGTGAACAAACAAGCTGCGCGGAATATCGATTCTTAGCAGTGTGCGTAAAATGCCGAGCGAATCAGGCAGCTCGATTCTGCCTATGTTTGCGGAAAGAGGTGGATCAAGCGTGTCATTCAAAATATTTCTCAGCGAGAGCTCCACTCCATCTGACTCGTCGTGGCTTAAGCCGATGATTTCCCGTGACGAGTCATCCACTCCAAACACCATCACACCTCCCCGTGACGAATTGGCAAGTGCGGCAATCTCTTGTGCAATACTGTTGGGATGAGGCTCGATTATACCCTTGCGGGTTGCTCTGACTTGTTTCAGTTCAAGCTGAGAGTCTTCCCCAAGACGTATGTGGGCGGCGAGTTCTTCGTTGGTGTCAAACATGGCAAGACTGGATTATGAAACAATTCTGCGGAAACGGCGTTCGAGAGCCTCTCTGCCACCTTCCATGACATCGCACACGGCTTTACAAACGTCGGGATTCTCAAGAGCTCCCATCACAGGGATTTCTGCCCGCCCACTTCTGTCTTCCAAGGGAATCACCAGATCCGCATTCCCGTTGACCACGATGTTCGGGTTGTGAGTGATAATCAAAAGTTGTCGCCGCAGTTTATTGGTCTGAATCTCTCTCACGATGAGGTCGTAGATCAGTCGGTTATCCAAATCGTCTTCAGGTTGATCGAGAAGAATGGGCTCGTCTCCGTATGCTAGAAGAAACGCCAAAACTGCTGCGGCAACTTGCCCAGGAGAACCTTTGTCGAGATCAATAAATGACCCGCTGCCATCTTTCTTATATCGGAGCTTGAGAAGGTCAGGCGGGAACCATGCAAGCAACCTTGCGCGATCTTCGTTAGTCCGCCCCTTCATATGGTCGGCAAAACGCTTGCCGAGGCGAATCTCGATTTCTGTTCCTCCATCCTGACCTTCGCTCGCCACTTTCCAGAGTTTGACTTTCAACTCGTGAACGCGTTTCAACCGATCTTTATCATCGCTAGCAGAAGAAAGATAGCCTGCAAAACTCTCGAATTCCTCCACCGCGACATTGTCCTCGCGACTCAGAATCTGTCGAAGTTCAGTGATTCCGGTCTGAATGTCGCCGCAGGGAATTAACGAGGCTCTGAGGTTCGCGGACGATGAAAATAGGGAATCAAGAAATTTTCGCCTTCTGTTGGAGAGCTCGTTTCTCTTGGTTTCGAGATCCTTGAATTCCTGATTTCGTGTCTTTTTATGTTTATCGTAATCTTGTGCCTTTGCGTCCAAACCATTTATTTTTTTTCGTAATATCTGCCGACTCTGCACCAGCTCTCCGTATTGTTCAGGCTTCGATTTCTGCCCGCGAAGTTGGTCGACTAGGGCGGCGTAGGCCTCGTCGCTTGCTTTGCGGACGATCTCCCAGTCGGACGAAGCAACTGTATTTCCGAACGACGCGAGGAGGGCTCTCATATTGCTTGCCATTTGGCGTAGAGTTGCCGCATCAGCGGTCAAGGTTTGCTTTAAACCTACAGCAGCGGCTTCGAGCTCTTTTTCAGGTTCATCATCGATTGCCGAAGACTCAGGGTCGTCGGCGGGAAGGCGAGAGAAGACCAGTTCGGAGACATCAAGACCTTCTGCGAGCTCCTCCAATGCTTGCGGGAGTGGCTCGATCTCCTCTTGCCAACGCTCCAACTCGCTGCCCTGTCTGCGCCGCAACGAAAGCTCACGCAGAACCTTCTTGTGTCCCGCTGCCTCCATGATTGCGATCTGACGCTCAAGGTCCGTGATCTTCGCTTTGAGATCCTCTCTTTCGGCAATTTCGCCTCCTAGTTGCTGGATCCGTGCTGAAAGCTGAACAAATTCGGCCACCTTATTCTCCCACTCACGCTGCCATGCAGGGCCGCCAACTTGAAGAGTCGCGTCTATTTCTGAAAGCAAGGGACCAGTGTGTTCTTTGAATGCGTAAAGTTGCTTCTGGCTGAAAATCCGGAGTGGAAAGCGCTCGCTCCAAACGCCTTGATCGGTAACAGAAGTCTCGCTGCCGTCTTCTTCCAACGCGTAAAGCTCGAAGCTCGGAGGCGTTGCGTGCCACCTCATCCGAAAGGTTTTGCCATGCTGGCGGTAGTCAACCTCAACCATCGGCGCAAGATCGTCACCCTCTTTGGGTAACCCCCAAGTGATTTCACGAATGAGATCGACGTGGTTTCGTGCGTAGTCGTTTGGATTCCCGGCGAAGGATGATCCGCGTTTCGTGGCTGCTCGCACCAGTTCGAGAATGCTCGATTTTCCGGTGCCGCGGCCGCCAATGATCGCGTTGAATGATGGGTTGAGATTGATGATCTGCGCATTCTTTCGTCCGATATACTTCGTGCCAGAAATTCCGATTCGCTCAATGAAATATGGACTGTGAGGGCCGGGATCCTGATCAGAAGTATACTCTCGCACAGAGGTTATGCCGTCCAAAAGAGCCACGCGAAGGCCGTCAAGTGAGGGTATTTCCATGCGGACCCAGGTGGTTCTGCGCCCTATCTCACTCAGATCATGAGAATCGGAGCCATAAACAACCGAAAATCCTTTGTCTCCCAATCCGAGATTTCGCATATCCCAGTCAGGTGTTTTTGGATGGTGACACTCCAACGCAAAAACCGTTGAATGACCAAGTGTTTTTTGTTTGGTATCAAAGGGAACAGATTGATCGAGAATCCCTTTGGCTCCGTTTACGTGCGCTGGAATCACAAGACTACTAATTCCTTGCGCCTGCAAGTCCTCGATCAAAGGCACCGTGCCGGAATCCGCCGCTGTCTGGTGGTCTCCCTCGGTCCCCCTATAGCGGGCGATCTGCAATACTCGACTGATGTCACTTCCTGGGGCGGAAGGGTCAAGAATAACGAGGATGTGAACATTCTGAGAGGTTGTAATCTCGACGCCAGGAAATAGTGCTAGTGGGCGGAATTCGGGGAAGTTTTCGGCTTCTAGGCGCACATATTCCTGTTTAAGTGTATCAATCCAACCTCCTCCGTTATGGTCGCTAACGACGACAGCATCAATCCCGCAATTCATATGCGCGAGAAGCCACATGCGCTCTGTTACATCATTACCACCGTTATATGCATCGGAAGAAAACGGAGTGTGAGTGTGGAAATCCACACGCCACCACTTGGCTCCTGGGGTTGGATCAAGGAACGGAGATTTGCGTGATTCAGACATGAGAGAAATTGCAGGATTGATGATGCCTTTCATGAATTTCGCCGAGGGCGAAGCGCATGTCGGATTCGGTGACTTTCTTGCGGCCTTCAAGCACGGCGTGTTTGGCTGCGTTGCGGGCGATCTGGGTGACTTCCGAGCAGGACATGCCGTCCATTTCCAAAGCCAGGTGATGCCAAGGCATGCCAATTTCCGTAATCACTGCGGAGAGAGCAGTCCTGAGAATACCTTCAATCTCCTGTGACGAGGGTAGTGGAATGCGCAGCACTTCGTCGAAGCGGCGAATCAGCGCGGGGTCGAGCGCTGAATCGAGATTGGTGGCGGCGATCACCAAGCCGTCGCCGTGATAGCCCTCAAGCATTTCCAGAAGTGCGTTGGTGATACGGGTGGCCTCGCCGACGTCGTTGCGGTCGTTGCGGGAGCGGGCGAGGGTGTCGCATTCGTCCAGAAAGAGGGTGCATGGCGTCGTTGCGGCGGCGTCGAATACTTTGCGGAGGTTCGTGTGGGTCTCGCCGAAATAGGAGGAAAGCAGGGTGTCGAAGCGCACCTTGAGCAGCGGCAGTCCGGTGTTCCATGCGAGGCGCTCGGCGGCGAGGCTCTTGCCACAACCGGGCGGGCCATGAAGGAGAACACGCCGACGAGGCTGCAACCCATGTAGGGCAAGCCGCGTCCGTGCCGCAAATTCCTTTTCGATTCGGTGAAGCCGGTGTTCCACGGCGGGAGGAAGGACCATCGCATGGCGCAACAGATCTCGCGGCACCTCCTGCAGGAGCGGTGCGGAATCCCTCTTGCTCGTGGGCAGGGCGGAGAGTTCACGCGGGGCAGCGGGCTGAATTGCCCGTCGGGCCGGAGCTTCAAGAATTCGCTCCAAATCCTCAGCCACGCGCAGATGACCGACTTTTTTCTCTTGTTCCACTACTTTGCGGCACAGAACGTCCATATCCGGCCCGGAACCGGACTGGATCGCACAGAAGAGACGTTTGAGAAGGGCGGAGTTCATGAGGCGTGGGGTGAAATTATCACAGTCAAAGAGAATTGTGAACTTTCATTTTGGCTTGAATTGGCCGCTGACCGTTCATGACTGGGATGGTTTGGCCCATTCGAATTTCACTTTGAGGGCCCCGGCCGGATGCCCGTAGGCGAGGATCTTGTCACGCTGGAGCCGACCGACCACGATCCCCGGATGCACTCCGATCCGGCGGGCGAATGCCCGGATTGCGGCACTTCCGGGTTCATTCTCCACCAATCCGCGGTAGGCTTTCTCTGGTATAAGCGTCCCGGCGGCGAAGCGGTTCGCATCTTCCTCATGCTCGATGTCCTCTTCCGGCAGGCCGGTAGCCTCAATGAAAACGTGGCGGCGGCGGCTCTGGAGAACGTGCTTCGCTTCGTGAAAGAAGGTGAGCCAGAAATGGTCGTTGGTCTTGAAACGGAGACATTGCTGGATCAGCGGACGCTCACCGAGCCAGCGGGTGACGCCGCTCACCCCCAGCGAGGGAAGTTCAGGCACCAGCAGGAACAACACCCCGGCCCCGGCACAGAGCGATTGCAGACGTGGCAGGAAATCGTTCGGATCCTCCGCTATACAAAGTTTCCGGATCTCTGCGAGTGTTTCAATGAATTTGGCCTCCGAATACGCCGGGGTCCGGGTTTTGTCCGCCAGGATTTCACCCTGCCGCAGCCACGCGGAGATGATTTCGGTCTTTTTGCCGAATTTCTCCGACCGCCGGAACGCGGCCTGGGGCCGGGCGTAGAGTTCGTGCCAGCTCTCCGGGTTGGCGACGCCGAAGAATGCCAGCAAGCGATCGATCTTCTCCGCAGGCGAGCTGGCGGGCTCGATCCAGCGTTGTTTGACCATGGCGGCGTAGGGCAGGGTCTTCGCCCAGCCGGCATAGGCCGCCTGTCGCCGCCCGGCCGCGGCGCGTGCCAGAAATTCGCGGTAGTCCTTTTCCCGGCTGATCCAGAAGCCTGCCGGGATGCCCAGCGCCTTTTCGAAAAGCAACGCGCTTTCCTGGCTCAGCGGGGCCTTACCGTTGACGATCAGGTTGATGGTCTTGCGCGAAAGCCCGGTCCGCTCGGCCAGTTCGGCCTGGCTCATGCCGCGGTCATCCAGCACATCCTCCAGCGTGTCTCCCGGGGGAGAGACGCTGTCGGGAAGGTAGGTGTTCCCTCTTGTGATGTTCTTATTCATGGGTGTCAGTGATTTCGGTGATTTCGACGGCGGTGACGGCATCCCAATCGACTCCGCCGTCCTCTTTCAACGGAACGGGATCGTGTGCGGGAACCATCAACAGCCGGTTGGGATGCTCCAGATCCAGCGAAAACTCGCCCGACCTGTCCCCGATGAGCGGATGGAGCCGCCCGGGCAACAGCGACATCTCCGCCAGATTCCGAGCCGCCCGGAGGTCGTCCAGCCGGCGTTTGAACTTCTTGGCGGCGTTGTTTCCCAGTTGCCTTTGCTGCTCCTTCCCGCTGTTCGCCAGCTTCTCGAGTTTCTTGGTGTGGAAGGAAACATCCATGAAAACGGCAAGCTGGCGTGGGGCAAGGGGAAGATGGCACGGTTTACCCATCAGGTAAACAATTATTTTTCATTCCACTTCCATTTCACCCGTCACTGCGGCGGAAATGAGGGAGGCGCGCTTCTCGCGGAGGAGGGCGATGCTGGTTTGGATTTCTGCGATGGCGCGGTCGGTGGCGACGGAGAGGCGGAGGCATTCTGCCGCGATGGCGGATTGTTCTTTCGGTGGCGGATTGTTCTTTCGGTGGCGGATTGTTCTTTCGGTGGCGGGATGGCGATAGGGATGACGGAGGTGCGCTCTTGATTGAGGATGCCGATGGTGGAGGCGTTTGCCATGAGACGGATTCCTTCGGCTTGGGCACGGAGGGAAAGGCAGAGGAAGACGGAGTCGGTTTGGCGGGTTGGAACGATGGCGTTGATCTGTTGGTTGGCGGAGCATTCAGTTAGGGAAACCGAGCACTTGACGATTGATCTGAGTCAAGCGTTTGAGCGGTTTGATTCTCTGTTCTGCGCTCATTCCATCACCTCCATACGCCATTGTGCCGCCCTTTCAGGGCTTGATTTTCTAATGGATCGGGGACCCAGGGCGGTGCCCTGGGCTGGGATGTGGCGGGCCGTTGGCCCTGGGGAGTTGGCGAGAGTCGCTGAATTCAAGGGGGGGTGGGCGTCCCGCCCTCCTGCCAATGGGTAGAGAAAGCACAAGCGGCCAAGCCTCATCCCTTTCGCTCCTCATTGGCCAATGCGGGCGAGGACGCCCGCAATCCTTGAGGAGGGCGAGGACGCCCACCCCCCTTGAGAGGCCGCAGCGGGAAATTTCCCGGTAGGTGTCGGTCAACGGCAGGTTGGTGAAGAACCCGCTCATCCCATCACCTCCTTGAGCATTTCGAGGATGTTTTCCGGCCGTGCGGATGTCTTTGTCGATTTCTTTGCTCGCCAGGCCCGGGGTTCCGTGCTAGGCTGCATCCCGTCATGAAAGCACTGCTCGTTTCCGCCCTCATCGGTGTGCTGGCCGCCACCGCCACCGCCCAGAATAAAGCCGCTCCTGGTTCCACCGACGGAGCCACCACCGGAACCACCAACCCTGCCAAACAGAAGGTTTCCGACGTGGAGATGCCTGACAAGCGGCGGTTCTGGCAAGGCAATCTGCCCGGTGGCCAATACCTGGTCGCGCTCGACAAGATCACCTCGGTCAGCCGCCACAGCTATGTGGTGGCGGAGGCCGGATTGCTGATCGACGAGGTGGTGATCGACACCGTCGGCCAGACGGTGGCCCGGTTCTACTTCGTCAGCCCGGTGACCGAAGGGGTGAACAACAACGCCGCCACCAACCTGACCCAGCGGGCCAAGGAATTGCTTGACTACGGTGGCGAGCGCGCCGGCACGGATGTACACAAGCGGGTGGAGAAGAAGTTTCCCGAGGGCCTCTACGCCCACACCGTGGAATACCGGTTGAGCACCGCCACCGAGCTCGGCGCGCTGTTAGGCAGCGTCAGCAGTGCCTGGCAAACCGGGCGCGGCCGGATCTTCACGATCAAGTAGACCGCGAAGTGCCCGCCATATAAGGAGCGGCGACCTTACTGTCGCCGGGCGCAAGGAATGCCCAAGAACCTGTCTGAAAAATCTCCAAAAGGCAGGGACCCGCGCTCCGGGCGGTCCGTGAGAATGGCAGGGGAATGACAGCCCATGCGGTGACGGTCTGGCTTCTCATGGGATGATTCATTCGGAACCCATTCGCCGGACCGTTGCGGAGAACGGTCCCTGCCATTTTTCAGGCAGCCATTGCTCAGTCCGTGCGGTTGGGGAATTCGGCCTTCCACCGCACCAGCGCCTCGCGGATTTCCGCGGCCTCCCGGGTGGGGCTCAGCTCCCAGGTCAGCGGGCAGCCCTCGGGGAAAAACCGGAGGATCGGGCCGTAGTCGAGGGTCCCGGCGAACGGTGTGCGGTGGTCACGGGCCGGCCATTCGACGTCGTGCACATGGCCGCCGATCAGGTGCGGGGAAATCCGCTCCAGCCACTCCAGATGGTCCAGCAGGCCCAGGTTGTGCTTGAGTTGCACATGGCCGAAATCGTGCCAATAACCGACCCACGGGTGATCCGCGAAGTGTTCCTGCAGCCGCACCATTTCCCGCTCGGTGGGCATGTCCTCGAAGCGCGAGCGCGACTCGATCGCCAACTTCACCCCGAGTTCGGCGGCCCGTTCGGCGATGGTGGTGAGCGCCTCGATCGCCCGCTGGTAATACAAGGGGCCGATTTTCTCCCGCTTCTTTACGAAATCCAGCTTGGCCTTCACGTAGTCGGGATCCGTGCGGCGGCCGTCGGCGACCATCCGGGTGAGCCGCTTGGTCCATTTGGCGGTCGGCATTGGCACCGAGCCCATGTGGAGGACCAGGTAGTGCGCCTTGAGTTCGGCGGCCAGGTCCAGCGTCTTGAGCGTCATGTCCATGGCCCGCTGGCGTTCGTGGGGGCGGTGCGAGGTGAACTCGTAGGCGTCCGGCGCATCGATCATCACCTCCACCGGCGAGGGAAAGTAGTTGTGTACCCCGGCGCAAGTGAACCTCCCGGCCTGGTGGGCCTTGAGGATGCCCGGGAGTTTGGCGATCGTCATCCCGTGGGACAGCTCGATGTGGGAAAACCCCAGCTCCACGATCTCGGCAATCATCGCCTCGCCATCGGTGTGGCGGCTGTTGTTCCAGCATGAGGAAAAGGCAAGCATAATGGGGTGGTACGAGGGGGTTGCGAAGCGGCCAAGCTGAACCGGCTTGCCGGGTATTGCAAGCCCCGTGGCGGCGGATTGCATCCGCCATGCCCTGCGGAAGATTGGCAAGGCGGTTGGAAACCGCCGCCACGCCGCGTCACGCAGCCCCATCTCCGCCTCCCCATCCGATCCAGGTTGCATTTCCCGCCGGATTCCGCCACGCTCGCCGCAGACAAACTTCAATCGATCCATGAAAAAAGTATTCCTTGCCGTTGATTTGGGGGCTGGCAGTGGCCGCGTGATGGCGGCCAAGACCGATTTCACCCGCATTTACCTCGAAGAAGTCCACCGTTTCGACAACCCGGGCACCGACCTGCCCGGCGGCGCGTTCTGGAACCCGCTGGGGCTCTACCGGGAAATCCTCGAAGGCCTGCGCCGCGCCCACGATCGCTACGGCGAACGGATCGTCTCGATCGGCATCGATACCTGGGGCTGCGACCACGGCTTGCTCGACGCCAACGGCGAGCTGCTGGGCCTGCCCCACCAATACCGCGACCCGCGCTCGGAGGGGATGGCAGAGGTCATGCACGAACTCATGCCGGAGCGCACGATCTATCAACACAGCGGAGTGCGGACGCTATTCTACAACTCCTCGCTGCATTTGCTGGCGGCGCAGCGCGCCAGTTCGCCGGCACTGGCCCAAGCCCGCACCCTGCTGTTCATGCCGGATTTATTAGGCTACTGGCTCACCGGCCGGGCGGCGGTGGAGCGCACCATCGCCTCGACCTCGCAGTTGCTCGATCCGCGCACCGGCGATTGGGCGCGCGAGGTGATCGGGGCCCTCGGCCTGCCGCAGCAGATCTTTGGCGAAATCGTCGCCCCGGGCACCACGCTGGGCCCACTGCGGACGGAGGTTTCCAAGCAGACCGGGGTACCGGCGATTCCGGTAATCGCCACCGCCTGCCACGATACCGCATCGGCCGTGGCCGGGATTCCCATGACCGGCGAGGACCAACTCTGGCTGTCCTCCGGCACTTGGTCGATCATGGGGCTGGAAACCCGCCAGCCAATCACCAGCGACGAGGCGTTCGAGCTTGGATTCTCCAACGAGCTGGGCGTGACCGGCACCGTGCGCTTCCTCAAGAATATCGCCGGACTCTGGCTGATCCAGGAATGCAAACGCCAGTGGGCGCTCGATGGCGACGACCTCGACTACGCCGCCATCGACGAGCTGGCGGGAGAGGCGGAGCCTTTCACCGCGTTCATCGACCCGGACGACCCGGTCTTCGCCAGCCCGGGCGACATGCCGGAGAAAATCCGCGCCTTCTGCGAGCGCACCGGCCAACCCGTTCCTAACAAGAAAGGCACGGTCCTGCGGGTGGCCACCGAGTCGCTCGCGCTGAAATACCGGGTGGTCTATGACCGGATCCGCGCGATGGCGGGCCGCGATTTCACCCGTTTGCACGCCGGCGGCGGCGGGATCAAGAACGAGCTGCTCAGCCAGGCGACCGCCAACGCGCTGGGCATCACGGTGGTGGCAGGCCCGGTAGAGGCCACCTCCTGCGGCAACCTCATCACCCAGATGATCGCCACCGGCCACCTGCCGGATCTGGAGGCCGGCCGCGAACTGATCCGGCGGTCGTTTGAATTCCGCACCTTCGTCCCCGAGGATGCGGCGGCGTGGGATGCCGCCTACACCCGGTTCGGCAAATTGTTGGGCGACCGCCCTTCTTGTTAGACAGCCTGCCGCCATGGACACCTACTGCCTGCTGCAAACCGAGCTCGACCAACCGATTGGGATCAACGACCTTGAAGAAGCCGCGGATGCGACTGTGGAGATCGCCCGGCTGGACTGCCTGGGCATTTACCGGGATATTCACGGCGTGATTGTCGCCGGTTTGTCTCATGCCGACGCACTGGCCTTTCAGCGGGTCCTTGCCGGGCGCGGGATCGCCACCATCGTGCTGGCGGATGAGGATCTGCCGGTGTTGCACTCGAGCTATCAGGTGCAGCGGATTGATCGTGATGGCGACACGCTGCTGCTGACCGATGCCATGGGCCAGGTCAGGGAGTTGCCGGTGGACGCGCTGGTGTTTTTGGCGGCCGGTTTTTTCGGCAAGGTGGAGTTCAAACAATCCTGGGACCTGCGGGTTGATGTTGACAGCAGCGGCGAATCGAAGGTGGTGCCGGTGCGCAAGGCCTGGGAGGAAGTGGAGTTGATCTTCCGCTTGGATTTGTTTGCCTCCCGGGAGCCCCACCGTCTCAACCTCACCCTCACCAAGGGGTCCGCCCTCTTTCACCAGGGGGAGCGGGTCCGGTTGCGGGATCGGGAAGGCGTGGCGGCGTTCATGACCGCCATGGCCGGCCTGCTGCCGGAGGAACGGCTCAATTCCCAACTGCGCCATCCCGACCAGGCGCATGTCCTGCGCAGCCAGCATCTCTACGAAAACGAGATCCGCTGGCACTTCGAGCGGTTCATCGCCGCGGACCGGACGCAACGCTCGGGGTAAGGAGCGCGGACATTCCTGTCCGCGATGCCGATGCATCGCGAAAAGCAAGCCGTTCCGACCCCGCTTTCTCATCCCATCGGCTGGCGGACAGGAATGTCCACCCTCCTTATTGTCAGCCGCACCTTGCCAAATTCATTTTCACCAAACATCGCGGACGAACGCATGAACCCGGCCGGTTCTGACCTTGTCTCGGCAATGCCGATGAAGTTTTCATTCCCATTTTCCCCAATCCCGCTTAGACTACGGCCATGCCATCCCTCAGCAGCAACACCACCACAATGGGCCGCCTCATGGCCGGAGCCCGCAGCCTCTGGCGCGCCAACGGCATGCAGGACACCCAATTCGGCAAACCGATCATCGCGGTCGTCAACTCGTTCACCCAGTTTGTGCCGGGCCACGTCCATTTGCACGACGTCGGCCAGTTCGTCAAAGGCCTGATCGAGGCCAAGGGCTGTTTCGCCGCCGAGTTCAATACCATCGCGATCGATGACGGGATCGCCATGGGGCACGACGGCATGCTCTATTCCCTGCCCTCGCGCGAGGTCATCGCCGACAGCGTGGAATACATGCTCAACGCCCACAAGGCGGATGCCATGATCTGCATCAGCAACTGCGACAAGATCACCCCCGGCATGTTGATGGCCGCCATGCGCCTCAATCTGCCCGCGATTTTCGTCTCCGGCGGCCCGATGGAGGCCGGCGTCGTCGGCAAAAAGAAATACGACCTGGTGGATGCGATGGTGATGGGAGGCGATAGCTCGGTGTCCGATGAGGAGCTGGAAGCCGTCGAGCAAAACGCCTGTCCGACCTGCGGTTCCTGCTCGGGGATGTTCACCGCCAACTCGATGAACTGCCTCAACGAAGCCCTCGGTCTGGCACTGCCCGGCAACGGGACGATCGTTGCGACCCATGCGAACCGCCGCAAGCTGTTCGAGCAGGCCGCCGGCCGGATCGTGGATATGGCCTACGCCTACTACCGCGACGGCGATGACTCGGTCCTGCCGCGCTCGATCGCCACCCGCACCGCGTTCATGAATGCGATGGCGCTGGACGTGGCGATGGGCGGTTCCACCAATACCGTGCTCCACATCCTGGCGATCGCCCATGAGGCCGGGGTGGATTTCGGTATGGCGGATATCGATGCCATTTCCCGCCGGGTTCCCTGCATTTGCAAGGTGGCTCCCAGCTCCGATTACCACATCGAGGACGTGAACCGCGCCGGCGGTGTCCTGCGCATTCTCGGCGAGCTCGAAGCTGCCGGGCTGGTGGACGGATCGGTGAAACGCGCCGATGGCATGACGCTCGGCGAGGCGATCGCCCGCTACGATATCTCCCGGCCGACGTCGGACCCGGAGACCGCCACCATTTTCCGGAGTGCTCCCGGCGGCGGACGCAATCTGGTGTTCGCTTCGCAGTCGGCCGCCTTCAAGGAACTCGATACGGACCCGGCCGGCGGTTGCATCCGCGATGTGGCCCACGCCTACTATCCGGACGGCGGGCTGGCGGTGCTGACCGGCAACATCGCCCTCGCCGGGTGCATTGTCAAAACCGCCGGGGTGGACCCGGACTGCTTCCATTTCAAGGGCAAGGCCCGGGTTTTCGAATCCCAAGACGCCACTGTCGAGGCGATCCTCAAAGGTAAGATCGATGCCGGCGACGTGGTGGTCATCCGCTACGAAGGCCCACGCGGCGGTCCCGGGATGCAGGAAATGCTCTACCCCACCTCCTACCTGAAATCCATGGGCCTGGGCAAAGCCTGCGCCCTGATCACCGATGGCCGGTTTTCCGGCGGCACCTCCGGGTTGTCGATCGGCCATGTCTCCCCAGAGGCGGCGGCCGGCGGGGCGATCGCCCTCGTCCGGGATGGCGACCTCATCGAGATCGATATTTCCAAGCGTTCAATCCAGGTGCTGGTGGACGATGACGAGCTCGCCGCCCGAGCCCAGGCGGAAGCGGCCAAGGGCAAGGATGCCTACCGCCCGCCCAGCCGCGAGCGCAAGGTCTCCAACGCCCTCCGGATTTACGCCCAACATGTAACCTCCGCCGACAAGGGCGCGGTGCGCGAAATCCTCGACTAAGGTTTTTCGTTTCAGCAGTTGTCGCGCCGCCGGTTCTCTGCTATATCACCCATCATGAATACCGCACACGCCGACCTGACTCCCCAATGGATGGAAACCACCGCGTTGGCCGCACCGGCCTTGCTCGGTGCAGCCGCTGGACTGCTGCTGGGGGACATGATGCACCGTACCGCCCGCCGCGGAGTGGGCGTCGCGCTCGGCGCACTGGCGGTGGTGGCGGTGCTGCCGATCATGGTGGACGGTGTGGCCGGTCTGATCACCGGTCCGCGCAGCCGCTACGGCGTGCGCAACCGAATCCAAGGGATCCGCGATGGCGGCAACGGCCTGCCGGACCACGACGAGGTCGATCAGGAACTGCGTGAACAAGGCCTGCTGTGAACACACTGCGGGTGGCCGTGACCGGGACCACCGGTCGGGTGGGTGCCGCCCTGGCGAAGGGATTCGCCTCCCAGCACCAGGTGATCGAACTGCCGCGGCAGGCCTTCGACCTCGCCGACCCGGCGGGGATGGCCCGCGTGCTTGAGCGTCTCGACTGCGATGTTTTCCTGAATCCCGCCGGTCTGACCGGGCTGGAGGACTGCCTGGAAAACCCCGCGCTGGCCCGGCGCCTCAATGCGGAAGCCCCGGGCGAAATTGCCGCCTGGGCGGCCCGGAAAGGAGTGCGCCTGATCCATTTCAGCACCGATTATGTGTTCGGCGGCCGCGAACCCGGCCTGCGCCACGAGCCGGATCCGGTGGCCCCCCTCAACGACTACGGCCGCAGCAAGCAGGCCGGCGGGCAAGCGGTGCTGGCCCATCCCAATACCTGCGTGATGCGGATTTCCTGGGTGTTCGGCCCGGAGAAACCCTCGTTTGTGGATGGCATCCTGCATTCCGCCCTCCAACATGAGCCGCTCGCCGCGGTGGCCGACAAATTCTCACTGCCCACCTTCACCCGCGACCTAACAGACTGGGTGCTGGCGCTGGCCCGGTCCGAGGCCACCGGAATCTTCCACGCCTGCAATTCCGGCGAGCCGGCGAGCTGGCACGACCTCGCCGAAGCCGTGGTGGACCACCTTGTTAGGAGCGGTCGGCTGGAGGCCCGCCCGCCGGTGGCCCGACAACTGTTGGATGAAGTCCCCCGTTTCCGCGCCACCCGCCCGCGCCACACCGCACTGGCCACCGGACGGCTGACGGCGTTGTTAGGAAACCCGCCCAGGCCATGGCGCGACGCCCTGGCGGACTATCTGGACACTCCCCCAGCACCCTCCAATTGAGAATTATTAACCACGGATTTGCCTGAGATTTTCATGATTGGAGTGTCAGGCTATCTCCGCTGCGCTACGGTTCACAGATTGGCACGGATGGTGCTCCGCGCTTCTCTCTTTTATCCGTGCAAATCCGTGTCATCCGTGGTTTTATTGATCTGTCCTTCGCACCTAATTGAACCGTATTGCCCGATGAAAACCACTGCCGACCGTCTTGAACTTGAACTGCGCGATGGCACCCCGGTGATCGTGCGGCCGCTGCTGCCGGAGGACCGGCCGTTGGTGGTGGAGGCCTACCGGCGGCTTTCCCCGGAATCCCGCTATCAACGGTTCTGGAGCAACACCGGCGAACTGCTCGGTGACCGGATGCTGGACCGCATGATCGACCAGGACGCCGCCCGGCATGTCACCTGGGTGTTGCTGGATCCGGCCCGGGAGTTTCCCGGCGTGGGCGGCGCAAGCTGGTGGCGCGGCGGCCCGGACGACCATGAGGCTGAAATCTCGGCCATGGTGCTGGACGCCGACCAGCGCCGCGGCATCGGCACCTTGATGCTCGCCGTGATGTGGCTCACCGCTCTGCGTGCCGGCCTGGAACGCCTCGTCGGCTATTCCCTGAACGACAACCGGCAGGCCGCGGATTGGATGAGGGACTGTGGCGGTGCCGGCCACTGGGACGGTTACAAGCTGGTGTTCCGCTGGGAGCTGGACCACCTCGACAATCTCCCGGAACCCGCCGCCGCCGCCGACCTCGCGTCCTGGCTGGCCGTCCTCGCCCCACGCATCCTGCCCGCTTAGCCTTTCACGACGGCGGGATTGAAATTGAAGGGCTTGGGGCCGACCGTGGCGGCGGTTTCCAACCGCCATGCCCAACCCTCATCCTAAAAAGGAAGATTGAACTGCGAATGGACGCGAATGGGCGCGAATTTTCAATGAGTTACAGAAATCCGCAATTTCACCCGGTGGATGAATGCGGTAATTGGCACAACTTTCTGATTTTAACCATCTTATTAGTGTCAATTCGCGTCCATTCGCGGTTTCTAGGCTCATGAGCCAACAGGCTTTCCTACGGAGAGCGGGACAACACGTGGTCAACGATGAGCCCAAGACAAGCCCTTAGTCACCTCTTGGGCTGCTGCGTTGTCTCCCCCTTTGGCTCCGGCCTCATCGGGGCCGGGCTACCTGGCCGGGCTACCTTGTGGCCCGAAAGGTGGAAGGTCTAAAAAACGAAGAGGGAGGCGGGGTTTGAGCCCCGCCTGCCAGAATTAGAAACATAATCCTCTTAAACCAAACCGACCATTAACGGCGGCGGCGAAGAAGACCAAGTGCGCCAAGCGCTCCAAGGAGGGCAACGGAGCTTTCAGGAACGACACCGATAGTTACCTGGCCTGTCGTACCCTTACCGGCGTTGAATGCCTCCGTACCTGGAGTGGACAATCCAGCATTAATCGTGTTAAGACTTGCACCGCCGATAGTGGTGGAATCGCCTACGCCCGCGCCATTGGCAGGGAAGTTCTGGCCACCCGAGAAGTAGCCAACCCCACCGCCATCTGCGGTAGTCTCAATCTTGAACCAGATCTGCAACCCATTAAATGGATTTGCTGCGACTGAGGTATCAGCAGCATTACCAAGCCAGCGTCCTTCCAATATGGCAGCCGTCCCAAAATTGATAGGTGTCGCATCAGCGGTAGCAAACATAGTGAAGATGTTCGCTTCCAAAAGACCGACCGATACAACTGCATTAGTTGGCGTCAGAAACGTTCCGGCGGAGGTAATAAATTGGGCACCTGTGGTACCTCCCGATGCGGTCACCGTAGTTGCTCCAACGGAGCCCACCATGGCGGCTGCGACAATTGATGTAATGAGTGCTGATTTCATATGTTGTTGTTGTTTATTGCTAGTTGTGGTTATTGTTATGTTTATTGTTGTGGTTCTCCGGCTTTAGACCTCAGAGTGTCGAGATGACTGGAGCTGGATTAACCCAAACAAAAGGATCAGAATTGACCGGATTGCTGCGGTTGATAATTAGCGCTGCGCCAGATGGAAGTGGAGTCGCTCCGACAAAGTTCAGGGAGTCATCATACCATCCCGGACCGTCTCCTGTAAGATCCACTTCCGAATAGAAGTAGTTGCTAGGAATACCGTCAACAAGAACAGTAATCTGATCGGCTTCACCGCTGTCTCCACTCGGGGATCCAACAACGCCAGTTGCCGCATCTCCGGTATACAAGCCCAAATCAGTGAGGGTAGTTGCAACAGGAAGCACATAAGGCCTGATCTGAACACCGGAAGTAACTTCAATTTGACGGCCATTTACATCCACTTCGCCAGCGAAGACCAAACTGAGAGGAGTGAGCCCACGCCTCAAAACCTGCACGCCCTGATCTGGATAGATTGGAACTCCAGCCGCGTCTTCAAAAGCGTCGGTGATCCATGTGCCACCCAACGCGTCACTGGCCATAACAGTCAGCGTGCCGCCGTTAATTTCGTCAATCAGAATAATATTGTCGGCTGTCGCAGCATCGCCACCCGGATCAGCAAGAAGTCCTGCTTCGTTGGCTGCGCCAAAGTAGTCGGCAATCGTTACGTGGGGGCGAATTGTAACTTGCTCACCAACAGTATACTGAGCGCCCATTCCGCCTTCTACGGTGATATCCGACTCCGTGTTCGAGGCCACATGAGCATAGTAACCGTCGGCAGTTTCCATGAAGTAGGAGTAGGCAATACCGTAACCAAATGACGGGGCATTGTAAGCTCCTGCCGTCACCGTTCCATCAATGGTCACTACATCACCGGCGATCGAAGAGACCGTCCCGGTCCATGAGGCTGGCTGCTGGAGATCAGGAGCGATAACATTGTTCTTGGGGCTCCCGGCACCAAACGCAGCGTAGACTGTGGTAGTGGTATACCCGACTGGAGTGGTGTAAGCGGTAGTTTGGCCGGAGGCGAAGCCGCAAGCGAGTGCGGCGACAATAAGTGAGTAACGTAGTGGTTTCATAATGGTGTTTGGTTTGGTGTTGTTTTAGGGATTGTGTTTCTTGTTTGTTTGGATTTGGGGTTGTAGAGCGCTTTGTCGACCCGGTGTCCCCTAAAGATGGGACGCGGATGAAGCTCGCACTCGGAGGCTTCGAGAAGATTCAAGCCCGATTCCCGTCCACCCGCAAGAAAAATTTTCCAAAAGTGCGATTTTTTTTTGGGAGCGGCGGTCAGGGGGGGGGTGCCTGCGGCGGGCAGTTCGTAAGACGCTGGTTTTTAGCATTTTAACAGATGGATTGGAGCTCCTTGGGATGGTCCGAAGATGAGTTGAAAACCGGGGGATCGGGTGGTGGTTTGGGGATCTTAAAGGTTTTTCGGGGCTGATTTGAGGTTTTTTAGGGTGATCCCGGGTATTTTTCCGGGAGCGCTGCTGGCGGCCTGCGCGTTCCGCAGCGTCCGGGTTCTTGGCAGGGACGCTTTTCCGAGGCGTCCGGGCGAATGAATTGAGAATGAGAAAGCCGGGGCGGCCAGTCATTCGCCACCCATTCTCGCGGACCTTTCGGAAAAAGGTCCCTGCCTGAGACGCGGACCTTTCGGAAAAAGGTCCCTGCCTGAGACGCGGACCTTTCGGAAAAAGGTCCCTGCCTGAGACGCGGACCTTTCGGAAAACTGGTCCCTGCCTGAGAGGTTCTCAAAACGACTCGAAGAGGTCGAGTTGGGGTGGGTTGGGCTGGG
>JAIPKB010000252.1 GCA_021733795.1 Akkermansiaceae bacterium | reverse complement strand
GCTCCGCGCGCTCATTCTGAACGCTGAGTCAGGCGGACATGCTGTCCGCCGCAGTCGCGGTGAATCCGCGCTGTGCCCGCCGCGCCCGACAGAATGTCGGCCTCACATAGCCGACAGCATGTCGGCGCTCCGCGCGCTCATTCTGAGCGCTGAGTCAGGCGGACATGCTGTCCGCAACGTGGCGCCATGTTTCTTTGAACCATCTGAATCCACCATTTATTCGTCATTGTCACGCGAGGTGGCTTGCATTTCCGGAGAATCCGGATAGTTGTGTCCTTCCAGCGGGGGTGCTTCGACCGCCGTTGGTGCCCGCCGTTTCCAGAACCCAATTATCAGAACCCGATCAAATTTCATCATGAGCCAGACTCCCGCCAGCCCCGATTCCACCGTTCCGGACCAGCTTCCGGTGTTTCTTCCGTCTGCGGAGTTTGCCGCCGGAGCCCGGATCGCGTCGATGGACGATTATCAGCGCCGCTATGACGCATCCATCGCCGATCCCGAGGCGTTCTGGGCGGCGGAGGCGGGTGAACTCGTCTGGCAACAACCGTGGACCACGGTGTTGGACTGGCAGGCGCCTTTTGCCAAGTGGTTCGACGGGGGCAAGCTCAATGTTTGCGAAAACTGCGTGGACCGCCATGCCATGGGGCCGCTCCGTAACAAGGCCGCCATCATCTGGGAGGGGGAGCCGGGTGACCGCCGCACGCTCACCTACGGCCAGCTTTACCGCGAGGTCTGCCGTTTCGCCAATGTGCTGGAACGCAACGGAATCCAAGCCGGAGAGCGGGTGATCATCTATATGCCGATGGTCCCGGAAGCCGCCATTGCGATGCTTGCCTGCGCCCGGATCGGAGCCGTCCATTCGGTGGTTTTCGGTGGCTTTTCCAGTGAGTCGATCTATGACCGCCTGGAGGACTCCGGGGCGGTGGCGGTGATCACCGCCGATGGCGGTTGGCGCCGTGGCAGTGTGGTGCCGCTCAAGCCGGCCGTCGATGAGGCGGTGGCGAAATACGGGAAAATCAAGCGGGTGGTGGTGCTGCGCCGCTGTGACAACGAGATTGCGATGAATCCGGCCACCGATGTCTGGTGGCACGAGGAAACGGCCGCCGTTTCCGCCAGGCACACCCCTCAGGGGTTCGATTCCGAGCATCCCTTGTTCATTCTCTACACCTCCGGCTCCACCGGCAAGCCCAAGGGGATCCTCCACACCTCCGGCGGCTATCTGACCGGCACCTACGCCACCTGCAAATACATTTTCGACATGCGTCCGGAGGATGTTTTCTGGTGCACCGCCGATGTCGGCTGGATTACCGGGCATTCCTATATTGTGTATGGACCGCTGGCCAACGGAGCCACCCAGTTGATGTATGAAGGGGCGCCCAATCATCCGGATTTCGGCCGCTTCTGGCGGATGATCGAGGACTATGGGGTGACCATCTTCTATACCGCGCCCACGGCCATCCGCGCCTTCATCAAGGCGGGCAATGATTTTCCGGCGGCCTCCGACCTGTCCTCGCTGCGCTTGCTCGGATCAGTGGGTGAGCCGATCAACCCCGAGGCCTGGACCTGGTATCACCAGCAGATTGGCGGGGGACGGTGTCCGATCGTGGACACCTGGTGGCAGACCGAGACCGGGGCCATCCTGCTTTCTCCGATGCCTGGAGCCACCCCCTGCATCCCCGGCACCGCCACCCGGCCGTTTTTCGGAATCGATGCCGTCATCCTGGATGATGCCGGCCGGGAATGCGCGCCCAATCAGGACGGACGGCTGGTGATCCGCAAGCCGTGGCCTTCGATGACCCGCACCATTTACAACGATCCGGAGCGGTTCAAACAGACCTACTGGTCAGACTTTCCAGGGCTCTACACCGCTGGCGACGGTGCCCGCCGCGATGAACACGGGAATTTCTGGATCATCGGGCGGCTTGACGACGTGCTCAATGTTTCCGGTCACCGCCTGGGGACTGCGGAAATCGAAAGTGCGCTGGTTTCCCATCCCGCCGTGGCGGAAGCCGCCGCCGTGGGCCGGCCGGATGAGTTGAAAGGCCAGGCGGTGGCGGTGTTTGTCACGCTCAAGGGTGGCTTCGCCGAGTCCGAGGAACTCCGCAAGGAACTGCGCAACCACGTGGGCCGCATGATCGGATCCATCGCCAAGCCCGACGACATCCACTTCGCCCCGGGGCTGCCCAAGACCCGGTCGGGCAAAATCATGCGCCGCATTCTCAAGGAACTGGTTTGCACCGGGCAGGTCACCGGCAACATAACCACCCTCGAGGATTATTCGGTGATTGCCACCCTCCAGAAAAACATCATACACTGAGCGCGGCCGCGCGGCCGTTCTTCATTCACATGACCACCACTCGATTTTTTGTCGCCCGTGTTGCCCAGGCATTCGGCGTCGTTCGTCGCAACCAGCGCATGGCCGATGCCGCTGCTGAAATGCACCTGTTACGCGAGGCCGAGGCCTTCCTTGGCAACGCGGTTTGGGAGCAGGTTGAGCACATCGAAAAACTTTCGGTCGAATACTGGAATATCCGCAGGTTGATCAAGGAACGTGCCGTGGTGCAGGAAAAACTCGACGAGTGCGAGGCCAGGTTGGAGGCCGCCCATCAGGAGCGCGCCGCCCTGCTTTCGATCACCCCTACGGTGAACAGCGAGTTGGCCGAACAGCGTGCGGGGATTCTCGCAACCCTGGAAGAAAAATCCAAGGACCGTGACAAGGTGGTGGCCAAGGCCCGCGACATCCGCCGCATCTATGACGGCCTCAAAATGAAACTCGAGGTGCTCGTCAAAGAGGCGGACACTTCAGAACCACGGAGAATCGCACTCGAGCAGGTCAAAACCCGCCTCGGCGAACTCAAGGGGCAGTTCGTCGAACTCAAGGAACAACGCTTGAAAATCGGGGCCGAAATCGAGGAGGGCGACCAGCAACTCGACCTGCTCGACCTGCAGCTTGACGTCCAACGCAAAGAGCGCCGTGAGCAGGCGTCCATCACTTTCCAATCCATTGGCGAAATCAACAAGGACCTTTCCTCGCTGCGTGCCGAGGATGGGGTGTTGGATACCCGGATGCGTCAGCTCTATGGCGAGATCGGTCGCTATGTGAGTCGCCATGCGCTTGAGGATGCCCACTCTGCGGCGGCGGTCCGGTCCCACCGCAGCCTGTCCGACGTGATGCGCGCCCTGCGCCGCTCGATCGCCTTGAATCACCGGCTCGCCGGCACCTCCTGACGCAGGGCGGTTTTTCACCCGCGCATGGCGGTGAGCACCTGCACCCGTTGGCAGCCGCCCGCCCGCAGGGTGGCGGCGCAGGCTTCCACCGTGGACCCCGTGGTCAGCACGTCATCCACCACGATCACTCCAGCCGTAGAGTGGGCCAGCCAGCGGTGTCCCGCCGCCGAAAGCGCGAAGGCTCCAGTTAGATTCTTGAGCCTTTCCTTGCGGCTCAGCCGCGTCTGGGTGTCGGTGCGGCGGATGCGCCCGAGCGCCGCCACCACCGGCAGCCCGGAGTGGGTGGCCACCCCTCTGGCGATTTCCGCCGCCTGATTGAAATGCCGGTGCCGCAATCGTGTCCGATGCACCGGCACCGGCACCAGTGGCCATCCGCCAGCCAGCGCGTCGGTGAAACGCGGGTCATCCAGCCCCTCGGCCGCGAGTCGCCCCAGTTCCCCCGCCAGATGGATCGCACGGTGGTATTTCAACTGGTGAATCAGGCCGCGGGTCACCTCGTCCCAGACCATCGCCGGCCGGGCGAATTCAAATGAGAACGACAACCTGCTGCAATTGGGGCAATCGAAGCGGCCATCGATCCTGCCCTCGAACGGTTCTCCGCAGCGCTGGCAGAACGGCTCTTGCAATCGCGGCAGGGCACCGTAGCAGGCGGGGCACAGGCAGCGGCCGTGGCTGAGCCCGGTGCCGCAGGCCTCGCAGCGCGGGGGATAGGCCAGATCCAACAATCGTCCGGGACCCCACCGCCAGCCCGCCCGTTCAGTCCGCTCCATGGTCCAATTCGGGGGCCGGAGTCATGAAATGGAGGACGATGCCCGCCAGCATCATGGCGACCAGCGGGATCAAGCCGTCCTGCAACGAACCGCCGACCAGCACCCTGGCGATGGGATCCGGTTGATTCAGCGGCACCACCATGGTTAGGAACATGCTGTTGCCAAGCACCCAGCCGGCGTGCAGTCCGATCGGCAGCCAGAGCGAGCGAGTCCGCCACCGGGCGAAACCCAGCACGGTGCCGAACGCCCACCACGGCATCAGCACGCTCGCCACGATCCAGGGGTCTGTCAATCGTTTGACTTGGGTGGACAACAGCTCGAAACCAGCCCGCGTACCTTCGGGATCCACCACGGTCATGCTAGCGGGAGGGATCAGCAAGCCCACCAGGGCATACAGCAGGCCCGCCAGCAGAATCGCCGGCACGGCAGCGGTGGCACGTAGGAAAATCCCCAGTGCAAACCCGCGAAACACCACCTCCTGGACCACCGCCAACCCCAACGCCCATGACAGCAGACGCAGCAGTCCACCCATTGTCGCCAGGTCGGGTCCACGCCAACCGAAGGCCCCGGCTTGTACCAGCGCCGCCCCCAACACGATCACCAGCGTTACGGTCACCAGTGCCCCTTTCAGCGCGTCCCGGTAATCGCTCTTCCGCAAATCCAGCTCCTGGCCGCCATCCACATTCCTGCCGCCACCCGGCAGCCGCACCCACCACGGTGCCGGTCGCCGCACGCCACCGCCACCAACCGTCAGCCAGCCCACCAGGGGGACGCACAACACCACTGCGGCAAACGACCACGACACTTTGAAAAACCACGGGACTCCCGCCTGGCGACACCATTGGGCCACCATCTCCACCAACCCGTTGGTTTGCTTGTCGGTGGTGACTTCCGCCAGCGCCTTGCCCACGTTGTAGGCCCAGGGCGTGAGGGCCGCGCCCAGCACCACCGTGGCCACGGCATACAGCCAGACCTTCAGCAAATCACGACGTGCCTCGTTGCGCATGCCCGCCAGCCTACGCCATTCCCAGGATTACTCAATTCCGAAATTCGACACGACCAAGAAGGGCGCAGGAAATACTGGCCATCCGGGGGGGGATCGGTTCACATTCCGGCCATGGCGTGGCGTATCGACGAACATGTGGTCCGGGGAGAGATCGACAACCGGACGAAAGACCGGGTGAGCGGACGGCTCTGGATCGCGGGCCGGGAGGAACCGGTCGTGCTGGAATTGACGGGCAACCCGTGGCGAGACCTCGCGGGGTACAAGCTCAAGTTCACCAACCCGAACCCGAAACCGGGAAATGTTTCCGGGTTTTCAGCCTATCAGGAAGGCGTGGTGGGAGACATTACGGGATCGCGCAAGGTGAGGGTGCCGGAGTGTTCGGCGGACGAGTTGATGGAATTCTACGCCGCCAAACAGGAGTTCCCCTGGCATTGGGGGAACTCGCTCTATCTGGAATGGTTCAGCGGAACCAACGGGCGGGTGGTGATCGAGTCCGCGCACTATCAACTCGAACTCGATGGAGAACCCGGATGGACGATGACAAACGAGGATGAAGCCACCCAACACGCGGAGAATGCCGGGGCGATGATGGGCTTCATGGAACGGCTGGGCATGGCAGCCGGCGCGGCGGAACCCGAGGACGAGATCGACGAGGACGAACCGCGGTCGGCGGCCGAGGCGGCTGCCGACGTGGAGGATCGGAAAATGCAACGCTTGCTGGACCGCATCACCGCACGGATCGAGCGGGAGGGGCACAACCCGGAGGATTTTGATCGGATATACCGCCAAGAGCGCGAGCGCCTGATGCGGGAGCGCGGAGAACAGGACCCGGAACGCACGCCCGAGGAAGAGGCGCAGCGGCAGGAATGGATCCGGGAAATGAACGAAATCGCCGATTTGGCAATGGTGGATGTGGAGGCAGAAAAATGGAAGGGCGAGAACCAGTTCGAGGAACCCCACCATCCGCTGGTGGAGCAATGCTGCGATCTCGCGGTGGAACTCTATCACAACGTGCAGGACGCCGGGTGGCTCGCTCCGGAAGCGCAGGAAGAACATCCCCTGCGGGACATCGTCGATGGCGTGACCTGCGCCGGTGCCAAACTCGCAGGAGCCCTCGGCATGGCCGATGACCGCGATGATTGGCCACCGGATCCGCTGATCGCGGGCAACGTACTGGTCCGTCTAAAAAAAGCGCGCGGCCACCTGCGTGATGCTCTGCACGGGATGGATTCTGCGGATGAAGAGGGGCTTGCCATCCCGCAATGGAGGTACCACACAAAACTGAAAATCATCGATATCCTCGCGGAAGTCCAAGACCTGATCCGCGAGGTGCGGGAATTGTTGGAAGACGAAGGAGACTTGGAGTTCTGACCTTGCGCCCCTCGCTTTTCAGTCGGACCCCGACCTGTCACTGGCGGTGGGAGTGCTGGATCGTGGCGAAATACCGCAATTTTGCTTGAAAAGCGGCTCCCGCCAGGACGTATATGGCGCATGACGAAACCCCACCAGTCCAATACCGCCGTCCGTCTGTCGGTCATGATGTTCCTGCAGTTCTTCCTTTGGGGGTCGTGGTTTGTGACACTCTATCTGGTGCTGGGCGGCAACAAGCTGGCCGGGATCATCGGGGACTCGTACTCCAGCGCGCCGATCGCGGCGATGATCGCCCCGTTGTTCCTTGGCTTGGTGGCGGACCGGTTTTTCTCATCCGAGCGGGTGATGGGGGTGCTGCTGCTGATCGGCGGCGGGCTGATGCTGCTGGTGCCCGGGGCGGTGGCGGCGGGGGACGGGAAACTGGTGGTTTGGTTGTTCATGGGGCACATGCTCTGCTACATGCCGACGCTGGGGCTGGGCAACACCATCGCGTTCTCCCATCTTCCCCGCGAGGTGTTCCCGCGGGTGCGGGTGTGGGGCACCATCGGCTGGATCGCCGCCGGACTGGTGGCTGGTTTCCTCGGGTGGTCGGCCAGCCCGAATTTGTTCTGGATGGCGGGGACCTGTTCGGTATTGTTAGGAGTGTACAGTTTCAGTCTGCCGCACACGCCGCCGCCCTCCGCCGGACAACCGGTGAACTTGCGGGCGATGTTGATGTTGGACGCGTTCCGTCTGCTGTCCAGGCCGGCGTTTCTGGTGTTCATGATTTGTTCGATGCTGATCTGCATTCCGCTGGCGTATTATTTTGCGAACACCTCTGGCTACTTGGGCAACATGGGGTTTGAGCAACCGGTCTCGGCGATGACGGTGGGCCAGATGTCGGAGATTTTCTTCATGCTGCTGGTGCCGTTCTTTTTCCGGCGCCTGGGCGTGAAGTGGATGATCCTGGTGGGAATGCTGGCCTGGGTGCTGCGGTATATGTTGTTTGCCTTCGGCGCGCCCGAGCAGGTGGTGTGGATGTTGTTCTTCGGCATTGCGCTGCACGGGATCTGTTATGATTTCTTCTTCGTGACCGGGTTCATGTACACCGACCGGACGGCACCCAAGGAAGTCCGGGGGCAGGCCCAGAGCATGGTGGTGTTTTTCACCCAAGGGGTGGGGATGTTCCTGGGGTTCAAGTTCGCCGATCTCAGGCTGGGGCCGGTGAGGGAATCGAGTGCCGCGCTTGGTGAAATGATCGCCGCGGGGCGCGGCGGGCAGGAACTCAGTTTCCTGGATCAACTCGTGCGGATGTTCTCGGTGAAGATGCCCGCCGGAGTGGATCCCGGGTTGCTGCAGCAGACCGCCGGGCTGTGGAAAACCTACTGGATGCTGCCCGCCGGCATGGCGGCGGTGATCGCCGTGATCTTCTTCCTGCTGTTCCGCGACCAACCGACGGACGAGTCCTGAAGTCGGGCGGCCACCTCGCGGGGACCCATAAGGAGAGTGGACATTCCTGTCCACCTTAAGGAGGGTGGACATTCCTGTCCACCATAAGGAGGGTGGACATTCCTGTCCACCTGCCAAAGAGGCGCGAAAGCACCGCCCAAAAGCGGCCTGATAGAACCTACGTGGGCTCTTCTTTCTCTTCCCTTTGTCCTGCCCTCCCGGAGGTGCCGTGTCACCTTGCGGTTTTTCCCGGCAGCGGGGCGGTTAAGGAACGCGGGCCTCTGCCGTGTTCTCACCTTTAATCCCCCTTGCCAAGGTGCTGGGAAAATGTTGGACTTCACGCCATGAAACGCTCGTTCCTCTCATTGATGCTGGGCATCGCATGCCAAGCCTCCCTCATGGCGGCACCGCGCGAGGCGGATTGGGATAAAATCGGCGCCGCGATCAAACTGGTCCAACCCAAGACCGCCGCCGGGTTACAGCGGGTCATCAGACCCAAGGCCTTCGCCGGCCAGGGTTGGGCGGGGGGGGGCAAAGCCG
>JAIPKB010000251.1 GCA_021733795.1 Akkermansiaceae bacterium | reverse complement strand
CCGGGGTCAGTGTGCTCAGCCGCGTGCTGGGTTTCGGCGGCTCCTCCTCGCGGATCACCCGCATGACCGCATCGTAGCCGGCGGCCAGCAGCGTTTCCGGGTCGAAGGGCGGGCGGCCGGTCAGCAGTTCGTAGAGCAGGATGCCGAGCGAATAGATGTCGCTGCGGGTGTCCACGTCCAGGCTGCCGAGGCCCGCCTGCTCCGGGCTCATGTAGTCGGGCGTCCCGATCCGTTGGTTGAGGCCGGTGAAGAGCGTTTGCGCCGTGAGTGTCGCCTGCGTCGCCTTGGCGATGCCGAAGTCGATGACCTTGGGCACCGCCCGGTCATCCTTGACGGTGACCAGAATGTTCGACGGCTTGAGGTCGCGGTGGATGACGCCTTTCTGGTGCGCGTGCTGGACGGCGTGGCAGACTTCCATGAACAGCTCCAGCCGCTCCTGCGTCGTGAGCTGGTTGGCGTCGCAGTAAGTGGTGATGGGCACACCCTTCACCAATTCCATCACGAAATAGGGCCGACCGGTGGCGGTGGCTCCGCCATCGAAGACGCTGGCGATGTTGGGGTGCTCCATCAAGGCCAGCGCCTGGCGTTCGGCCTCGAAGCGGGCCACCACCTCACGGGTGTCCATGCCCAGCTTGATGATTTTGAGCGCGACCCGTCGGCGCACCGGTTCCTCCTGTTCGGCCATCCACACGACGCCGAAACCGCCCTCGCCGATTTGCTCCAGCAGCTTGTAGTGGCCGATGCGGGTGCCGGGTTGTTCGGTCAGTGCGGGCGGTGCCTGCGCCGCACCGCCCTCGCCGGGAGCCTGGCACAGCGTGGAATCATCCCCCATGGCCGCGCGTAACAGACAGGCGGGGCACATGCCGCTGCGGCTCCCCCGGGCAAGCGGGCCACCACAGACCGGGCAGGTGGAGGGATCGTTCATGAATAGATGGGGTTGGCGATGGGAGACGATCATTTCGGCGACGGCACCCTGGCCACCACCAGATGGCCAGGCTCGACCAGAGCGAAGGCCACATCGCCGTTCGGCGACAAGCCCACGGCATGGGTGTAGCTGGATGAATCGCCAAAGCGAAGCCGCCCGCTCTCCTTCCCGCCCGCAACATCCCAGACGCGCACCGTGCTGTCGCCAGCCCCCGAGATGAGCCGCCGGCTGAGGTAGGGAATCAGGAATGAGGTGGGCCGGTCGGAGAACTGGCTGCGGAAGGCCCCTGGTGGAACTTCCTGCCCCATAGCTGCCAGCGCCAACAGCAGCAGAGCGGGTATCGTTGGGAAATGGATGGTCTTCATGATGGGTCTCCTCATCCCTCTTATCCGCAACCAACGGGACAGGTTACGCCGAAAGATCGAAAAACACCAGATGAGGACATAAAAATGTTCAAAAAAGCCGGAATTGCGTTACTTTGCCCGGTGGATGCGGATGATATGGGCGAACGCGCTAGTCAACCAATCACTGTTCCACCCCCGGAGTGCACTCCGGGTTAGGTTGCTCAAAAACCAATTCTTTACCAGTCAACCGCCATGATCAATCACCCGAACGACAAACTCCTGGCACTCATGTCCTTGCTCCGCCCGAGGATTCTCCTGGCGATGGCGTGCGTGCTGCCTGCGATGACGAAGGCGGATGATTTTCCACCTCCCGGATTCACGGAGATGGGTTCAGAGCAGAGTCCCGGCGGAAGCTTCAAGATCATCCACTTCAAACGGGATCCGAACGACAATTCGAGCGCCTCGCAGGGTTGGCTGCAGGCGCTGAAGCCGGAGTTCAAGACGCAACCGGAGGTGAAAGTGGAGGACCACCACGCGCTTGCGGCCGACCTGCCGGATGATTCGCGGTTGGCGCAAGTGGGTGAGGTGGATCACTATCGGGAGGAGGCGGATCACCATTCCGCTGTGCCGGCGATTTCAAAGGTGTTCGAGACCCTGCAGTTCCTGATGCCGCTGCCGTTAGGGGACGTGGCGAGGAAACTCCCGGAACGAATGCCGATGGAACGGGAGGATCTGGCGCTTGAGCTGGGATTTCTCATCGCCGACGGGTTCCTGGTGGTGCAGACCGGGCAGTTGGAAAGGGTGGGGGAGCTGGCTAAGGAATTGACGCGTTATGCCAAGGCGCTGGGCATAGGCAGCCGGGTGAGCCCGCATGCGGCGGGTTTGTTGGAACTGGCCGGGAACAAGAACGTGCCGCAATTGAAAAAGGAGCTTGCGGCAATGCAGTTAGATGTGGAAATCGAGTTGGGGTTACTCAAAGACGAGGATCTGGCGCTTTTGATCACCCTGGGTGGCTGGATCCGCGGGTTTGAGGTCGCCGTTGCGGCGGTGGACCAGCGGTTCACGCCCGAGCGTGCGCGCAAGGTGATGCGGGAGGATTTGGCGGATTGCTATGCCGGGGTGGTTGGAGGGATGCCAGCGCATCCCGCCAAGCGGCCCAAATTCCTTGCCATGCGGGATGCCCTCGCCGAGTTGTGTCATGCGATGACGCTTGCGGAAGGGCAGGAACCAACCGCGGCGCAAGTTTCAGCCATCCGCAAGCAAGCGGCCAAGCTGGTAGCGCTCGCCCTGCAACGCCGGCAATGAACGAGGTGGTGACAGAAGGTGACTCTAGCAGAAATAAGATGGCCGCTGGAACGCTGAAGTCCGCTGATTTCGCTGAAATCCATACCCACTGCGGTCCCAGCGGTTCCCAGCGCAATCAGCGGTCAAATCCCACCGGTGCGGAATCAATCATCGATTGCTCATGTGTCTCGTGCAAATATCCGCCATGGCGCCTGCGGCAGGTGGTCGCAACGACCCTTGCATCACGGAAGGGAATGGGACGCCCTGGCAACGGTCGCCAGCCATCGTGGTCACCGAGCAGGACTGCTGACAAGGCAATCAGGAAGCGGCCGGATTTGTTAGCTCGAGCCTGCGCGGTAGAATACGTTGCTCCACCCGGAATCCACGAGTTCGGTCCAGTAGGTGATTCCGGCAGGAGCCGGGAAGGTGTCGACCTGGGTCCAGGTCACGTGAATCCGGTTGTTCGTGCGGTCAACCACGGCCCATTCCTTGTCTTGGGCCTTGGTGCCGTTGAGGCCGGTGTGGCTACCGTCGGACCAGGTTTCGCCAAAGGCGGTGAGCTTTTGGCAGACGATCCGGTCGATCCAAGAACCCGGGGTCGGTGGACTTCCCGCAGCAGGGTGGGACAAATGGAAGAAGTAATAGTTGTCATTGGTGTCCACCACCACACAGGGGTCGCCCCAAACCCCGAAGGAGGACGCGAGTGGAGCGGCGGCCCAGGTCAAGCCGCCATCAGTGGAGTAGTAATAATAGCGGAGATTTGAACCCGCAAGCAGATGGAGGGTATTGTTCGGGCTGGTTCGGGCAATAGCAGACTCCTCCGGCAGGTCGTTTTCAGTGTAACTCATTGAAAATGAGTGGTACACCCGAAGGGACTCGAACCCCTAACCTTCTGATTCGTAGTGTCACTGTTTTCTGTTTCGGTTTGCATATTTCAACCCATTATGGCCTGAATTGGCCGCTATGGGCCATCAGTATTTTTGGCCATTTTTGCCAACTGGAACCGCCGTGGCAAGCTGGTTGTCACCATTTGTCGCCACTGATTCCGTTAGACAGGGGTCGACACGGCCAACACCGGCATGGACCAGCCAACTGACCCGCCGCGCACCGAACCAACCACCGATCCACTACTCACCGAAAAAGACGCCTGCGCCTACCTCCGCGTGAGCAAACGCAACCTCTACCGCTGGCGCATGGCCGGATTGATCCCGTATTTCAAGATCGGCCGCGCCGTCAGGTTCCGGAAATCCGAGGTGGACGCGGCGCTGGAAAGGATGCGGATGCCTGACTCCCGCTGCTTCACTTCCCGACAACTGAGGCAAGGTTCAGAAAGCGACCGTTTTCAAAAAAGCCCGGCGGGAAGATGGAATTCTCCCGTTGGAGGACTTCCGGGGATTCGCCGTTTTCCAAGCGTTTGCGGTATTCCCTCCGGGAGGCGGCTTTGGCAGCGGCCCGGCTTTTCAGGTTGATGTGCTTGGATGGTTTCATGGGAACAGGCTGCTTTGGCGGCTACCGGACGGGAATACGATACCGGGTCCGGCAGATCCTGTCAAGGGGCTTCACCACCCATCAAGGACGACTTTGATTGATTGCAGCCGGCAGCTGCGTATCAGGAAACAGAATGCATGTGGCTGTGGCGGCCCGCCGCAGGCCGTCTCCGGTGCGGGTCGCGCCGGAACCCGAGCACCCCCAACACCTATCGGAGTCGATTGATGATTTTGGATTTTGAATGTTGGATTTTGAATGTTGCCCGCAGGCCGCCTCCATCACTTCAAAAATCAAAACTCGTCAATCGTCAATCGTCAATCGCGTCCTCACCGCAGCCCCTTGATCCGTTCGACCAGCACCTCAATCCGCCTCCGGCGTCAGATGGCACCAGCTCAGGCGAATCGTCAACTGTCCCGGACCAGACCGCTCGGTGCGGCTTGACCGACTCCGCCGGGGCAAGGCCATCCCGCGGCGCTATCGCAACCGCAGCATCGGCGATTGCCTCAAGGAACTCGTAAATAACCGAGGGACGCTCGACCGGCATCCCGAAAATCCTCCGTGCGATGCGGAAAAACGGGTCGCCTCCGCCCGAATTCGAGTTCGACGAGGACCACTCCTATTTCATTGTCCACCTGCCCGTGCATGCGAAAAAATGAACCCACGCGCCAACCAATAGCGGAGGCCGTGCCAACCTATTTGATGATTTGAAGTTCATGCACCTTCTCGGCTACGAACGCCCTTTGGCTGGCCCCGTCCGGGAACTCAGGCAGCGGCGCTACTCGCATGATTCGCGTCCTGTGCCACCCTTGTTCCGTTCCGGGGTTTTGCCGTTCTCGCGGGCAAAGCTCGCCTACTCTCACTGAACACCCAAACACAACGCCCTCCGCAAATGTGCTTTTCCCTGTAAAACCAAAATTCCGGTATGGATGCGACCGCATGAACGATGTCGCCGCGATCCTGGCAGATTGCGCCGCCCCGGCAAGTGTGGTTTTCGATGGGTGCCGGTTGGGCGATTGGCTGGAGCCGGACCGATTGGATGCGGGTTGGGATGCGTTCAGGCCCACCTACGCCGCATCACTCGCCGCCTTTCCAGCACGGGTTTTCAGTATGAGATCGGCAATGGCCTGTGCTCCCTTCCGATAGACCACCACCGCGAGCAGTTCTCCGTCCACGTAGATCCCCCAATACCGGGTCTGGTAGCCGTCGGGCTTTCGGTAGCGTTTGACCTCGATCATGATGCCCAGCCCTCCTGGTTGGCACGGGTTTCGAGCGTTTCAAGGTCGATGCCGTATTTGGCGGCGGTGGCCTCCGGGTTGCCATAGCGGCGGTAGTGGCGCTTGATGAGCCCCCAATCTGGAGCCGGAAGATCCACCTGTGGATCGAAGGGAATGGTGGGTGGTTCCGGCGTGGCCAGACGGCTGAGGATGGGCGTGAGATGCTCGATGACCACGTCTTTGACATCGTCGGGGAGGATGATGTCCAGCGGATCACCCCCGGCGATTTCCGCGATCCTGGCATCCACAAGACTGCGGATCAGGTCCACGGGGATTTCGGTGATGAAATAGACGATGCCACTCAGGCTTTGCAGTCCGAGCAGTTTCTTCAGTTCCTTGCGGGCGTCGCGGGGGGTGCCGGCTTGGAGGCGGTCGTCAAAGACAATCTCGTTGCCACGGCTGGCTATCAGTTTGTAGGTGCGTTTCATTGGTTGCTATCAGGGTTGGGATTCAATGGTCATGGTTTCAAGGGCGCGCTGGACATCGGCGACGCGGAACCTCACGGCCCGGCCGATTTTGAGGTAGGGGATCAGCTTGGCTTTTCTCCAGCAGAACAGGTGGCGTTTGCTCACATTCAGCCAGTTGCACATCTGCCGTTCGGTGAGCAGTTGCGGTGGCGGCGGTGGCGGGAACCAGGAGGATGAATTGTAGGTTGCCGTCTCGGTGGCGGCGATGCGGATGGTTGTCTTCATGGTTTGCTGTTTTTGGTTCGTTGTTTTCGTTTGTGGGCTCACTTGCGGGGCTTCCGGGTAGCCGGGTTGCCGCAGGTGGCGGAGAGCTTGAGGGTGGGCTGTTGGTGGCTGTTGAGATGGCGCTCGAAATTGAGGTTGCTCACGCGCATGCCGTCCCACCGCTGCCAGTCGCCGAAGAGTTCGGTGAAGTCCCGCTCGAAGAACACCCAGCGACCGGGGAGGCGTTCGAGCACCTCACTCCCGCACAGGTCAACCAGCGAGGCGGCGACCCGGGTGTCGGAGAGCAGGCCGTCGGGCCTCCGGTGGCGGGGCATTCTGCGCAGGGTCTCGCGCCAGTCGCCCCACGTGCCGTTGTGGAAGAGCACGGCGCGGGCATGGCCGGTTAAGCGGGTGGTGGCGTTGGCGGTGACCGGGAACGGGTGGCAGAGCTTCAGCGTCACCTCCCCCACGCTCGCCCAGCGGAAATGGATCACGATCTCACCGGATAGACCGGCGATCAGGGATTCGAGTTCCTCCGGTTCGAGTCCCTTCATCCAGCGGACCCGGTCGTCTTCGCGCCACGCCACCCCGGCCCCATGGGGATTGGCTTTGTGGCAGGCATCGAGAGTGGCACGATCAGGGCGCACGTTCTCAGGGCATACAAGGATCACACACATGGCTTTGGGGACGGTTAGAGATTGGCGTAGGGGAAGCGGGCGTCGAAGCGCTGGCACATCCGCACGGCGGCTTCCCGGTAGGTTTTGAATTCGGCGTGCAGGGGGCCGACCAAACCCAGGGCGACGGGGCGCTTGCTCCCGGTCCATCCGAGGTAATCCCAGAGGAAGCGCAGGGCAGTGGTGGCGGATGAAGTGCGTTTGGCTTGCGCCTTGTTCTTCGTGAAGGCACCGAGGCATTCGATTTCGGCGGCGCGGCGGCAGAGGCCCAACACCGTGGCGAGATGATGCATCAGCTTGTGGCGATTGAGCGTGCCGGCAAATACCCGGAACCGAGCGGAGCGAGATAGCCAGCCATAGGCTGCCCGCAGGGCGACGCGGGCACGCGTCGGCAATTCGATGACGCCGTGGGTGAAGAGCTTGCGGAGGTTGAGCATGCCGCGCCCGCAGCGGTTGGCGGCGTCGGCCTTGCGGTTCGGCTGGGTGGCCCGTTCCATCCGCCTGACCAAGCCGCCCACGCTGTCGTCGAGCACGTGGCTGTAGTGGTTGAGGTGGCGTCCGGTGCCCGTCTGGCCATAGAGGCTCATGGCGTGCCAGCGGGCGATGTGGGCGAGCTTGCGGGCGAATTGGCTCATCGCCTGCGGGTCGTTGGTGCCGATGATCGAGGCCACGCCCACGGTGATGTGGCAGCCGCACGAGGCGTTCACGTTCGCCCCGATGGCGTTGGCCCACTCGACGAATTGAATCAGGTTCTCGACCCCGGCGGCTCCGTGGAGGATGGGTGAGACAAACTCGCAGGCCACACGGCCCGTGGTGATGCGGATGGACCCGTCGCGCTCGGCCTTCCAGTGGTTACCGTTGAAGGTGGGGGCGTTGAGCGGCTGGTTGGTGGTGGTATCGGCCCCCACGCGCACGGGAGCTCCGCAGTGGTAGCCGCCGACGTTGACGCCGGACGTGGCGGGGAGGGTGGTTTCGAGTTCAACTCCGAAGGTGATCTGCTCGGCTTTGGTATCTTGGGATCTCATGGTATCTGTGGATGCCGGAGGGTTGTGCGTTCCGACATCCATCCTCCTGCCAGCCATCCTCGCGGGTTGTCGCGCACCATCCGCACGACGGCCCCCTCCATAGTTTTCACCATGTTGCGTTCGCTTCGTCCGTTGGCGCGCGGATTGTTTGTCAGCTCACCAGCCCGGCTTCCCGGAACGAAAAGTAGGGGCTACGGCCGGGTGCGGGATCTCCGACGACGACATGGTCGAGGAAGCGGATTTGCAACAGGGCGGCAGCCTCGTTAATCCGGCGGGTGATCGCTTCGTCGGCGCGCGAGGGGCCGGGGTCGCCCGATGGGTGGTTGTGCATCAGGGCGAATCCGAAAGCTCCAGACACGATGACAGGGCGCAGAATCTCCCTTGGCTGGGCGGAACATTCGTTGACCGAGCCGAGGCTCACACGGTGCCAGGCGTAGGGGCGGAGGCGGGAGTTCATCATGACGACCACCACGCTCTCCTTGTCGGGTTCGTGGTCGGGTTGGGTGGCGATGATCTCCAGCCAGAACCGGTGGAGGTTTTCGGGCGTGTCGGTGTTGAACGGGCAGGCATCTTCTCGAACGCTGGTGACGGTGATGCGGCTGGTGGAGCCTGGGCGGTATTTCGGTGTCTTCATCTCGGTGGGGCCGGAGGGATGTGCGTTCCGGCATCCTCCTGCCTGCCAGACGCCGGGGTCGTTTGTCGCGCGCCATTTGACG
>JAIPKB010000250.1 GCA_021733795.1 Akkermansiaceae bacterium | reverse complement strand
AGCAGCGAGGCCGCCTTGTCGGAGGTGGCGCTCACATACTGGACGCGGATGCGGTCGCGCCCGCCAGCGGGAACGACGACATGGCTGAGGGTGGAGCCGGCGTTGCCGGTTTGACTGAATGGAATCATGGTGATGGTGCGGGTTGGTTGGGGTTGGCTTACGGTTTGACGATGCGCTTGAGGGCGTCGGTCTTGGCGGCCACGAAGCCGTAGAGGCATTCGATGGTGACGAAGATCTTGTTGGCGCGGGTGTCGGTGAAGCGCAGGTAACCGAAGGTCATGCCCGTGCTGGGGTCGGTGACGGCACCGGCCTGCTGGTAGTCGGCCACCGGCTGGAGGTAGCGCATCGCCACGGCAACCGCACTCGCGTGAGCCGCGAACCCCACCAGCTTTTCCGCGTGGTCGGAGGGGATGATGGTGGTTTCGTGGAGATTGAAGCCGGCCAGACGGCGGACCATCCCCTCGGTGACCGCCGGGGCGTTGAGGTTGAGGTTGAAGCTCTTGGCAACCACATCATCGGCGAGCAGGTTGGTGTAGTAACCGGCGTCGAGCACCAGGGCCCGTGGGTTGGGCGGCATTTTGGCATTGCCGCAGGCCTCGCGCAGACCGAGCACCTTCTTGTAGTCGAAGTTGGTGGCGGCGAGTGCGGGAATGCCGGGGGTGCCGTAGGTGGCCTGGGTGATGACCGAGAGGATGTCCACCAGCACGTCCTGGGCGAGTTGTTGGGCAGCCGCCTCGACCAGCGTTTCGAGCGTGTTGAGGGCGGTCTCGGCCGATTCCCGGGCGGTGACGTGGACGGTCTTGAACTTGTGGCGGTTGAGCACGACCGGGGCCACCGTCACCGTGGAATCGGCGTTGGCGGTGTAGTCGCCCTCGAAGTCGCTCGATGCGCTGGGCGCGCCGACGAGAGGCACGCGCACGGTGTCGAGCTTCTCGGCGGGTTGCGGGCTGAAATCGATCGAGAACGCGGTGACCGGCAGGAGCTGGGCCATGAACGGCATGAGCGCGCGCTGGGCGACCTTGATGTCTTTGACGTTGGTGAGGGTATTGGACATGGTGGTGGTGTTTGGTTAGAGCTAGGCTGTGGACGGGCGATCAGGCTTGGTGCTTGAGGATGAGGGCTTGCTGTTCAGGGGTGAGCTTGCGCCAGAAGGCGGTTTGCGCGGTGGGATCGGTGATCGCGGCAAACTGCGCGTGGAGTTCGGCAGCCTGCGGTTGGTCACCGGCGGGAGTCACCCGGACCGGCATGGTGGTGCCGGTGGAGGCGACCACGCGGGCGACCTCCAATTGCAGGCGACGGTCGAAGTCGGTCTGCGAAGCCTCCAGTTCGGTGACGCGGGATTGGAGGGTCGTGGCCTGTGCCTGCAGTTCGTCGGCCCGGGCTTGGGTGGCGGTGACCTGGCCCTGCAGCGTGGTGGCGTTGGTGGTGGCGGTGTCGCGTTCGGCTTTCAGCGTGTCAAGTTCCGCTGAGAGCAGTTCGACTTCGCCGCGCAGCGACTCCTGGGTGGCGGACGCTTCGGTTAGCAGATCGGTCTGGGCTTGATAATCCCGTTGGAGGGTTTCCACCTGGGTGTGGGCTTCGGCAAGTTGGTCTTCGAGTGTGACATTCATCGCCCGGGTTCCCGTGTCAACCGACGCATGGTAAACCTTGAGGCGGCGCATGGCTTCGGCGCGGTCGGGAACCATCCCCGCAAGGTTGAACCGCTGGGCCTGGCGACCGCTGAAGGTCTGGCCTTCCATCGCTTCGACAGGGATCGATCGACCACGGGCCAGCACGGCGGCGTGGAACTCCCCGGCGATCTCGGCCAGGTTGGACTGGATGAGTTCGCGCTGGTCGTCGGTTAGGGGTGTGCCGGGGGCTCCCATCGCCTTGTATTTGCCGACCGAGAACACCTCGACTTTGATTCCTTCGCTGGCGAGTGCGGCCGAGTCGTCGATCACCGCCTGCACCACTCCGATGGACCCGACCTGGGCGGATGGCGTGGCGTAGATGGCGCGGGCTTGGGAGGCGATCCAGTAGGCGGCCGAACACATCAGGCCGGAAGAGAACGCATAGACCGGTTTGCGCTCGTTGAGGGAAGCCACGGCGGCGGCGAGTTCCGGAGTGCCGGCCACCGTGCCACCAGGAGAATCGATGTCCAGGAACACCGCCTTGATGTCGTCACGTTCTCCAGCCTCGCGGATGGCCGCTCCAATTTCCTCGGATCCGGATGCCCCCATCAGCACGCGGGCGAAGAGGCTGGGCTTGCGGAGGATAGGGCCTTCGATGGCCACGGTGCCGATGCCGTCCTCGACAGTGAGCAGTTGGCTGGACTGATCGGCCTTGGGCAGGGCTGTGCCACGATCACGGAACGAACGGACTGCCAGCGCCATCGAGCGCAGGGCTTCGGGCTGGATCAACCAATCACCGGGGAGTAGGAGCGGATTCACGCCCCGGCGGCGGTGTCAACGCGGAGCCCGACGGCTTCCAGAGCATTTCGATTGGCACACCGTATTTTTGGGCGGTGTCCAGGATCAACTTCGCATCGCTGGCCCGCCGTTCGATTTCCTCACCGAAATCGGCACCCAGTTCGGCGTAGTGGTCGCTGAGCGTCTTGAGGCCCATCTCCACGTCGGCGCGGTTCTGTTGGGCTTCGCGACCCGCATCCGTTGTAACCCGCTTCGGTGGCACCGTGGCGATCTTCCACCATCCTGGCATTGGAGGCAGGATGTCCCGGTCGATGGCGTCGCCGATCACGTAGGCCCACACCGGCTTGATCAGGCGGCGCTCCAGGATCATTTGACGGAAGGAAAACCGCCGATCCGCTTTGGCGACGACCAGCCTGACGCCCGCGCCGCCAATCTTGCTGGAATCCGCCGCGAACTCGAACGGGATCATGCCGAGCGCCGAGTCACGCCGCAGGTGTTCGAGGAATCCGGTGAACGTGGGGCTCGGGCGGTTCGACTGGAAGCTGTCGAGCGATTCGTCAGGCTTGAGGGCCACTAGTTTTCCACCAACGATGCGTTGCAGACTCACCGGGTCGCTGGTTTCCGTGTCGCCACCGGCACCGCCCACCACGAAGTCACCGTTGTCGTCGAGTTCGCCGCGAGCCGTCTTGAGGATGCGGGACACGTCGGCGTTGTCCTTGACCGCGTGCTTCTCCAGGGCAAGGAGTTCCATTTCATCGAGCACATGATTGATCGAATGTTGGATGGTGGGGTGCGACCTGACTCCGCCCGCCCACTCCGGCTCGTGGATGTGCATGACCGCCGGGGCCGGAAGGTCGTGGGCTTTGCCGTCGTCCTCGAACACCCGGTAGAACACCGGGGCACCCCAGGCGTCGAGCCCCACCCCATCCACGGTTTCCCTGGATCCGAACTGGTCGCCGATCCGGTGGCTTTCGAGCAACTGGATGCGCGGTTCGCCCTCGCCGTCGCGGGTTTTGTGGACGAAGTATTCGCCATCGATGTCCATCCCCCGGCAGACGAGCGCCTGGCATTCCTCGAACGAAAACCGCCTGGTGATCTCGCAGCGTGCCGACCAGAATGCAAAATATTCCTCGGCGGCACGGTTCCATGTGGGGTCGCCTGATTGCGCCTGGACGCGGATGCCATCACCGGTCGAGTAGATCGCCATGTTGGCCACCAGTTCCCTGACAAACCCGCTGTTCTTGTGGAGGTAGCGCGATTTCCTCACCAGTTCGGTGCGCACTCCCGGGGTGAGTTCGTTGCGCGCATCGGTGGGGGCGGCACCCGGGACGGACCCACGGCGGGGCGACCAGTTGGCGGACTCAAACGGCGAGCCCCATGCCTTGGGGACAAACACGGGCGGCAGGAACAGTCTGGCGATGGATTTGAGGCGGCTCATTTGGCGAGGTATCCGGAGATGAACGAGGCGACGGCGATGCGGGGGCGGCCGTAGGTGGCTGGATCCAGCACCCGCAGGGCGTGGGCGCATTCGTCGAGCACCTGGTCAATGGGCAAGGTGAACTGCTTGGCGACGGAGGTTTCGGCGTCGTTCCAGTTCATGATGGTCTTGCCTTCCATGAGCAGGTCCTTGGCACGCCGCTGGATCGCCAATACTTCCGAAACCGTGAAACCGGTGATGAATAGTCCTCGGGCCATGTCCGGTGGCTGGTGTCAACGGAGAGATTTCAAAGTTTTGACTTGCGCTCCCCGCGTGAACTGATAGGTGAAGCCCGCATGACGAAAGCACGCGAGTTGTTTGATGCTTCCATCCAAGATGCGGAAGATTTGTTGGCGCACTTCGACAGTCAGTCGAAGCCGCCTCCGAAGAACGCCGAGGTTCTCAAGCGAGCAGGCCTGGTCATGGCGCTCACCGCATGGGAAACTTACGTAGAGGATCTAATCCACGAGGTGACCATCGGCAGACATCTCGGTGATGCAGGTCATGCCGAGAAGTTCATGCATGCGCGCCTTCAGGAAGAACTGAAACGGTTCCACAATCCGACTTCCGACAAAACCCGGAAGCTCTTCCTCGATTATGTCGGTTTGGATGTGACGCAGCATTGGAAGTGGTCCAATTTCGTCCAGTCCTCATCCAAGGAGACGCTCGACCAACTTCTCAGCAAACGGGGAGATATTGTTCACCGTTCAAAACTACCCGACGATGGAGGGCCTTCCAAGCCCCATCCAGTGAAGCGCGAGGATCTGGCGAAGGCCATTCGGTTTCTCAGAGGGTTGGTCGATGCAACTGACAAAGCGCTTTCAGTATGATCCTCGACAACTTGAGTCAACTCCCCTGCCAATCCGCGTTGTTGCCCCGCGTGTCGATGTGGACGAATCCGGATTTCCGATAGAGCCCGAGCCCGCCGGTGAACTTCCCCTGGTCGCGCCACATTCTGAGGATCGCATGGACGCGCACCGGACTCACGCCGGGGAAGGTGATGTCCAGTGCGTTGAATTTGAGGTGCTGGCTGAGCGGGGCACCACCGACCGTCTTGTTGTAGTCGGGCGAGCGGAAGGAACTCAGGATGTGGCAGGGCCGCCCCAGGTGCTCGCGCAGGTCGTCCACAATCCGCAGGGTGGGAACGAGGTTCTTCCACAGGATGCGGGACGGCACGGAATTGCGGATGCCTTTTCGCCGCGCCACGAAGTAGCTGGTGAATTCCCCGGCGCTGAAATGGCGGAAACCCAGCGAATTGAACCAGTCGGTGAAGGCTTCGATGCTGTTCATGGCTTACTTGGAGCTGCGGGGTTCGACGACGAGTTCAAAACGGCCGTCCGGATGCACCGTGATCTGGCCGTCCTTGGAGGTGAAGGTGCCGCTGACTTGGGGCGGGGTGGTGCAGGAGGTCAGGAGCGCCAGCAGGGCGAGGAGGATCGGAGTTTTCATGACGCCTCGTCCGGGGTGTCAACCGGAGCGGATCAAGGCACCACCAGGCGGAAGAAGCCGCGGCCCGCAACCGGAACGGTGACATTCACCCCGGTCCAGTCCGGCCCAAGTTCGACATCCACGGCCACCGTGGTCCAGGACCCCTCGACGAGGTCCGGAGAATGCTCGATCCTGCCTGTTGCCGAACTGTTGGCTCGCACCGAAAGCACCGCGGTCCCGCTGGCGTCCGGAGGGCTTGCCATCCTCAGGCCGAGGTCGGAGGAGGTGGGCAGAAGGGTGAGATGGAGTGTGGATTCCTTCTGGATGTTGTAATCTGAAAGCGTCCGTCCGTCCTCCAGAACCTTGCCCGCGAATGTCAGTCGTTGCTGCCCCGGCGGAAAGCCCTCCTTGTCCTGGATCTTGGTTTTGACATTCTCGATTGTGTCCGATGCCTCCACTTCGAGGGTGATCGTCTTGCCGGTTAGGGTCTTGACGAATATCTGCATCGCCCCGGCTGGAACGACGCAAAGGAAAAACGCGAGGAAGATTTGTATCACGGTCCGGATGCTATGGCTTCCTGTGGGGCCGTCAAGCAATCTCCCACCGCCTCCCGTCCCACGATCTTGAGCATGGTGGCTGCCGTGGCCTGCATGGACTCCAGATCCCAGTAATGATTCGGTCGGCTGCCGATTCTCTCCCACAGCCACTTGCCGCCCTTTTTGATCCGGTGCTCGCCTTCCATTTGGGCGAGATAGTCCTCGTCGATGTCGTCGGGCACCTCCCACACCGGGCCGTCGTCCGGGTTCTGATTCCGGCGCAGGCGGGCCAGCGTGTCCTTGATGTTGAGGTTTGACCAGTAGAACACCGAGCACGACTGCCCACGGCCCAACACGACCTTGCGGCGCGGCGAATAGAACCGCTCGATGGACTTGCTGCCCTTCACCTTGTGCGTGAACGTGGCGCGTTTGTCGCCCATGAGCGCGGTCCAGCCGTGGGCGGCGCATTCCCGATAGACATCGTAGGTGGCATAACCGGCATCGATGAACACGAGGTTTGGATGGATGCCGAAGCGCTCCTGGACCGTTTGCACGTCGGTGAAGGTGAGCACCCGTTCGTTCCAGATCAGGCGGCTCGATCCATCCTCGGCCCACGCACGGACGACCAGCCACAGGTGATCAAGCTGGCAGTCCACCGTGAGGATCCGCAGCGGGCAGGCGCACGGTTCCCCGGCAGGAACCAGCCGCCCATTGGCATCCACGCCCGCCTCGCCGTCCCAGGTTTCACCTTTGAGGTAGCCGCCCGGGACGATGTCGAGTTTGTAGTCTTCGAGGTATTCACGCCACGCCAGTGCCAGCCGCTTTTGATAGAACTGCTGGATCAAGCTCACGTCGCCTTTCCGGGCCGCCGCCTTTGCCCGCAGATAGAGTTCGGCCAGACGGCCCCAGCTCATGGCACAGAGGGCGTTCCAGTGGAATCCGGCGTTCTCCTTGGGCGCGTTCGGGTTGGTGACCACGTAGCGCCCGGTTAGGCCCAATTCGCGGCGCGTCCGGTCGCTGTCCTCGAAGTAGTGGTTGCACGACGCGCAGGTCATTGTCGTGGTGTCCCGCACCTTCTGGAAATCCCACTCGCCGGACTCGTCGCGGGCGTCCTTGCTCCATTCCACCTGCTCCCACTTGAACGGCTGGCGCTGGTGGCAGTGCGGGCAGGCGAAGGTCCACTCGCGCATGTCGGTGGTTTCATACTTGCGGTGGGTGTCGTCGTCGTCCTCGCCGCCCTGGCTCATGAACAGACACTTGCCCAGCCAGCCGAATGCGGTGACACGGGCTTCGGCCTCCGCCATGTGGCCGGTTTTGTACCTCCAGGTTTCATCACAGACGAGCCAGCGGATCGAGCGTCGCTGGAGGTTGGTCTTGTTGTTGGCCCCCAACACCCACAGCGTCATGCCGTTGGCAAAGTGGATCGTGGTGTTGCGCCGCTTGTGGCGGTTGGCCGGATAGAGCGCCTTGACCGGCAGGCATTCGTCGAAAAGCTTCTGGAGCCGGCTCTCACTCTGGTCCTTGGCGTCGTCGTCGGTCTGGTCGAGCCACAGCGTGGGGCCTGGATTGTTGGCGATGATGTGGCAGAGGCCGAGTTCGCCCACGCTGGTCTTGCCGCTTTGAATGGCAGCGATGATGCTCACGATGCGGATGCGCGGATCCATCAGCGCTTCCATCGGTTCGCGCATCCACGGCGAGTTGCCCGAGCGGAATCGGCCGGGAATCGGCGAGTATGGGATCGAGGTGATGTGATCCTCGCACCATGCCCACGGAGGACGGCGGTCGGGTGGACGCCAGGCATTGCGCCAGATCCGTTCGAGTCTTTTGCGGGCCGGTTCGATGGTATTCATTCGCCCTGATGGAGAATCGTCAACACCTCGTCGATGGCGCGGCGGGCTTCCTCCTGGATGCCGGTGGCGTCGAGGCCCGACAGGATCGGTGGCAGTTCCTGCTCGAATTTCTTGCGGAGCATCGCCGTTGCCTGCGCCACGAACTCGGTCCAGGTTTGGCGCACTTCCTCGACCGCCACATAGTCGCCGCGCCGGATGCCCAGCCGCAGTTCCCGCTCCTCCACCTCGGCGAGCAGCTTGCGGGCTTTCAGCGATGACTCGATGTCAGCGGCGTCCTGGGTGGCGGGCTCCCCGCCCTTGAGATCGTTGCGACGCATGAACTCCCGCCACGCGGCCACGTCATGCAGTCCGTTAGCGGCCGGTTTCGGGGCGTCCTTGCGCTTCTTCCAGGTGTTGATCGACTGGCGGGTGGCTCCCAGGATGGCGGCCAGTTCAACGTAAGAGGCGGCGGTGGCAGGAGCAGCCCCGGTGCCGGTGGCCATGGCTTGCAGCATCGCCCGCTCAACACGGGTCAGCTTGCCACCCTTTTGCACGCGGGCCACCAGATTGGCAAAGTCGCGGTTGAGCAGCTTCTTGGCGATGTCGGGCGAGAGGGCTTCCATTCGCCATGGCGGGCGAGTCAACCTTCTGGCCTTAGCATTTCCCGCAGGACCCTTTGCGGTGAATCGTGGTTGATCGCTTTGTATGGCATCCAATTGAGCATCCGTTCGTATTCGCTCCAATCCACATCCGGATCATTATCAAACACATATTGGTGGTGAACTGTGAGACAGCGGATCGCCTCGTTCATGGAACTCATCA
>JAIPKB010000249.1 GCA_021733795.1 Akkermansiaceae bacterium | reverse complement strand
GCTTCGGAAAAGCGTCCCTGCCAAAGACGCGGACGCTTCGGAAAAGCGTCCCTGCCAAAGACGCGGACGCTTCGGAAAAGCGTCCCTGCCAAAGACGCGGACGCTTCGGAAAGGCATCCCTGCCAAAGACGCGGACGCTTCGGAAAAGCGTCCCTGCCAAAGACGCGGACGCTTCGGAAAAGCGTCCCTGCCAAAGACGCGGACGCTTCGGAAAGGCATCCCTGCCATTTTTCAGGCAGGCTCCCAAGCTCAGTCCACTTCGACCACCTGCGGGTCGTTCAGCATTTCGGCCTTGAGTCCTTGCAGGAGCTTGCCGTCGACGCTGACGGTATAGGTGCCTTTTTTGAATACCTTCGGCTGGAAGGTGTCGCCGTTGATCCGCAGGGCGTAAACCCATTCACCGCTCGCTTCGTCAATGACTTTGATGACCGGGTTCTTCGCGCTTTTGAACTTGAGGGTTGGCAGGTGGGCGACGGCTTTGCGGCCGTAGTTGTCGGTCTGGTCGATGGTGATCGGCCAACCGGGGTAGGGCTTGGCGCCGGGGGCGGCAATGTTGATATTGCGCGGCCAGCATTCCATGGTGATCTTGCGGGTCTTCTTATTGAAGCGCACGATGCCGAAGCCGGCGGCACGGGTGGTCAGCTTGTCGCCGCCGTTGGGTTTCTTGTCCGGGTTGGCCACGGCCAGGCAGGTGACATGATTGCCAAAGGTGTCGAGGTGTTCGCCGTAGATCGGGCCCTGGCCGGGCTGGCGGTTGGCGCCGGGTTCGAGCGGTTCCCACCACCGCAGATAGAGATTGGCGATGGAGGGGACGCAGAAGGAATAGTTGGCGTCGCCGAAGTCGTCCACGCCGTGGTGGAACACGGTGCCCAGATGCTGGTCGCCCGCATAGTGGAGGGCGTGGGCTTTGCGCAGTGCCCTGACCGCGTTGTTGCGCGGAGTCTGCGGCCAGCCGTTGGAGTCGAGATCGCCATAGAGGCGTCCGCCGGCGCCGCCATGGATGTGCGCGCCACCGCAGAAGATGGTTTGCGACAGCGCCACCTTGAAGTCGGCGCCGTTCCAATCCTGTCCCCACACGTCGAGAAACTTGAGTTGGCGGTCGCCGAGCATTTTCAAGCCGGGTTTGTCGAGTGACTTGACATCGAACTCCGCGTTCGGGACGTGGTCGGCGCGGCCTTTGCCTGCGGCCCGCACGGCCATGGGGCCGGTCTTGAACTTGCGGTCCTCGAGGATCGCAAAGCTGATGCGGCCCCAGTTCAGTGCGGTGAAATAGACGCCAATACCCTGTTCGATCGGGGTCGGATCGAACGGATCGGGAAGATGGGCGGTCTGCGCGCGCTCCACCTCCTTCACATAACTGGCCGGCATGGCGTAGCCGCCATCGGTGGCACCGGGAACCTTGGAAACCTTTCCGTTTTGTCCCCACAGATTGGGTTGGCCGACATCGTGATCATCCGGGATGGCGACTGTCGGACGATTCTTCAGCACGTCGGCAAAATCGAGGCAGAACTTCACCCAGTATTCGTAGTGGTGCGTGTGGTTGTACACCTGATCGCCGGAAAAGAACAGCAGGTCGGCGTCGGCCGCCTTGACGTTTTTGACCAGGTCCTGGCGCGAGATATCGCCACCGTGGCCCTCGATCACCGAGTTGCCGGTAAAACCCGCCACGACGATCTCTTCCTTATCGACCGGGTTTTTGCGGATGAGTCCCTCAAAGGTTGCCCTTTCGCCATGGGCCACGCGGTAGGGCACGTCCTTGGAGTCGTCCCAGTTCTCGATCCGGAACAGCGCTGTCCAGCTTTTGTCGCCGCGCGCGTTGCCATATTCGTTCTCGCAGATCCTGACCCGGGAAATCTCCTTCCAGCCGCTGGCGTCCTTGATTTCAAGGCGCACCTCGCGCGACTCATCCGGCTTGAGCGGAAAGAGCTGGGCGTTCAGCTTGAGGGTGTTGCCACTCACCGTATAGAGCGCCGCGGCGATCACCCGCTCGCGCGGGACATTCAATTCGATCGCCGACTGTTGCTGCTGCGGTTTTTGCTTCGGTGCGGCGCCGGTCGTCATCACCGCTGCCGATGCGGCCAACACCGCGAATCCAAGATATCGTTTCATTTTCTGGTTTCTCTATTTGTTCGGTTTGAACTTCCGATTCTCCGGACACCTACCGATGTGTCCATGATGGAAGCTTCCTTACTTGATCGCGTGCAGTGACATGGGTTTGAGGTGGCTTCAGCGGGGGGGGCGGGCGCGGACGGAGGAGCTGAGCGACGGGCAATCCTGCCCAAGATAGCCGGAAAAGGCCGTTTGGTGAGGGTGTTGATGGAAGAAAGCGGAGGCGGTATGATCGGACACCGGCCAGAATGGCAGGGAGAGCGGAGAAATCAATCGGTTTTTTGCCGCCAGAGGATCATCGGAGATTCCGGTCATCCTGAGCGGGACGATGAGGACAGTGGTCCGCCGCAAGGCAGGCCAAACAGCCGGCAGTTGGGACACCGAAATCCTCTCGATGGACCTAAGCGGCGATGTCGGCGCCAACCCGGTGCTGCTCCGTGAGAGCCCGTCCATGAATTCGGCCGGCCACGCCTCCGCCCGCAGTCTCGGCAATGACGGATTTTTCGTGGACAGCTTTTTCGACGTGTGGACCGAGATCTCGATCGACGGTGGTCAAACCTGGATCCCGGCGAGCGCGCCCGCATTGATGGAACTCGAACCGAACCGCCAAACCGCGCAGATCTCCCTCAGCGGACCGGCGCAGGTCGATGTCTATTTCGAAGGGGCCTCCGAGGGACAGGCCGGCGATGACGACGGCGATGGCCTCGACGAAGTCGTTTTCCGTATCGACGTCGCCGGCACCGTGCTGACCGGAGCCGGCCCGGTCCGCATCGCCTTCATCGGACAAGCGCCGACACGCTTCGGCACCTTGACCTTCCCGGCCCGCGACGGGGTTGTGTTTGAAAACGCCACCAACCCGAACGAGCCGCAATTCCGCAACTCGCAAATCGTCTACCTGCTGCGGCCAAATCATGATCTCGGCGGTCGGGGGACGCTCCCGATGTTGGAGGTCGTCCCGGCACTCGACGAGGGCATGCCGCCCCTCGACCCGGGATGGTCGTACCGCACCGTGCGGTTCGTCGATCCGATTTTGGTGGCACCACGCGGCTTTGTGTCCGTCCGGGTTCTTTTGCAGAATCCTGCGGGAACCCGCTGAGGCCACCATGACAGGTTAGCTCCTTTCCAGGATAGGTGGATGTCTCCGGGATGATTGAGGTGAGCGCAACCGGTGCTTTCGCGTCAGGGATCCTGCATCAGCGCGCTACGGCCGCCATCAATGCAGATCGTTGTTCCGTTGATAAAACCGGCTGCCGGCGAGGCCAGATAGGCACAGAGCATGCCGACTTCATCGGCCGTGCCCACGCGCCCCACCGGATGACGTTTTTCAGTGCGCCGCCGCTCCGCCGCCGGATCGGGAAAGCGATCGTACCAAAGCTGGTTGGCGTCCGTGGCGATGAAGCCCGGAGCGATCCCGACGGCCCGGATCTTTGGCCCCCATTCGATCGCGAGGCTCTGCACCATGGCCGCCAACCCGGCTTTCGCGACGTTGTAGGGGAAGCAACCCGGGATGGTGCTCCAGGCGTGGTTTGAAGAGATGACCAGGATCACCGGATGGTCCGCCCGCTCAAGTGCGGATTTGGCGGACCGGGCCAATCTCCAGTGTGAGGCAAGGTCCAGGTTCATGCAGTGCTCCCAGTCTGACTCGGTACACTCGGCGGCCCCCTTGAAGACATTCCGGCCGGCGTTGGAAATCAAGATATCCAAGCCGCCCAGCGCCTCTACGCTGCGCGCGACCAAGCGCTCCGGCACGGCGGGATCCGCGAGATCCGCCTGCAGGTAACAGGCCCGGCACCCAAGCTCTTCGACCGACTGGATGAAAGCGCGGGCCTCTACCGAATCCTCGCCGCGGGTGGCGCAACCCGCCACATCACAACCGGCCTCCGCCAGTTTGCGGGCGATGCTCGCCCCGATGCCGCGGCTCACCCCGGTCACCAACGCCTTGCTCCCGGCCAAATCGATCATTACACTCATGGCTCTGATCTCTCCCTACACATAGAAGTTTTCCTTTTCGGTCATCCCGCGGACACCCGGGTGCTTTTCCATCTCCTCCTCAACGAGATCAACCCCGAGCCCGGGACGATCTGAAAGGTGGAGGAAGCCGTTCCTAACGTCCAATGGATGGGTGATGACGGCGTCCCGCCAAGGCACGTCGTTCAACATGAACTCGCAGCGGAAAAAATTCGGGATGGCGGCGCAAACGTGCGCGCTCGCCAGCGTGCTGAGCGGGCCGTTCGGGTTGTGCGGCGCGACCAACACCCCGTAGGTCTCGGCCATGGTGGCGATGCGCTTCATTTCGGATGGCCCGCCGCAGCGGGTGATGTCCGGCATGATCACGTCGCAGATGTGTTCATCGAGCACTGGCCGGAATCCGTGCCGGGTGTAATGGCGTTCGCCGACGCAGATGGGCACGCTGCTCGGCAGGCGCTCACGGAAGGCGCGCAGGGTTTTGGCGCTCTCCGGGCCCGCGGGCTCCTCATACCAGGTCACTCCGAGCGGGGCGAGCCGCTCGGCCATTTTCACCGCCACTTCGAAGTTCAGCATCGCGTGGGTCTCGATCATCATGTCGAATTCCGGGCCGATCGCTTCGCGCACGGCTTTGGTGACTTCAACCGCCCGATCCTGCTGGGCGGGCGTGAGCGTGAGGTTGGTGTGCAGGTTTTCGCCGTAGAGATAGTTGGTGTGCGCAAACGGATCGAATTTCAGCCCGGTGAAACCGAGTTCCTTCACCCGCCGGGCCTGGCTGGCATAGTCCTCCGGGCTGTGGCCGCCGCCGGTGAACCAGTAGTTGGCATATAACAAAATATCCTTGCGGAAGGCTCCACCAAGCAGTTCGTAACACGGCATCCCATAGACCTTGCCCTTCAAATCGAGCAACGCCATGTCCAGCCCGCTGATGGCGCACATCGACGCGCCGTAGGGCCCGATCCAGTTCAAGTCACGATAAAGTTTCTGCCAGATGAAATCCGTGCGCATCGGATCGAGACCGATCACCCGTTCGCCCACATGCCGGGCCGCCGCCTCGATGATCGGACTGCCCGGCCAGTTGGTCGCCTCGCCCACCCCGGTGTGACCGGTGTCGGTGAAGACCTTGATCATGGTCCAATTGTATTTGATGCCCTCAACGAGCCATACCTTGACTTCGGTAATTTTCATTTGTTAGAATCACATGATGCCGAATTTATCCCACGCGGCCTGGGCGCCCATGCCACCTTTGATGGCCTCGAACACTTGCTTCTCGCCGTGCGCCTTCTGCCACGCCGCTTCGATGACTTCCTTTTCAATCGCCTTGGGCACCACACAGACTCCGTCCATGTCGCCGAAGATGATATCGCCCGGCGCGACACTCACCGCGCCGATCTTGATCGTGCAGCGCAGGTCGACCACCTTGCCGCGGGGGCGTTGATCCTGCGCATAACGACCATACGAGAACGTGGGGAAATTCAACTGCAGGATGCCGCGGGTGTCGCGCGAGTAACCATCCACCACTGCGCCGACCGCGCCGCGATTGCTTGCCGCAGTGCTCATTAATTCGCCCCACAGCGCGTACGTGGGTGACGAACCGGTGCAGACGTAGACCTCGTTTTTCTTCAGATCGTCGAGCGCCTTGAGCATGAGGCCGAACGGTTGGTTGAGGGTGGGGTTGCCGCGCCCCGGGCCTTCGCCGCCGGCATCGTCCGCCTCCAGCACCGGCATCGCGCGGCCGAGGACGATCATGTCGTCGCGCAGTGGCTGGATTTGCGGCGGCAGAAACTGGTGCTGATAGCCCATCAGGTCCATCACGTCGCCGACCACTGCCGTGAATAATTCGGTGCGGCAGCGGGCGAACAGTTCGTCGTCGTCATTCCAGGTGATCATGGGCGGATTTGGCTTTCCGGTTCGGGTTCCATTTGGGTCCCAAGGTGTGATTGGGGGATGCGTTGCGGCGTATGTCTCATCCATGGTGGACGGTTTGTCAAGGGTCGGGACTGGTGGTGCCGTTGATTACGGTGCGGAGGGATTCCCTCCGGCCGGCTTGGCGAGAATCCAAAACGCCGGTTTCGGTTGGCTGTCCGCATCGAACAGCAGTGGCCAGGTCACATGGGGCGCGGGATGGTTGCGCAGCCAACTGGTTTTGTCGGTGACGTTCCAAGTCATCACCGCGGTGATCACATCGGCGTGTTTCAGATAGACGTCGAACAGTTCGCGATAGCGTTTGGCCTGCGCGGCGGCCAGCTCGCGGGTGAACTCGGTGAGCTTCCCGCCGGGGTTCACCTCCACGTCGAGTTCCGTGATGTGGATTTCCAGCCCCAGGTCGCGGTAGCGGGTGATCGCCTCGTCAAGCTGTTGCACGGTGGGATCGGTCATGCCCACATGCTGCTGTAGGCCGATGCCGTCGACGAGTCCCTTGTCCTTGAGATTCTTCACCAACTTGAAAATCAGTTCGCGCTTGGCCGGCCGCCATTCCTGAAAATCATTGTAGAAGAGCTTGGCCGCAGGGTCGGCCTCACGCGCCGCCCGGAACGCGATCTCGACGAGTTCCGGACCGATGACCTCCTTCCACAAACCCTGCCGCATGCCGTCGGGTTGGCTTGGGTCGATGACCTCGTTGATCACGTCCCAATATTGGAATCGTCCCTGATAGCGGCCGATCACGGTATGAATGTGCACGCGCAAGCGTCGGATGGCTTCCTCGCGGGTCACCGGCTTGCCGTCCTCGTCGCGGATCAACCATTCCAGGTTCTGTTGGGGGGATTTCTGGAACGGCCAGAACGGCACATGCGCGCGGCGCGGCCACTGCGGATGCTGGTCGGCAAAAGCCAGCATCTGGTCGCAATGGTCCCATCTCCAGACCCCCGCCTGCGGCCGGATCAAAGCCGGATAAAAACAGTTGAGGGTGATGATGTTGCTTTGTTCTTCGACGATGCGGCGGATGGCGGAGCCCGGCTGGGCAAGCGCCTCGCGGACGAAGCGGTCGTTGGTGCCGCCGAAGCCGAACCGGAATTTTGCCTGATAGACCTTGGCCAGCGATGGAATCGACTCCGCGCCATGGGCGGTAAGGGCCACGATCAGGGTGAGCAGTACGGCAAGTGACGGGCGCATGGGAGATTTTGATTGAGGCCAGGTTGTGTCACCAAACTCCTTTAATAGGTGAAATCTTTCAGGGAGTGCGAACCTTGTCATGCAAATTCCGTCCGTTTCGCCCGGCAGGAATCCTGATCGCGCTTCAAATTACTCGACTCGCTGTCCGATATGGATTAACGTCCAGCCGTATGCACCCCCCTTCTCCCGGACAACGGTGGATTTCCACCTCCGAATCCTCCCTCGGCCTCGGCGTAGTCCGATCTCTCGACGGCCATACGGTCGTGATCCATTATCCCGCGGCTGAGGAAACCCGGGTCTATGCGCTTGACTCCGCGCCTCTCGTCCGGGTCACTTTCAGCCCGGGTGACGTGATCGCGGACGGTTCCGGACGGGAACTAACAGTCGAGAGGGTCACCTCCCGCGGAGGACTCCTCAGCTACCACGGTGGCGGACGGGAACTCGACGAAACCGAGTTGCTCGACTCGCTCAGTTTCATCCATCCGAAAAAACGTCTGCTCGCCGGCCTGGCCGATCCTCCGCGCGACTTCGACCAACGCCTCCAAGCCCTCGAATGGAACACCCGGATCCGCAAGTCTCCCGCCCGCGGCTTTGTCGGGTCGCGCATCGATCTGATCCCGCACCAACTCGCGATCGTCGCCGAGACCGCGGGCAGGCTCCAGCCGCGGGTGCTCCTCGCCGATGAAGTCGGGCTAGGCAAGACCATCGAGGCTTGTCTCATTCTCCATCGCCTCCATCTGACCGGGCGGGCCGGCCGCATTCTCATCCTGGTTCCGGAGCCGCTGGTCCACCAGTGGTTCATCGAGCTGCTCCGCCGCTTCAATCTGCTCTTCGCCATTTTCGATGAGGACCGCTGCGAATCGCTCGAGGTTCACGAGCCGGAAGCCAATCCCTTCCTCGACTCCCAGCTCATCCTCGCCGCCACCGCTTTTCTAACCGGAAAACCCGAACGCTCCGCACAGGCAAGGGCCGCGGGTTTCGACCTGCTGGTGGTGGACGAGGCCCACCACCTCGAATGGTCGCCGGGGGATCCCTCCGCGGACTACACGATGGTCGAATCGCTCGCTGCGGAAATTCCGTCATTGCTGCTACTCACCGCCACCCCCCGCCAGCTTGGTCTCGCGGGTCACTTCGCCCGCCTGCGGCTGTTGGATCCGGACCGCCATGCGGAGCTCGATGCCTTTCTCGAAGAATCCCGATCCTACGCCCCGCTGGCCGAGGCCGTGGACTCATTGAAAAACGGCGGACTTCCCGCCAACCTCGAGACCTTCACCGCCCGCTCGCCGCGTGCCGCCGCCCATCTGTCGGATCTGCGGGCGGGCGACGCCGC
>JAIPKB010000248.1 GCA_021733795.1 Akkermansiaceae bacterium | reverse complement strand
CCGACGGTAACCTGCACGCCAGGATTCCCTACCTCAACCTGCTGCAATCGGGCCCCACCGCCCGCTTCCTCGAACTGACCCACCAGGCCTATGCCCGGCACCTGGGTGATGATCTGGGCGGCTATTTCATGGGGCTGTTCACCGACGAGCCCTCGCTGATGAGCCTGTACTTGCGGCCCATGCCGTATCGTCCGCTGCCTTGGGCACCCGAACTTCCGGTCGAGTTCGCGAAACGTCGCGGTTACGCCCTCGACGCGACGGTGCTGCCCGCGCTGATCGCCGACGCCGGCCCCGAGGGGGAAAAGATCCGCTACGACTACTGGCTGACCGTCGGCGAAATGGTCGCAGAGAATTTCTTCGGCCAGATCCAGGCATGGGGAAGACAGCACCGGATTCCCTCTGGAGGCCACCTGTTGCTCGAGGAGAACATCGCCGGCCACGTCCCACTCTATGGCGATTTTTTCCGCTGCATCCGGCGACTCGACGCCCCGAGCATCGACTGCCTAACCAGCCTGCCGCCCGAGGTGCCGTGGCAGGTCGCCCGGCTGCTGGCCAGCGCGGCCGAGCTTGAGGGGCACCCGTTGGTCATGAGCGAGACTTCCGATCACGTCCAACACTACCGGCCACCTGGGGACAGCCGGCCGGTGCGGGTGGTGAGCGAGGCCGAGATCCGTGGGACCTGCAACCGGTTGTTTGTGGGTGGGGTCAACAACATCACCAGCTACTACAGCTACGCCGGCTTGTCCGACGAGCCGTTGCGGCGGCTCAACGAATGGGTCGGGCGCTGCTGCCTGATGCTGCGTGGCGGATCCCAGGTGGCCGACATCGGGGTGGTCTATCCGGTCGAAAGCCTGTGGACGAAATTCCGCCCCTCGCGCAATTGGACCAGCGAGGCTGCCGAAACCGCCGCCATCGAATCGGTCTATCGGGCTTCGATGGAGAGCCTGTTCGAGGCGCGGCGGGATTTCACCATCCTCGACAGTCGGGCCCTGCAAGAAGCCGCAGTGGAAGCTGGCGAGCTGGTCCATGATGCCCTGTGTTGGCGGGTGGTGGTGCTGCCGTGCGTCGACACCCTGCCGCTGGCCGCCTGGGAGAACCTCGCCCGTTTCGTGGAGGGGGGCGGGGTTGTGATCGCCCTCGGAGCCTTGCCCGCCAACAGCGAACGGGAATTCCCCTGCTCCCGCGTGCGGGCCCTGGCCGGGAAGATGTTCGGGGAGGCGGCGGCAGATCCCGCCACGACCGGCGGGCCCCGGTTCCACGCTAACGACGCCGGGGGCGGCGGCATCCATTTGCCGGCCGGCTCGGAAGCGCTGCTGCCGCTGGTGGTCGCGGCCGTGGTCAGTCCGGACGTGGAGGTTTCCCCCGCCAAAGCTCCCGTCCGGGTTACGCATCGCCGGTTGCACGGGAGCGAGGTCTATTTCGTCATCAACGACAGCGCCGATCCCTGGCGGGGCGAACTCGCCTTCGCCGCAGAGGGCGACGGCGAACAATGGGACCCCGCTACCGGCCGGATCGCACGGCGGGTCACACCGGGATCCACGGCGGTCGAGCTCGGAGCCTATGGCGCGGCCATTTTCCGCTTCCCGGAGCCCCGTCGGCCAGCCAGGCACTCGCTGCGTGGCACCACCCTGCCTAACCTCGCCGAACAGCCGACCCCCCTGGTCAGTCCGACCGCAGGCAAGGGCGAATTCGTGCGGGGCGGAGTCGGGCCGGATGCCGATCACTCCAGCACCGCCCGCCCAGTCTGGCTGGCCGATGCCACCCTGACGAAGGGGGCGGTGGACACCCACCTGTTCTTGACGTTCGATTACCCCGAGCCGCTCGACCTTTCCGCCGCGGCGTGCCTGGTGGTCGACACTTGGGTTCCCGCGGCGCAACGCACCCCCGCCCGGCTGCTGGTCATCCTACACCAGGAAGGGGGCGGCGATTTCCTGGCCGACAGCGGCCGCTCCCTCGCTGCGGCGGGCTGGCAACGGAGTTACCTTCCGCTCAGCCAATTCAAACTGGCGGGCTGGCTGAAGGATGACGACGGCCAGCTCGACCTGAAGCGGGTGGACGGTATCAAGGTTGGCTGGGGCGGTTACTTCGGCACGCAGGGCGAAACTGTGAGTTTCAGCGTCGCACCGCCCCGCGTGGCCCGGATCGAGTGACCCTCACTCCTAGAGCCGGACCGCCAAAACGGAGCCAGGGGCAATTAAGTTGAGGTGGTGTTCGGGTTGGCGGGAATCCACCAACACAACACCATAGATCCGCCCTACCGGTGAGGGGATTGGCACATCAAGCGCATCCTCTCACTCGGCCGCCCGGGCGACCCGCAGCAACATGGCTTCGCCCAAATGCGGGCCGATGATCTGCAGCCCCACCGGCAGGGCGGCCGCCCCATCAAAGGCGGTGGTGCCGCAGGGCACCGAGATCGCACAGGCACCGGCCAGGTTCGCGGCCAGGGTGAAAATATCGGATAGATACTCCTGCAGCGGATCCTCTGCATTGACACCGAGCTTGCGCGCCGGGGTCGGCGCCACCGGCGAGAGAATCGCATCGACCCCGCCGAACGCCTGCTCGAAGTCCCGGCGGATCAGCGTCCGGACCTGTTGGGCGCGGTGATAGTAGGCGTCGTAGTAGCCGGACGACAACACATAGGTGCCGAGGATGATCCGGCGTTTCACCTCCGGACCGAAACCCTCCTCGCGCGAGCGTTGATAGAGAGTGTCGATGTCGGCGGGCGAAGCGGTGCGGTGGCCGTAGCGGATGCCGTCGAAACGCGAGAGGTTGGAGGAGGCCTCGGCCGGGGCAATCACATAATAGGTGGCCACGGCATACCCGGTGTGCGGCAGCGAAATATCGATGATTTCAGCACCTTGCCCGGCCAGTTTCGCCACTGCCGCTTCAACCTGCCGACGGACCCCCGGATCGATGCCGTCGCCGAAATACTCCTTGGGCAGCCCCAACCGGAGCCCTTTCACCCCGTCATTCAGCCCGCTCAGGTAGTCCGGCACCGGAGCGTCCAGGCAGGTCGAGTCCGCGGGATCCGGCCCGGCGATCACCTGGAGAATCCGCGCGGCGTCCTCGACACTCCGGGTGAGCGGGCCGATCTGATCGAGCGACGAGGCGAACGCCACCAACCCGTAGCGCGAAACCCGGCCGTAGGATGGCTTGAGCCCGACCACCCCGCAGTGCGATGCCGGCTGGCGGATTGACCCCCCGGTATCCGACCCCAGCGCGACCAATGCCGTGCCATCGGCCACCGCCGCCGCGGAACCGCCCGACGAACCACCGACGATCCGTTCGGGGTCATGCGGGTTGCGGGTGGTTTGCAGCGCCGAGTTTTCGGTGGAGGACCCCATCGCGAACTCGTCCATGTTCATCCGGCCGAAGGGGATGGCTCCGGCCGCCCGCAGTTTGCGGATCACCGTGGCATCATAGGGTGCGCGGTAGTTTTCCGCCAGGATCCGCGAACCACAGGTGCAGGGCTGCCCCAGAGCGTTGATATTGTCCTTGATCGCGATCGGAACCCCGCCCAACGGCAGGGAGAGATCGGCCCGCCCGGCCACGGCCAGCGCCGTTTCAAGGTTGTGGCTTAAATAGGCGCCGGTGCGGGCGTCACGGGCGCTGATCTCGCCCGCCAAGCGGTTGATCACAGCCACTGGCGTGGTGCGGCCTTCGATAAATTGTTTTTTAAGTTCGCTGATCGACATGGGTGAAAGTGGATGAAGTAATAAAGTGGAAATTCGGGTCAGGCATCGGCCACCACCTTGGGCACCCGGAGTTGGGATTGGGCCTGGTCCGGGGCATTGTCCAACAACCCCGCCGCCGGCAGGCTGGCGTGCGGTTCGTCCGCCCTCATCCGCCCGAACACGGCTGCCGCATGCGCTGTGGGCTCGATGCCCGAAACATCGGCTTGGGAAAGGGTTTCCACATACCCGAGAATGGCGTCGAGCTGACCTTGGAACGTGGCGATTTCCGCCTCATCGAGCGCGAGGCGGGCGAGGTTGGCGACGTAGCGGACATCGATGTGCGGCTGGGGCATGGCCGGAGCATCGACTACCCGCCCGGGTTTTCCAAGCCGGAAGTTCATCCGCCATGGAAGACCTGCGGCATTCCTATTTCAATTCCACTTGGCAAGCGGCCACCCCCCTGCCTACCGTCGCGCCATGAACGAATTCACCGACCGTCTGGAACCCATCGTCTAACCCACACGTTTCCCGCCTCCCATGCCTAGGATCGCCATTCTATCCGACGTTCACGCCAACGCACCCGCCCTGGCGGCGGTGCTGCGGGCGGTCGCCAAAGCCCGGGTGAAACGCATCGTCTGGGGTGGCGACATCGTCGGTTACGGCGCCAGCCCGGACGCCTGCGTGACCCGCGTACGCGAACTCGGCGGCGAATGTGTGATGGGCAACCACGACCACTACACCAACGACATCCGCCACGACCGCTCGGTGCTGCCGACCCACCGGGAGTGGCGCAAGAATCCGGTCTGGGCCGGCGTGGAAGAGGCTGCCCGCGTTTTGAGCGAAGACAACGCAGCCTGGCTCCGGAACCTGCCGGACCAGCTCCAGATCCCCGGCGGTGTGGTCGCCCATGCCGCCCTCCACCAACCCGCCGAGTGGCCCTACCTGCGCTCGCTCGACGCCGCCCTGCCGACTCTCGATGTACTCCGCGAAACCGCCCGGGGCATCGGTTTTTTCGGCCACACCCATCGCCAGGAGCTATTCTACAATCCCGCCGAAACCGTCACCCCGGAGCGCATCAGCACCACCAAACTCCACCTGCCGGAGGGCTCGGTCTGCGCCGTACTCGTCGGCTCCGTCGGCCAACCGCGCGATGGCGACCTGCGCGCCGGCTGGACGCTCTGGGACTCGGACACCCGGGTCGTCGAGTTCCGCCGCACCGCCTACCCCGCGCTCGAGGCCGCCCAGGCGATCATCGCCGCCGACCTCCCCATCGAATCCGCCCTCCGCCTGCTCGACGATCCCTCCGCCCGCGACTTCCGCCAGATGACCGGACTCTGACCCCGCGTGGTGGCTGGCGCGTGGTGGCTGGCGTGGCTCGCGCCAGGCCGTCTCAAGGGGGTCCCCGCCCCTTGATCCCCAAGGCTGCGAAAACCCCGACGACAAGCTGGCGATTGATACCACGGGCAACCAGAATCTTGAACGGTTTTCGGGTGGCGTGAAACAAATCGCTGAAGCTAACGGAAACGCCCCGTTTAACGACCAATTCACGCCCATTCTCGCGTTGATTGACAAGACCCGCCCGCCCCCCGCAACCGGGGCCGACGGGGGATCAGGCAAAGTCGTCGCCAACCGGAACTGCACGATCGATGGCCTGAAGGTGAGCGCCAATGGTAAAATCACCTTTCAATCAGAAGGACAACGCCCTGCCGTTCTTCCCCGGAGGCGGGGCCGAGAACATTCCGCAGTGGATCCCGATCCTTGAATATCTGAATGATTATCCGGGGATGCGTCGTAACGAGTACTTGTCTTTTATGAAACCGCACCAGAATCAGCTGATTTGCCAACCCGGCAGTGCTTGGAAGATCGGCTTCGGCCGCAGGTGGCAATTTTCAAAGCTCGAGGACTCGGCCGCCCACCAAAGAGCCATGAAACACCCAATGATTGCTGCAACGACCCGCCTGACCATTTTCCTCGCCGCCATTTCCCTGCCCTCACAGGCCGCGGGAATCGCCACGGAGGATCCGGACCCATACGGCATCTTGATCAAGCCGATCCCGGAAAAGACCGTGGTCCTGAGCTTCGACGATGGCGTCGCCAGCCACGCCACCAATGTCGCCCCGATCCTGAAAAAGCTGGGATTCGGTGGTTCGTTTTACATCTGTGACTTCGATGGCTTCAACACCAGGAAGGACTGGTACATGACTTGGCCGCAGATCAAATCCCTCTCCGATGATGGCTTTGACGTCGGCAACCACACCAAGGGGCACGGGGGGGCCTCGATGGACTCCTGGCTGGGGATGGAGGCCGAGTTCTCAGCCAACGGCATTCCCAAGCCCACCACCTTGTGCTGGCCGGTCTACGCGGTCTATGAGCCTCTTTACCCAGACCTGCTTGCCAATCACTACACCTTCGGCCGGGCGGGTGGCGACCGGCCCTACCGGCCGAGCATGGATCATCCGCTCAATGTGCCGTCGTTTTCGTTGGGAGACGGCACCAGCATGGAGCGATTCATCAGCCAAGTGCAACTGGCCACCCGCGGCAAAATCGTGGTGTTCACCATCCATGGGGTGCCGGAAGGCGAGCACATGGCGGTCAGCCTCGATCCGGCGAAGTTCGCACGCATGATGGAGTATTTGAAGGAAAACGATTACCATGTCATTTCGATGCGCGACCTGGGCGAGCATGTCGATGCGGCCAAAGCGGCGAAGTTTCTGCCGTTCCCGAGGCGTCTGGCCTGGGGCGGGATGACGAGAGAGGACAAGCGGCTTTACGTTTCCATCAGCAAGCTGCCCGCCGACCGCAAGGTGACCCTGCCCGGCATGACCACCCGGATTGCGAGTGCCTGGTTCCTGGATGACTCGAAAAAGCGACCCCTGAAAATCACGCGGGCGGACACCGGCATCCAGACCATCGCCGTGCCCGAATCATCATTCGTGGCCACGGCTGATTTCCCCACCGTGATTGCCGCCGAATTGCAGGGCGGACCAATCGCGACCCTCCTGGAATTTGGTTTCACGGGCGCGCCCGAAGGCACGATTTCCGGCAATGAGATCCGCGTGAAGGTGCCGCTCGCCACCGACCTAACGAAGCTCGTCCCACGCTACAACACGGGATCCCCGCAGGTCACCGGGAAGCCCGCCTCCGGCACCCCCAATGATTTCACAAGGCCGCAGACCTACACGATCACCGCCGCGGATGGGTCCTCCCGGCGCTACGTCGTGACAGTCACCCCCACCCCGGGTGCGGTGGCCGTCACCAACCCGAGCTTCGAGAGGTTCGACTCGTCGGGTCCCTATGACACCCGCATGGAATCAAATCCAAGCGGTGCCACGTGGAGCTTCAAGAAACCCGGAAATCAGGGTGAACTTGGTATCAGGGATCTCGTCAAGTCCCCCAGCGCTCCGCTTCCTCCGGATGGCACCCGACACAGTGTCGTCATGCGTGGCACCGGGAACGGCATCTCGCAGGAGATGACTTTCGATCAAGGGAAATACACGGTGAGTCTGGATGCGGTGAAGCGCCGCGGTTATGAAAAATCCGCCGCCCCTCTGATCGTCACGATCGATGGGGTGCCTGTGCTCAGCCTTGCTTCGTCCCAGATCACCGAGAACTGGGCCTCCTACACCTCGCCGGTCATCCCGGTCACCGCCGGCGTCCACACGCTCGCCATCACTCTCGGCGAGGGCGACGGCATGGACCTAATCGACAACGTGGCGATCAACCACGCCAACTGACAGGCATGGCGAGGAAGGACGGAGACAGCGACGATCAATCACATACCCACATGAAACGAACAGCACACTTGATTTCAGGACTGGCGGCGGGACTGCTGGCCGGCAACGGAGCGGCTTCCGGCGCGGAGATCGCGACCCCGACCCGGAATCCGGAAGCGAAGAATCCCGCCGTGGTCTGGGAAAGCCTTCCCGCCATCCGGCCCGGCGTGAAGATCCGGGCCCACACCTCGAAGAGTGCCCTGAACTGCACCAGCATGGACTGGACCAACTACACGCTCCAGGACGCCGACGGTTACGAGCAGGCCTATGTGAAAGGAACTTCCGGCATGTTGGTTCATTCCTGGTTCGCCTGGCTGGGCACCCCGGACGGCAACCTGAAGCTCTATCTGAAGGATGCCGGCAGCGCCGACCATGACATGGCCATCACGGGCTACTTCAAAGCGGGCCAGGACCCGTATCCGCTGTGGTTCAACCAGAACGGCAGCATGTGGTGGGCCTTCCCCTGCCTGCCGTTCGATTCCGTCTTCAAGGCGGTTCTCACCAAGCGTCCGGACTGGTATCAATACACGCTGCATCTCTACCGGGAAGGCCGCTTCTCCGAGGTTCCCGCGCGCGAGGAGATCCAGGCGCTCCAAGCCAGGATGAACGCCCCAACGGGGACCTTTCCCGGGGCCGATCCGGGCAACCAGGTGGCATCCAATGCGCTCGAGATCGGTGCCTCACAGACCAAGGTCGTGTTTGAAGCCGGGAAGCCCGGGGTCGTCCGCAGCATCCGGCTCGCCCCGCCCTCGGCGGACTCCGCGATACTTGACTCCCTGTCCATCCGCATCACCACCGACGGCTCGGTCACCGCCGATCTTCCGATATCGATGTTTTTCGGGGGATACCGGGACGTCGACATGCGCAACGCCAGGGGCCTGCCGGCCGGCTACGATGGCCGCAGGTTGTATTGCTACTTCCCCATGCCCTTCTGGAAATCGATGAAGATCGAGCTGGTCAACCAGCAGGCCAGCCCGGTGCGGGCGGACTGTGAAGTCGGATGGTCGGACCGCAACCCGTATCCGGAGGATTCCACCGGCGTCTTCAAGGTCCGGGTCCACGACAACGTGGCCGTCAAGGCGGGCGAACCGGACTTCGCCAACCTGGACGTGGAGGGGGCCGGAATCCTGGTCGGCAGCGTCTCCAGGCTCACCGGCGACATCGAGGGCAACTTCAGCATCTTCACCGACGACTCCAGGACGCGCCCCGTGGGGACCACCGGCGGGGGGGATTACTTCTATCA
>JAIPKB010000008.1 GCA_021733795.1 Akkermansiaceae bacterium | reverse complement strand
CAAGCAGGCCCAGCGCCGTCCGCACCAGCGAATTCAGCTCGTGCCGCTCGCGGCGCGGGGTGGTCGGCCGCACCGCGGGGAGAAACTGCCGGAGGATCGGATCCAACCGCGCGATCTCCGCCCGGGCCGTGGCGAGATTATCCTCCAGCGGTCCCCGGTCGCCCGGTGGCAGCTTGCGGAATTTCCGACCTAACAATTGCAGGTGGATGTCCAGCGAGTTGAGCGGATTGCCGATCTCGTGGGCCACCCCGGCGGCCAGCAGGGTCAGGGCGTTGAGACGCTCGCTTTCCAACGTTTCCTCCGCCTCCGCGCGGGTGCTGGTCAGGTCCCGCACCAACATCACAAACCCCAGATTGTCGCCCGCGTCACCCTGCTCGTTGATCGGGGCCAGATAGAAATTGAGGTAGCGGTTTTCCGGGTAGAAAACCTCCAGATCACGGCTCACCGCACGCCCCGGCCGACCCAGGCTTTCCCAGTCGAGCCCGCGGACCTGCTCCGACAGCGCCGCCCCCACCGCCCGCTCCGGATCCAGCCCGAAAAACCGGCAGGCGGCCCGGTTGACAAACCCGATCACCCCCTTCGGATCCAGAATGATCACCCCTTCCCGCAACGCCTCGAACACCTTCTCCATGAGCCCTTTCTCACGAATCAGCCGGGTCACGATCTGCTGCACTTCGCCCGGCTCGACTCGGTTGAGGCGGCTTACGAGTTTTTCGAGAAAGGCGGATTTCACTGCGGGATTGTCAAACGGGATTTAGAATGGTATCGGAACCGGCATGAATGAACTGTTGGTCGTCCTCTGCACCTTCCCCGATTCCGAAACGGCGCGGCAGCTTGGCACGGATCTCGTCGAAAGGCAACTGGCAGCATGCGTGAATCTCGTACCGGGGGTGGAATCCATTTACCGCTGGCAGGGCAAGCTGGAGTCCTCCCGCGAGGTGCTTGCGGTGTTCAAGACCACTGCCGCCGCCTACCCCGCCTTCGCCGCAGCCCTTGCCGCGCTCCATCCATACGATACTCCGGAAATCATCGCCCTGCGTCCCGATACGGTGGCGGAAACCTATCGCGACTGGGTGCTGGCCAACGTGAAGCCCGTATGAGCGGACCGGAAAACACGCGTTCACCCGCCCGGAGCCCAGCCCAACAACAGGAACGGAGCCGGCCGCCGGGTGCCGATCGCCCCATAGCGGGCCACCCGCCAGCCGGATTCCGTCAGCCCCGCCAGCCACGCCTCCACCGCCTCGACTTCCCGCGCTCCTTCCGGGTGGCCGGGATAGCATACCACGGTCAGCACCCCGCCGGGTTTCAGCACCCCAACCGCCCCGGCCAAACCCTCCAGCGTGGACTCCGCACAGGTGGTTCGCTGATGATCGTGACCCGGCAGATAACCCAGATTGAACATCACCACCGCCACCGACCCCGGCTCCGCACGGAATGCCAACCGGGCGTGGGATTCCTCGTAAAAAACCACCCGCTCCCGCCAACCCGCCGTCTCCACCCGCGCCCTGGCGGCACCGATCGCGGCGGCCTGCACATCGAATGCCAAGACCCGCCCCGTGGCACCCACCCGGGCGGCTAGAAACTCGGTATCGTGCCCGTTGCCCGCCGTGGCATCGATCACCAGATCCCCCTCCTGCAACACCTCCGCCAGCAGTTGCTGGGCCAGCGCCGTAGGCCGTGGCGGCCATTGGACATCCCGCGACCCGTTCACTGAACCGGAGGCTGAAGGCTCTCGTTGGGATCCTTCCACGCCGGATCATGGTTCTTGGCGTAGTTGAACAAATGCCGGTGGAGGTATTCGACAAACTGCGGCTGTTCCTCTTTCCCGATCTTGCCGTGGGCGGCCGCATTGAGGGCCCGGGTCAGCTTGGTCATCAGGTGCAGGGTCAGTTGGCGGCCCTTGCGCGCCTTCTGGACTTGTTTGTGGTTCAACTGCTCGGTGGAAGCCTCCACCAAATCGTGGTTCCCCAACTGCCACCGGTTCATCAGGTCATCCAGTGGTTGGGGTCCGTGCTCGCGCGTCTCGTCGGTCATGCCGCGGATCCTAGCCGGAACCTCCCCCATGGACAGACGAAAAATCGCCCGCCGTATCGTTTTTCTTGAATCCCGGGTGGATCCCGCTATCCTCCCCCTGTCACCGAGACCCTGGGAGGGGTGGTAGAGTGGTCTATTGCACCGGTCTTGAAAACCGGAGGGCCGCAAGGTCCCGCGGGTTCGAATCCCGCCCCCTCCGCCATTCTTCGCTGCCGTGCCGGAAGCTACGAATGGCAAGCCATTTCAAGGCGAAACGAAGCGAAGAATGCCCTTCGCCATCAGGGAGCGGCGGTGAAGTGTTCGCGGAAGAACATCACGGGTTGGGTGCCCGGATTGTAGATCAAATTGAGAGTGCTGAGGATGCGGACACCGTTGTCCGTCGTGGACTTCACGACGTAGTCGCTGCCTTCGATCATCGGGGTCCAGGAGTTGGAGAGGAGGGTGGAGGACTTCTGGAACTCGACGGACAGGTCGAGGGCATTGGCCCGGTAGCTGAAGGTGAGTTCGGTGCCGGTGAGAGTCGGGCTGCAACTGGGATCGTGCGGGGCGGTGGGGTTGGCCCCGGAGGCGTAGTCGCCGAAGTTGGAGATGCCGTTGTTGTTGGCGTCGAGCGCGGGATCGAGACCCGGGTAGGCGAAGGCCATGGTGGTGAAGCCGCCTTCATAGGCACCGAGGTCGAGATAGCGGAACGGGCCGGTTCCGGTATCGGGCGTTAACTGGTCGTCATAGAGGCGGGCTTGTCCCGCGAAGTCCACGGGGCTTCCGAAACCGGCGATGTAGGCGGAGTGGTTCCCGGCGTCGATGGCGGGGGAACCGGTCCAAAGGCGAAGGTCACCGTAGTCATTGTTTCCGGTGGTGTTCCAGTTGCCGTCTCCCGGATCTGGAACGCGGACGAAGGTGGGATTTGAATCCGAGATCACAAGGGTGCCATCGACCGAGGCTCCATCGAGCAGGTTGCGGGAGCTGTCCGAGGCAATCGTATTACTTCCGGTAAAAGGAGCATCGACGTCGGTGATTCCACCACTGCCGTTTCCCCAAACCACGCAATTGGTCAGCGTGACAAAGCGGTCCAAACCAAGGCCTTCGGTGTAGATCCCACCTCCGGCAAAGCTGGGAGCGGAATTGCCGGACAGGGTGCAGGAATTCAAGACGAGGGGGGCTCTTCCGTTGGATTCGTAGCTACTGTGGATGCCACCTCCGGAACTCACGGCGGAGTTTCCGACGAGGATCGACTGGTTGAGAGTGGTGGTGGCATTTGCGGACGAGGCGCCATTGCTGTAGATGCCGCCTCCGGCATAGGCGAAGTTTCCAAAAAACCTGCACGCATTGAGGGTCAATGTGGCCGCGCCGGAATCGCCGTTGTTGTAGATACCACCGCCGAAGAAGGCGGCATTTTCCCTGATGGTGCAGAGACTGAGGGTCAGGGTGGCGCGATCGTTGAAGATGGCTCCGCCGGAGTCGTCCGGAAAGGCGAACAAGGTGGCATTCCCTCCGGTGAGGGTGAGACCATGGAATGAGGCGATGGCTCCAGGGCCGACATAGAGGACGCGGCCGCTCGTGATGGAGCTGGCGTCGATGGTGACCCCTCCGGTGATGTTCGAGGCGTCGATCAGAAGACCCTTGGTGTTGTTGGGCATTTCCAACTGGCCACCGATGAGATCGATGGTGCTCGCCGCCCCGCCGGTGAAAAGACCCGGGGCGAAGCGGATGACGGCGCCGGGTGGGACCGAGGCCTCGGCGATGGCCTTGCGCAAGGTGGTGGCGATGGGGATGAAGTCATCGCCGGTGTCGTCGACGAGGGTGACCGGCCCGAGTTCCACGGCGCCGATGTCACGTGCTCCGCTGACGAAGCGGGGGAAGCCGCGCTGGTCGGTCCCGTCGAGGTTGGTGGTGCCGACGGCGTCGATGGCGGGAGAGTTGGCGAGGGGGGGCATGGTCCGGGTGGAGCCGCCGTAGTCGCCGAGGGGGGCGAGCAGGGGATCGCCGACGATGAGGGAGGGCCTGGCGGAGTGGAAGGTGGAGCCGACGGTGTCGGAAAGGAGGTTGGTTCCGCGGAGGGTGACGGAGGCGCCCAGCAGGTCGGGTGCGACCACTGTGATGCGGTTGTCCGCCACGATCGAGTTGGAGAGCGTCGTGGTGGTGTTCGTGACATAGATGCCACCTCCGCCGATGGCGCTGTTCCCCGCGATGGTACAGTCCTCCACGACAAGGTTGGCACCAATGATGGCCACGCTGCGAATCCCACCGCCGAAACCAGCGTGATTGTTGGCGAGGGTGCAGGCGTTGAGGGCCAAGGCCGCGCTGCCGCTGGTATTGGCATCCATCATGATCCCGCCACCGTTCGAGAACGCGGAATTCCCTGCGACGGTGCAGAAGTTCAAGGTCAGCGAGGCGTGGTCGTTGTTGACGCCTCCTCCGGAGCCCGGGACATGGCCGCCTGTCAGGGTGAAGCCGTGGAGGGCGGCGATGGCCCCGGGTTCGATTTGGAGGACCCGGCGGGGCGTTGCGGCGCTGCCGTCGGCGTCGAGAGTGATGCCGCTCGCGATATTGGAGGCGTCGAGGAAGAGACCCTTGGCGGTGCCGGGGATTTCCAATTGGGTGCTGGTGAGGGAGATGGTGTCTGCGGGTTCGCCGTTGAAGACGGCGGGATCAAATCGGATGACGGCACCCGGGATGGTGGCGGTGTCGGCTAGGGCTTTGCGGAGGGTGGTGGCGGTGGCGGCACCGTCGCCCCTGTTGTTGACGAGGGTGATCGGTCCGAGTTCCACGGCCCCGATGTCGAGCGCGCCGTTGACGAAGCCTGGGAATCCTCGCTGGTCGGCGGCGCCGGGATTCACGACGCCGGCGGCGTTGATGGCGGGCGAGTTAACGAGGGGCGGCATGGTCTTGGTGGGGCCGCCATAGTGGCTGAGGGGGGCGAGGCGGGGATTGTCGACGAGGAGAGCGGGGCCTGCGACGAGGCCGGAGCCGGCGGTATCGGAGAGGAGGTTTTTTCCGCTGAGGTGGGTGGTGCCGCCGGACTGTCTGAAATCGGAATCAACGGGCGCGCTGTTTCCGGCGAGGATGGTGTTGGTGAGGGCTACGGTGGAGGTGCCCATAAAGGCATTGCTGGAGACGCCACCTGCTGCGGCAGTGGCGGAATTGCCTGAAAGGGTGCAGCGAGCGAGGGACAGGGCGGCGGCGCCCGATATGCCGCTGTCGCTATGGATGCCGCCGCCATTGTAAGCGGAATTCCTTGTCAGGGTGCAGGTGTTGAGGGACAGGGAAGCGCTGCCCGAAGATCCGCCGCTGGAGATACCACCTCCCCAGTTGGCGCTGGAATTGTCTGCAAGGGTGCAGGCATTGAGGGTCAGCGTGGCGTGGTCATTGAGGATGGCTCCCCCGCTGTTTCCCGGGGTCGGGGCCCAGGCGTGACCGCCGGTGAGGGTGAGGCCTTGGAGGGCGGCGATGGCACCGGGTTTGATTTGGAGCACGCGACGGGGCGAGGTGGCGCTGGCCTTGGCGTCGATCGTGACGCCGCCGGTGATGTTGGAGGCATCGATGAAGAGGCCGTTGGCGGTGCCGGGGATTTCCAATTGGGTGCTGTTGGGGGTGATGGTGTCGGCGGGTTCGCCGTTGAAGATGCCGGGATCGAAACGGATGACCGCGCCGGGGGTGGCGGCAGTGTCGGCGAGGGCCTTGCGCAGGGTGGTTGCGGTCGCGGCGTCATCGCCCGTACGGTCGACGAGAGTGACCGGCCCGACCTCCACCGCGCCGATATCGAGCGCGCCATTGACGAAACGAGCGAAGCCGCGCTGATCGGTGCCGCCGGGATCGACCTCCCCGGCGTTATCGATGGCAACCGAATTGGCGAGTGGTGGCATGGTCTGATTGGGGCCGCCGTAATGTCCCAACGGGGCGAGGCGGGGAGCTTGGACGATGACGGTGGGGCCTGCGGAGAGGGTGGAGCCGGAGGTGTCGGAGAGAAGGTTTCTGCCGGAAGCATTGGCCGTGGCGCCGGTCACTTCCTGCAAGTCGGGCGCGGTGTCGGCGATGTTCCCGGCGAGGATCGTGTTTGTCAGGTTCAGGGTGGCGGAGCCGCTACCGCCACCGGTAAAGAGATAGCTGTAGATGCCGCCCCCTCCGGTAGTCGCGGAGTTCCCTGAGAGAGTGCAGGAATTGAGGGACAAAGTGGCGTGACCCAAAAGGCCGTTGTTGTAGATGGCACCTCCAACATTGGCGGTATTCCCCGAGAGGCTACAGGCATTGAGGGTCAAGAAAGCGCGGCCACTGTCTCCATTGTTGTAAATGCCACCTCCGGAAGTCCCGCTATTTCCCGAGATCGTGCAGCTATTGAGGATGAGGGTGGCGCGGTCATTGAAGATGGCTCCACCGGAGAATCCATTTCCATTTCCACGAGTGAGAGTGAGGCCCTGGAGGGTCACGGTGCGATTGGAGGAGATCGTGAAGATGCGGGACTGGCTGCCGGCATCAATGGTGAGCCCCCCCGGTAGCGAGGAGGCATCGATAGTGAGATTCTTGGCGATCGCGAGCTGGCCGTCGGTGAGCAGAATCGTGCCGGCATTGAGGCCGGGTGCGAAGGTGATGAGATCCCCCGATGCCACCGCGTCGCGGATCGCCTCCCGAAGCGAGAGTTGGAGGCCGGAAGGGGTCTCGAACTCATCGGTCTTCGTGGTGACCACGAGCTCGGCCGCGAACATGGGAGCGGCGAGCGAGAGGGCAAGTGCTCCGGAGAGGAAGGCAGGATTCATTCTGGGGCAGGGTATTTGATTGATAGGATTGCCAGGAAATTGCTTTTCAAGGTTGATGCGCATGGGGGATCAAGAGCGGCTCGGAGACCGGGAGAACGGGGGGCAGCGCTCACCGACCGCTGCTGCAATGCCGTGCCATGGCAGGCGTTGTAGCGGCGCGTCGATGACCGCTGTTGGCGAATGAGGCGAAGGAGCACACCGCCCTACCGCAGGGGCAGGAAGGAGAGGATCGACCAGCTCCGCTCTTCGTCCGCGATCCTGAAATCGATATCCACAAAGGCGGACTTGGTATAGCCGAAGACCGGATCGAAGGTGACCTCGATGCTGTCGGCCTTCTGGTCGATATATGTCTTGAGTTCGGCAAACCGGCCGTCGACCGTCTTTTGTTCCGGCGGGTCGGGGAAATTCGTTTCGATGGGCGTTGCGGAGATCACTTGGTTGTCACGGACGGTGACGGTGCCGTGCCAGAACAACCACGAACTCCCCCAGCTGACTTCCATCGTGTAGCTGGTGATTCCAGCGCTGCGCCAGCGGTTGCGGGCACTGAGGAATTCGCGCAGGAGGGGATCGTCGGCGGCGATCTGGCGGGCCCGCAGGAATTGCCGCAAATGCCCGCCAGGAGGGATTGCCGCCGCCGCTTCCGCCTCCTTCCCGAAGAACACCAGATCCTCCCAACTCTTGAGATCGGCGGACGACTGAAGAACCCATTGGTCACCGGTTCCTGCAGCAAGGCCCGTGAGGTGACATGAAAGCGTGCTGCCCTGGATGGCCACATGAAGTTGCGGCGGCACACTGCCCTCATTCTGTGCCACGGCACTTCCGGAACCACAGGCGAACAACAGCGCGCAAGCCGCGAACAAAGCGGACAGGAAATGAACCGGAGCCACGCTGATGATTGCTAGGAAATTGCTTTTCAAGGTCGATGCGTATGAGGGTTAAAGAGCGGCTCGGAGACCGGGAGAAAAGGGAGTTACGGGGAAAAGAGGGGCAGCAACAGGGCTCCCGGCACGCTGACGGCAGGTCGCAGGCGGGCTCTTGGTCTTCATTGGGGCGGCAACGGCTGGCATGGTGTGAAAGTTTGAGCGCGAAGATACAGATTATTCACGCTACGTCAACCAAATTATGGAGAATAAGAGAGTTCTTTCGGAGATTCCGGGCCATCAACCAACAGTCGGCCGATGTGCAGAATAAGGAAGGCTGAGGCGACGAACTCTGGATGCACGTGCCGGAAGCTACGAATGGCAAGCCTGTGGGATGAGCCGCTCAGCACGCAATCACCCCAAAAAGGGAAGCGCGCGTCGGACCTCCCCCCGGAGTTCTCGACGCGCGCTCTCTTTTCAATCCTGCTGGCTCTGCTCCGCCCGTTTGACTTCCCCCCGGAAATCAATCGAACTGGTTTGGCTGAACTCGCTCAGGACCGGCGTTCCGGTTCTTGCCGAAGCAGTCGCGGAACGAGTTCAGAATCGCTGAAAGTCAGGACATTGAAAGCATTGATAGGCCTCAATTCCGGCCAGGTAGCCCCAAAACCGGCCATATGCCGCTACTTCGCTGATTTTCGGCCAAACCCGGGCTCCGATTCCGTGCGGAACGTCCCCCTGAAGTTGGGGTTCGCCACCAGCTCTCCATAAGGAGCGACGACCTTATTGTCGTCGTGCGACAGGACCGCCTATGAGCAAGCCCCGGAACTCAGCGATTTCCGCCTCAGCCGGCGAACGGAGAGCTACCCACTTCGACCGTGAGCCTCGATTTCCCGCCGGGAACCAGGGTGACGGCGTGTTCGCGGACGTTGCCGGATTCGACACAGACCATCCGCAGGTATTCAACATCGCCGAAGTCCGGCATCCGCTGGGATTTGGCAATCCATGGGTTCCAGACGACGGTGGATTTGGAACCGGCCTTGCTCACGCTGATGGCGCGGTTGAGCCCGGGGGCGATGATCGCCACGGCGGCACCAGTGTCCTGATAGATCCGGTCGGTTTCCGCGCTAAAGCGGATGGCATCGGCGGTTTCGGTCAATTCAGCGGCGAGCGGTTGGCCCAAAAGGAAGCGCGCGTCGGACCTCCCCCCGGAGTTCTCAACGCGCGCTCTCTTTTCAACCCTGCTGGCTCTTGCTCCGTCCGCTTGGCTTCCCCCCGGAAATCAATCGAACTGGTTTGGCTGAACTCGCTCAGGACCGGCGTTCCGTTTTGTGCCGAAGCAGTCGCGGAACGAGTTCAGAATCGCTGAAAATCAGGATATTGAAAGCAATAACAGGTCCCAATTCCGGCCAAGTAGTCCCAAAATCGGCCACAAGCCGACAGTTCGCAGGAATTTGGTGGAAACGGCGGCCTGGAATGCTCCCGCAGCCCGCTGGCTCAAGACCCGGCAGGCTGCTTGGGCAGCTGATTCAACCCTTGAGGAAGCTCTTGAGCATCCACAGGGTCTTTTGATGCAGAGTGGTGCGGCCAATCATCAGATCCTCGGTCTCCGGATCATTCATCTCCCCGGCGATGGTACGGGCGATGGCCGCGTCCTTGATCAACTTTTCATGGGCGACGATCAGCGCCCGCACATAGCCATCCTGGGGCAGCGGTGAGACAAACTCCTTCATGCCGGCGGTCTTGCCAAGCGCACCGAGGCCACCAATCGCGTAGCTGCCGAGCGCGCGGAGCCGCTCGGCGATCTCATCGATCGCGATGAAGAGTTCCTCATACTGGGTTTGGAACGCCGTGTGCAGGGCGAAAAACCCGGGACCCTCGACGTTCCAATGAGCGAGATGGGTGAGTGACATCAAGGCATAGGAGTCGGCTAGTACTTGGTTCAGGCTCGCCGCGAGTGAGCTGGCGGATTTGGCAGTTGATGCATTTTTCATAACAAGCGGAAGCTATCCCGGGAGGCTCATCCCGTCAAGAGGAGAACTCGATCTAACCCTCGCCCCGGTGGGGGTCGGTTTCGATTTGTTCTTTCGTCATCAGGGCTTCGATTTTCCTGGTGACTTCGAACTGGTCATCCTCACCTCGAACAGCGTCCACCCCGGTCGGCTTTCCTTCAACTCCACGGTGGCCCGGTGGGCATGGAGGATTTCACGCGTCAGGCTGAGCCCGAGCCCGATGCCATCGACCCGGGGCCCGGCCCTCCGTTCGGCGCGGTGGAAGCGACGGAAGATCCGCGGCTGATCGTCCGCCGGGATGCCCGGTCCCGAGTTGCCGATTTGGAGCACCACCTCGTCTCCCGCGGGTTCGGCGGTGACGCGGATCACGCCGCCGGGCTCGTTGTATTTCACCGCGTTGGTGAGCAGGTTGAGCAGCGCTGACCGCAGCAACGCGGGATCCGCGTTCACTGCCAGCTCCGGCAGGGTTCCCGTTTGCAGCGCAAGTTTCGCCTCCTCGGCAAGCACCGCAGTATCCTCCAGGACCTCCCGTAACAACCGGTCGAGGTCCACCGGTTCGAGTGCCGGGACCAACTGCCCGGCATCCGCCCTGGAGAGCAGCAACAAACTGCTGATGATCCTGCCGAACCGCTGGGTTTCCTCCAGCAGGCCGCTGAAGGTCTGCTGCTCGGGCGACCCCGGCTTGGCCGCTTGCAGCGCGTTCTCCAGCTCGCCGCAGAGGATGGCGAGCGGGGTTTTCAGTTCGTGCGAGGCGTCGGCGGTAAACCGGGTGGCCTGCTGGAAGCCCGCCTCCAAACGGTCCATCATGCGGTTGAGCATGGTGCTGAGGCGGTCGATTTCCGGATCCTCCCCGGACAGCGGGATCCGCTGGTCCAAACCACGCGAGGTGACCCGGGCGGCGGTGTCGGCGATCACTCGCAGCGGCCGCAAGGCGCGCCCGGCAACAATCCAACCGCCCAGCCCGACCGCAACCAGGGCCACCGGCAGGGCGAGCAGGAACAATTGCCGCACATGGGTGATCTCCGTTTCCGCCGCCTTGAAGCTCAGCCCGATGACCAGGATGGTATCATCCGTTCCCAATCTGCCGATTCGCCAGCGTCCGTCGCGGGTCTGTGCGGTTTGAAACTCGGGGATTTTGGTGTAGCGGACCGGTTTCCCACCCCCGGGTCCCAAGCCAAGGCCCATGCCGGCTCCCCCGCCCCATCGATCTTCCGCCGCAGCCGTTGAATGTAGACATCCACCAGGTTCGTTCCCGGATCAAAGTCATAGCTCCAGACCCGCTCGCAAATCTGGGCGCGGGTGAGCACCCGCCCCGGCACCCTGGCCAGGTGGTCTAACAATTGAAACTCGCGGGCGGTCAACTCGATCTTGCGCGAACCCCGCGTCACCTCGCGGGTCAGCAGGTTCACCGTGAGGTCGGCCACGCTCAGCAGGCTGCAAGCCGTGCCCGATGCCCGCCGGATCACCACATGCAGGCGGGCGATCAGCTCCTCGATGTAAAACGGCTTGGTCAGGTAGTCGTCGGCACCCAGGTTGAGCCCCTCGACCCGCTCGTAGGGTTCGCTGCGGGCGGTCAGCAGCAGCACGGGAACGTCCATCCGGCGTTCGCGGAGGCTCTTGAGGATGCTCAAGCCATCGCGGCCGGGGAGCATGATGTCGAGCACCACCGCGTCATAGGGCTGGGTGGTGGCCATCCGCAACCCCTCGTCGCCGTGATGGCTCAGCTCGACGGCAAAACCCTGCGCCTCCAATCCCTTGCGGATGAAGGACGCGATCTTCTTTTCGTCCTCGATGACCAGCACTTTCACGATCTTGCGCAGTTGCCCTCAGGCTAGGCCGGACCCATCCGCCGACAAGCAAAAAACAAATTACAAAATCGTCATCCGGGCGGCGGGTTCCCGTTCATCTGGAAAGACTCTTATGGGTATGAACCACCTGCCATTGCCAATGCACCCGGACTCCACTCCCTCACCCGCCATCAAGGAGGATCACGATGAGCCGCTCAACTAACATTCTCGGATTCGCGTTCCTGGCGCTGGCCGCCACCTTGGCCCTGTCGATCACCCTGCGCAACTCGCCGGAGCCGGCCAAGGAGGCTTCCCACCCCGGCTCCCAGGCGGGCTCCAGCGCTTCCGCCCGCAGCGCGCCGCTTGCGTCCGGGCGCGCGGCAGCCCTGCGCAGGCAGGCCGCCCGCAACCCGGCCGCCGACCCGCTCAAGGTCTCAGTGTCGGACGCCTGGCTCGCCACCCTTTCCCCCGATGAGCGGCAGGATTGGCTGGACCGCGCCGCCGCCGTCGAACGCGAGGCCAGCGGGCAGCTCGACAAGCTCACGACCAGCCTCGACCTCAACAGCACCCAGCGCCGCAAGTTGTTCCCAGCCCTGGTCCGGGCCAGCGCCGGTTACGATCCCGCCATGACCGTCGCCGGCGCGAGCGTTGCGGGTAACTCCACCCTCACCCCCGCCGAGGAAATCCACTCGTTGCTCGCGCCGGACCAGCAAGCCCAACTCGAGGACAACGAGGTCCAACGCCAGTTGTGGTGGCAGGACATCATCGACAAACTGGAAGTCGATCTAACCAATTCGACCGGTGGTGCTCCCGCCGGTGGTGCTCCCGCCGGTGGTGCTCCCGCCGGTGGTGCTCCCGCCGGTGGTGCTCCCGCCGGTGGTGCCACCACTCCGGCGGAACCCGTGCCCGGGGACACGGAACGGGTCGCTCCTGAAGCCCGTGATGACGGCAATCTGTTCGACCTGCTCGCGCCGCGATGAGAGCCTGTCTGAAAAATGGCAGGGACGCGTTTCCGACGCGTCCGGCGAATGAGACGAGAATGAGATTCCTTGAGCGGCCGTTCATTCGCCACCCATTCACCCGGACCGTTTGGAAAACGGTCCCTGCCTTAGGGAATTTTCAGACAGGCTCTAAGACCAGCGGATTGCCGCGGTGCAGGTCACCGCCCCGATCATTCATCAACCACACAACCCCAACAAACACACCAACCACAACACCATGAAATCCCTGATTCTAACCACCATCGGCTTGTTTGCCATCGCCACCACCGCCGTCGCTGCCGCCGGCCCGAACGAACTCATCCGCCTTTACGAGGAGGAAATTCTCGCTCATGATTTATATGTCGCCCTCGGGAAGAAGTTCCCGGAGGTGATGCCGCTGAAGAACATCCCGCAATCCGAACTCCGCCATCGCGAGGCGCTCGCCGCGATCCTCAAAGCGGAGGGGATCGCGCTGCCCACACCCGCCGGAAAACGGCGCTTTGTCTCGAAGGGCTTGAACGCAACCTTCGCCAAATGGCTGGCCGCGGGCCAGCAGTCCGCTGCCGCCGCGTGCCTGGCAGGCGTCCGCCTGGAGGATCATGACATCGCCGACCTGCGCAAAGCCCAGCTCGATTTCCCCAAACACAAGGCGGTGCTGGCCGCGTTGGAGGCGGCATCCGGCAACCATCTCCGCGCGTTTCACCGCAACCTGACCGTTCGCGGCGGCACCTACACGCCGGAGGCGATCCCGGCGGATGATTTCAAGGCGATCCTGAACGGCCCCCACAGCCGTCCGGGCGCATGCGGCGCCGGCTGTGGCACGAACGGTTGCGGCCAGGGTAAATGATCTTCTTTGTAACCGGTCCGGTTTGGTGAACGTCGGTCCCTATGAAGGAAACCTGCCAAGTTCGAGTTCAGCGAGATTGCAACCGTCGTCGGGAAGCCATCCACGACCATGATTCTCGGAGCGACCGGCACCGATGGCACTCCGATCATGGGCTGGTGTGAGGTGGGAGTCCGCTGAGCCCTCCCACTGGCGATGCCTGAAAAAAGTTGTCCGCTTTGATCACTCGAGCCAACGAGGCGAGCTTCAATTTCGTGTCCTTCTCAGGCACCGAAACGAATAAAACATGGGCAGTCCCACGATGTTGACGACCGCGACCGTGCCAATCAGCGGCACCACCGGCTTCTTCCGCGTCTTCCAGCCCTGAGATGGCTCGGCAGGGGGGTGTTGTCTCCCAAATCTGCCCGGACACCTCAAGCGCGCTCAAACCCGGAGTGAGAAATAGACGCGACATCCACCGCCGGATCGTGTTTCATCGTCCCTGTGCGCATTCGCTGGAAACTCTTCCTCTCCCTGTTCATCCTCACCGCCGGAGCCATTGCGGTGGTGCTGGCGGTCTCCGAGCGTGAGTTCCGCGGCTGGGTCAAGGGTGAGATCACTTGGCGCTTTGAGGCCCAACTCGGCGCTCTTCTCGAGGCCCGGACTGAACGCCTTGCCGAATTGCGCAAGTCCTGCATGGAACTCGCCACCCACCCCACCATCAGGAGGGAACTCAAGGGACTGGAATCACCCGCCCTCCGCGAACAATTCCTCGAGGAGTTCATGGAGAGCCGTCCGGGTGCCTCGGGTCCCGGCGGCGGACGCAACCGTCCCGATGCCGACACCGATCCCGCAAGGCCGGGAGCAAGCAAGGCGCTCCGTGACAACATCCCCGGTGCCCCCCCCGCAGGCCGCATGGGCGGAGGGGGCGGGCGAGGAAACCCCATCCTTGGCGTCATCGACCTGGAAGGGAATCCCAGGCCCTTCGGCGGCCCGCTCCAGCACACCCGAGCAAACCGCAAGCTGGCCTCGGAGCGCGTCCGCTCCCTCTCGCAACTTCCAAGCCAGGGGGTCGCCTACGTCGTTTTCAGGAATGAGGAAACCGACCGCTCGTCCGTCCAGGAAGTGGTGTTGACGCCCGTCATCGACGACGATGGCACGCTCCTCGGCTGGTTTTTTCTCGGACGTGATGCCGAAACCCGGATCGAACGCGCCTTCCAGCAGACCCAACTTGTCTCCGGGCGCGGCGGCCGCTCCGGACTCGTCGTCGAGGGACAATGGTTCATGAATGGCGTCTCGGACGACGAAGCCACCGCCATCAAGGCCGGTCTCAGCGACGCGTTCTGGACCAATGGCAAACCGGAGATTCTCACGATCGAGGGCAGCACCCTCCTCCTCATCGCCCGCGGCCTCAACCCGGACTCCCCCCTCGGGAAAGGCTATCTGGTCGGCATCTTCCCCCTCGACTCCTTCATCGAGGCCCTCGCCCACCTCCACACCAAGGTCGCCTGGATCGGCGGGGCCGCCATCCTCGCCACCTCCCTCCTGGCCCTCTTCCTGGCCCACCGCTTCAGCCGCCCGATCGCGGAACTCGTGGCCGGCACCGAGCGCGTCCGCCAGGGCAATCTGGCGGAAAACGTCACAGTCCGGTCCAAGGACGAGTTCGGCACCCTTGCCGCCGCCTTCAACGCCATGACGCGCGACCTCGCCCTCAAGGAACGCTACCGCGAGGTGCTCTCGAAGGTCAGCGACCCCGCCGTCGCCCAACAACTCATTGAGGGTCAACTCGAACTCGGCGGCGAGGTTCTCAACGCCGCGGTCCTCTTCTGCGACATCCGCGGCTTCACCCGCATGACCGAAGGCATGCCCCCCGCCGAGGTCATCGAGTTCGTCAACGAACACATGACCGCCCTCACCAAGCTCGTCTACCTCCACGGCGGCGTCGTCGACAAGTTCGTCGGCGACCTCATCATGGCCATCTTCGGCGCCCCCAACTCCCATGGCGACGACGCCCTCCGTGCCGCCCGCTGCGCCCTCGCCATGATCGACGCCCGGCGGCGGCTCAACAACTCCACCGGCCGGGTCGTCGAGATCGGCATCGGCCTCGCCTTCGGGGAACTCGTCGCCGGCTGCATGGGCTCCACCGACCGGCTCAACTACACGGTCCTCGGCGACCGCGTCAACCTCGCCTCGCGCCTGTGCTCCGCCGCCGGGCCTGGCGAGGTCGTCGTCGATGACGCCGTCGCCGCCGCCCTCGACGACTCGATCCTCGCCGAACCCCGCGAGCCGATCTCCCTCAGGGGCTTTTCCGCCCCAGTCCGCGCCTTCGCCCTCCGACCCCGATCGTAGCGACAAGGCGGATTAGCCGGGGATGTCTATCTGCATCTCTTTGATTGTTGGGGAGACCCGTTTTCACCGGCATCGCGGATTCCGGGCAGGCCCAGATGGACGCCCTTGAGCGCCTTCTGGACAAATTGCGGGAGCACTGATCCAGCGGGCGGGCAGATGCTGTGTGAGACGCGGATTGGCAGCACCGGCAACCACCACCTGAATACGCATACGCCCAAACAAGACACCCGGCAGGCCGCAATTCTTGAATTGGAAGGGAGAGTTGGGACCGGCGGATCCGGCTCCGTGAGCCAAACCCGCGACGTGCTGGTGCGGCAGAAACGGGATTTGACAAACCGACAATTCTGGGCATATGCTCTAAACCACGTGGGTTCCGGGGTTGATCACACCCCTGCCCTTGAGCCGCAGCCTTGCCGAGACCACCATGAAAACCGCCGCCCCAACCAGTCCAACGCCACCGGGCGAGTTCCACCCCAACTGTTTCGTCTGTGGCCAAGACCGGCCTTTCGGGTTAGGCCTGCGCTGCGAAATCGATCTGGACGGCGGCGCCACGGCACGTTGGGAACCCTCGCCCGCGTTTCAAAGCTACCCTGACCGGTTGCACGGCGGAATCCTCGCCGCTTTGGTCGATGGTGCCATGGTTTACGCCTTGCACGCCAGGGGACTCGCCGGAGTCACAGTGGAATTGAATATCCGTTACCTCCGTAGCGCCCGCCTGACTCTCCCGTTGGAAATCGCCGCCCGCGTCGAGGCCGTCCGCCGTGGACTTTTCCGCGGCACCGCCACCATCGATCAAGGCTGCCAGCGCATCGTCCGGGCATCGGCCAAGTTCATGACCGGCTCCATGACAGGTCTCTGACCCCGCCCTGCCCTCCAATGATTCGCAGCGATCCAACCGGCCGAAATGGCTCTCCAAACACGGCACGGAGGTGGTGGTGGCATCGGCGATCGGCGAGCGGGCCCTGATCATGTTGGCCGAGGCCGGCATCGAAACCCGCCTTGCAGCGGATGAAATGACCCCCAACGAGCTGGCGGTCGCCTGCCTGCAAGGGAAACTCCCCCGGGGCAACCGCGAAAACTCCCGCTGCAACGGCGGGAACCACGACCACGACCACGACCATGGCGATGGGCACGGGCACGGACACCAATGCCATCATTGAAGTGAAAGCACCCTTCCCCACGAACACAGCGCGTGCGGTCCCGGCCTTCCGGGCGAGCACGGGTCCGCCGCTTGGCTCGATGCCGGCCGCTCATGCCCCCAGTGAGAGCCACGCCTTGATGTCCCGCCACGATTTTCCCATCCCGGTTGTTTTCAAACACCGGATTGTTTTCACCCGCAATGCCTTCGGACCCGGGAATTCGGAACTGGCGGATATTCTCCGCGAAGGCGGCGGCCGCCGCGCCATTGCCTTCATCGAGGAAGCCGACGTTCGCTTTGCCACCAGGGTGCCAGGCGGTGAGCCGATGTGGGCGGCGACCAGCGGGCATTTGACGGTGAACAGAAAAAAGATCGGAGCGGCGACCTGGGAGAGGGTTTCGTAGTTGCCCTGCCCCTTGGCGATGATGAGGTCGGCGCCGTGGAAGTGTTTGAGAAACTCTGGCGAACAATCGCCGAGCACGGTTCCCGGCGCGTCGGAACCATTGTCAATCACCGGCACCAGTTCCGGGATTCCGGCCAGGGTGGCATCCTCCAGCAAGGCGTCGTTGAGCACCGGCCGCCCGCGCACCGCTACCGTCATCCTGTCGTGCGGGAGGGCCTCGATGAGCAGGCGATCAAACACAATCTCCCCCGCGTTGTCGGCCAAATAAAGGATGCGCTTGGCGGTGGCAGCGGCGCGGAACAACTCCTGCAGGTCTCCGACGAGCGGTTGGTCGTACAAGGTTGCCAACATCCCGGGAAAATCCTCAGGCTGGATTTGAACTTTCGCGCCTGCATCCAGGAGATTCCCCGCCACCGCGATGCGCAGCACCGCCCCCTGTGGGTCCGCCGCCGTGCCGATGAGATCACGACATGCGGGCAGGGCCGCCAGCGCCAACCGGTTCATCCGGTCTTTGAGTTCCCGGTACGGATCGAGGTTGGAGGTCTCGTCGCGGATGATCCGGTGGAGCAATTGCGAGACTTCGGGCGGTGATCCGGACCAGTCGGTGTCCGCCAGTTCGTGCAGAATCCGCCGGAGAATGATTTCCCGAGGGACCCGCGACTCATCGCTCAGCATGATTAGAAAACCGTGCGGATTTTGATAGATCAGGGAGTCCACCGCAGCCGCGCTGTGGCCGCGTTTGCGCATTTCCATCGCGGTGTAGGGAATGGAGAGCGGGATGCTCACGCCCCAACCCGTCCATCAGCGTGCCGACCCGCGGCCAGGGGGCTTTGACTTCGGCGAAGCGGCGGCTTTTCCCGGTGCCGACAATTCCACCTTGCCGCCTTCGATGCGCAAGGCCAGGCCCTGGGTCAGGCTGGTGGCCACGGCGTGACGGGCGCGGCCGAGAATCCGGCTGAAGGTCTGGCGGGAAATGCCCATCAACCGGGCGGCCTCCAGTTGTGGCAAACCATCGACATCTGCCAAGCGCAAGGCTTCGAACTCATCCAACGGCAACACGCGCTCCGCCAGGTCGCGCAGTGGAATGCCAGCCGGCTTGAAATAGACGACATCTGGCAAACGGGCGATGATACGGGAACAACACGGACGCGGCATGGCGGGAACAATGACCGCGCCGACCGAGGAAGGCAAGCCCGCTGTTGTGAACACCCGCGGGACTGGTCCCCTGGGACGGGAATGGAGGGACGTTGCCCGTGGCTGAGTGCTTCCAGTCGCAGTGCACAGGACGAGGCGGAGGGCGTGGTCCGGGGAGAAGGTGGGACGTTGCCGCCCGCGCACCGCCACTCTCACCTTCGCCGGAGGATGACTTTCCCGAGGGACCAGCGACTCATCGATCAACATGGCCGCCTCAGCCGCCTGCCGCACGAAACATGGAATCCATTCAGCCGCCGTTTGAATGTTGGCTAGTAGCTGTCTTTCCCTACCTTCACCTTGCCGCGGAAAATATAATAAACGCTGATGGTGTAGGCGAGCACGATGGGCACGCCGATGGCCGCGATGATCGACATGATTTTCAGGGTTTTCCCGGTGGAGGAGGCATTGTAAGCGGTGAGCGAATGCGCGGGATCGGGCACCGAATAGACCAGATGGGGGAACATCCCGAGTCCGAACAAGGCCATCAGCAACAGCATGGTGAGGCAGGAACTGACAAAGGCCGCCGCATCGCGGTTGCGGTGGATCTCCCGTGGCAGATTGGCCACCACCAGCACCAGCGCCACCACCACTCCGAACAACGCCGGTTGGGCCTGCAGGATGCGCACCATCCGCGGCACATAGAGCAGGGTGGCAAGCGTGGTGAGCGCGAAGCAGACGATAAACGCAATAATCAGCGGATTGATCCAACTGCGGACCTTGGCCTGCAGGGTTCCCTCGGTCTTGAGGTGCAGATAGATCGCGCCGTGCATCATGAACAACACCACCGTGGTCACCCCCATCAGCAGCGCGTAGGGATGCAACAACCCCAGAAAGGTGCCCGCGAACTCCCCATTGGCATCCAGCGGAATCCCCCAGACGATGTTGCCCATCGCCACCCCGATCAGCAGCGAGGCGGTGGTGCTGCCCGCGCAGAACCCGCGGTCCCACCAGCGCCGCCACCAGGGCCAGGGTTCCTTGCTGCGGAACTCGATCGCCACCGCGCGGAAAATCAACGCGAACAACAACAGCATGAACGCCATATAGAAACCCGAGAATACCGTGGCATAAACCGGCGGAAACGCAGCGAACAGGGCTCCCCCGCCAGTCACCAGCCAAACTTCGTTGCCATCCCACACCGGACCGATCGCGTTGTAGAACACCCGCCGTTCATGATCGTCGTCGATCCGCAGAATCAATGCGCCCACCCCGAGATCAAAACCATCCAGCATGGCGTATCCCGCGAACAGGATACCCACCAACACAAACCATAACATATTGTAGTCCATAACAGCGGGGAGGGGTCAGGCACGGTGTTGTTTGAGCCAGTTTTCCGGCAACGAATGGCTCTCTTCCATCGGCTCCGGACCGTGCTGGATCTTGCGGTTCAACAAAAAGAGAAAGAGCACGAACAGCAGCAGATAGATCAAGCCGAAACCGATCAGTGAGCCCAGCACCTGATTGGCCGTCACCACTGCGGAAAGCCCTTCGCTGGTCCGCAGGTAACCCCAGACAATCCACGGTTGACGACCGATTTCCGCGGTAAACCAACCAGCCTGATTCGCAATCTGCGGCAACAGCACCGACGGCACCGCCAACCACAGAAACCACCGCGTGGCCTTGCCATCGAGCTTTTCCAGCCCCCCGCGCCACCACAGCCACCCGCCCCACAGCGACAATCCGATCAATGTCATCCCCACCCCGACCATCAGGTGGAAACACTGGAAAGTCGCTTGGATCGGAGGCCGCAGGTCCGGCGGAATATCATTCAAGCCGGTGACCACATGGTCCGCGGAGCCGCCTACCAACAGGCTCAACCCGGCGGGAATCGCCGGACCCATTGTCCGCCCGCCAGCCACATCCACCCAACCGAACGGATGCAGCGGCGCGGCCGGGCCGGTTTGCCACAGGCCTTCCATCGCCGCCATTTTCGACGGTTGGTTGCGGGCCACGCCGGCGGCCGACTCATGCCCGGTGGCCAAGGACAGCAGCGAGGCTACCAGCGCCAGCGCGATGCCGAATTTCAGCGAGGTGGCGGCAAATGTCACATGCCGGCGCCGGATCAGATAGTATGCCGCCACACTGATCACCAAAAACGCCCCAGCCAGCCAGGCCCCGATCAGGGTGTGCCCCAGCCGATCCATCGAGGAGGGATTGAACACCACCTCCCAGAAGTCATCGATCACCATCCGGGCATGCCCCAGATCCGCCTTGTCAAACAAATGTCCGGCCACCGGCTGACCGTTGACTTCAAGATGCGACCCCGCCGGAGTTTGCTGCCAGGAATTGGCCACGATGATCCACACCGCGCTGAAATGCGCACCCAAGGCCACCATGCAGGTCGCAAAAAAGTGCATCTTGGGCCCAACCTTGTCCCACCCGAACAACAGGATCGCCAGAAACCCGGACTCCAGGAAAAACGCGAAAATCCCCTCCGCCGCCAGCGCGCTGCCGAAAATGTCGCCCACAAACCGCGAATAGGTCGCCCAGTTGGTCCCGAATTCGAACTCCATCACGATTCCAGTCGCCACGCCCAGCCCGAAGATCAACCCGAAAATCTTGGTCCAGAAGCGGGCCATGTTGTGATAGAGCGGGTTGCGGGTCCGCAGCCACATGCCTTCCATCATCACCAGCAGCAGCCCCAGACCGATGGTCAACGGCGGAAAAATATAGTGAAATGCGATGGTGAAAGCGAACTGGATGCGGGAGAGAATTTCGACATTCATGATCTTAAAACATGGCTCGCAGGGACCGCCCGAGCGATGGTAGGCATCCGGCATCCCCTTCCGCAACGGCCACCCGTTGCGGAACCTCGGCTGGTGTCTCATGCCGCGTCACGAAACGAGCATAAGCCCGGCTTGGCCGCCCGCAAGCAGAATTTCCCCACCCTCCGGATTTCGCTTCAGGATCTCCTGGTGCCGCCAATTCCAGCAAAATCCCAAAAAAGGCTCGACCCGGCGGGTCCGGGTGGCTACCGATGTGCGTCCCAATTTCTCCTCAAGACATGAACCACCCATTTTTCCCCGTCCTGATTTTCTTTGCCGTCGCCCTTGCCGTCCCGATCGGCGCGCTGGTGCTGGCCCGGGTGTGGATGACTTTTTTCACGCCGTTGAAGCCCGGCAAGGACAAGCAGGCGCTTTACGAATGCGGCGTCAACCCGCTGGCCGACCGCCAGACGCGCTTCCATTCCAAATACTACATGTTCGGCCTGTTGTTCCTGCTGTTCGATGTGGAAACCATTTTCCTGATCCCCTTCGCCGTCTCCTTCCTCAAGCTCCCGGTCGCCTCTTTCATCGGTGCCATGATTTTCCTCCTGCTGCTGGCCGAGGGCCTGCTCTGGGCCTGGAGCAAAGGCCTCCTCGACTGGCGCGCCACCCCAAGGGTCCAAGGCGCGGTGGGCTTGGAATCACTGAATGACCGTTGACCACCCGATCCGGGTAAGTCCGGAAACATGGTCAAAATGGGTGTCCCGGCTGAGAACGGGCAGTCTATGCTGGCGGGCGATGGCGGCAATCCACAGGTCGTTCATCGGAATGGGGGTGCCTCCTGCCGTGAGCTGGAGACGGATCTCCGCATAGTGGCGGGTGGTGATTTCGTCGACCACCAGAACCGTAGTGGTGGCGAGCGCATCCTCCAGCCACGCCGTCATCCGCTCCCGAAGCCGGGATCTCAGGATGCCAAAGCGAAATTCCGCCAACGCGGGAACCGGAACGCACAGGCGATCGGCGTGTTCGATATGCCGGATGAAGGACAGTTCGTTGAGCCACCAGGCGGAAAGGCCGTTGGTATCGACGATCATTGCCACTCCTCCTCTTCGATTTGCTCGAAATTATCCTCCACGATTTGCTCGATGCGCTTGAGTTCGGCCACCATTTCGGGGTCATCGGCGGCGATTCCCGCGAACTTCATCCACGGTTTCTCGGCAGAAACCGGCAGCTTGGCCAATTTATCCTCAAGGGCCTCGGCGATGTAGTCCTTGAGCCGCTTGCCCTGCCGTGCGGCAGTGGCTTTCACTTCGCGGAACAGGGGATCAGGGAGTTCTATTGTCGTGCGCACAAAAGCATTTTCCCATATTTACACGATTGTGCAAGCACGGATTGACACCGATTTGCCCACATGCTCTTCAGCCTACCCCGCCACCCGCTCCGCCACCACCATCAACTCCCCGATCCCGCCAAAGGCGATTTCACCGCCTATGCCGCCACCGCCATCCGCAACCCCCTCCGAGACCTCTACGAGCGCCAATTGCGCCCTCCCCGGCACCATGTTTACGCCCTCTCCTTGACCGAAATTCAGGCGGCGAGACGCCACCTGGACGGCCTGGCGCGAGCCGCGCCAGCCACGATGGATGAGTGTCGGCGGAAAAAGCTCCACCACAGTGATCCCGGCGAACTTCGACTTTGGTTCTCTGCGGTTCAATGGCTATCGCTGTCCACGCTGCCAAAGCCGGCTCACTCCCGCTCACCCTAGCGGCGTTTCCAGTTGCCCCGCCGCCGCATCCGGCACGGTGAAAGTCTTGAACCGGGACGACCCGCCTTTATCCAAAACCACACTGGATTTAGACACCCCCAGCGTTTTGGCCAGAAACTCCCGCAGCGCGGTGTTGGCCTTGCCTTCCACCGGCGGCGCGGTGATCCTCACCCGCAGCACCCGGCCCGCCCGCGGGTCATCCTCCCACCCGACGATGGCATCGCTGCGGGCGTTGGGAGTGGCGCGGACGTGAAGTTTCATGGCGGCTTGGAACAAACTGACGGTAGCCCGCCAGACCCGCCCCGGCAACCCACAAATTCACTTGTCGGACACCCCCTCCCCGGACATCCTGCGCCCATGCAATCCACCGCCACCGGACCTAACGAACTGCTGTTGGTCGGCGTGCCCGGCCCCGAACTGGACGCCGCCACCGCCGAACGCCTGCACCGCTTGCAACCCGGTGGCTTCATCCTGTTCGGCCGCAACATCGTCTCACCCGGCCAATTGCGCAAGCTCACCGACGACCTCCGCGACCTGAGCCGCACCGAGCCCGTCATCACCATCGACCAGGAAGGCGGACGGGTGTCCCGCCTCCGACTCATCGGCCACGAACCACCCAACGCCCAACAACTCCGCCAGCGCGGCGACCTCCAACTCATCGCCGACCACGGCCGCCTGACCGGCCAACTGCTCCGCTTGTTCGGGTTCAACCTCGATCTCTGCCCGGTGCTCGATATTTCCTTCGATGACGAGGCCGACAACTCGCTGCGCGGCCGCTGCTACGGCTCCAGCGTGGAGGAAACCATCACCAACGCCGAGGCCTTCCGCACCGCCATGGCCGCCGAGGGGATCCTCTCCTGCGGCAAACATTTCCCCGGCTACACCTTCGCCGGACTCGATCCCCATCACGAGCTGCCCCGCATCGACCGTTCCCGCGCGGAACTCGAAGCCTGCGAACTCGCGGTGTTCCGCTCCTTCGCCCCCAAGGTCGACAGCATGATGATCGGCCACGCGCACTACCCGTGTTTCGAACCGCAAACCGCCGTCCCCGCCTCGCTCTCGCCCGCCGTGATCCGGGACTGCCTGATCAACGAACTCGGCTTCCGCGGGCTGGTGATGACCGATGACCTCGACATGGGGGCCATCCTCAACACCTTCGGCTGGGAGGATACGATCCGCCGCGCGGTCCACGCCGGCAATCACCTGATCATGATCTGCCACCGGCTCGACGCCGCCGAGGAGGCACTGGCGGTGCTCCAGGCCATGCCCGCCCGCGACCTCGAGCCAGCCCTCGCCGGGATGGCGGATTTCAAACTACGGCTGGCCCCACCCACCCCGTTTTCCGCGCAGGCCCACCGGGAGCTGGATGACCAGGTCTGGCAGCTCCGGGTCGCCACCCTCGGCGAGGAACTCGCCCGCACCCGCAGCGAGGAAGACGGCAAACGCTCGCCAGTTGAGGTATATTGAGAAAGACCAGTAAATTACACATGATTTCGCGTTCGGGACAATGGGCGGTCACCCGTCAGGGGGCCTCCCGGGCGTCCAGAGTCGAGGGCTCCAAAGAGCTGGCCGTGGTCGCGGCAAAACGACTGGCTCTGGGGAAGGCCGAGATCGTCGTGCACCGCCGCGATGGGACGGTTTCCAAGAGAATTGGAATCAGACGTGGGCTCGCCCGCTAATCCGCGTCCGATGCACTCCCCATCGCCGGCTGCCTCGGTTTTCATCAATTGTCCGTTTGATCCGGATTATGAGCCGCTGCTCCGGGTTCTGCTGTTCACTGTCATCCGCTGTGGTTTTCACCCTCGGATCGCACGCGAAAGGTTGGCCTCACCCGCACGCACCTCCGCGAACAGCGCTTTGAGGTGAGTGAGGATCGCGGGAGACTCTTTGACCTCCGCCAGCGGCGTCAAATACTTCCAAATATGGTTCCAATCCAGGTTTCCGGTCCCCTGCCGGACAAGGATTCCGCGAAGATCGAGCCGATCCTGCGGACGATCCGCGAAGGCCTTCATCACGATCAAATCCTCGGCAGTGCAGGTGCGCAGCTTGATCCCCGGAGCGTAATCGACCAAGATCGAGCGGCGCACTGCCAGCTCCTCGAATGGCAGGCCGGCTAGGGCAATGTCGATCCCGATTCCCGAGGCTGTCTGCAGCAGTAGTACCCGGTGGAACAGTGCGAAATCGCGGGCATCCGAACGGCGCGGGGTGTAATGGCCAAGCAGGAAATCTACGAACGGCTCTTCATCCCCAAACCCGGTGATCATGGTCAAATCCATGTCCTTGGTGAGCCGGGGTTCGCTCCACCGCTGAATCGCAAGGCCGCCGATAAAACAAAAATCCCAACCCTTGCTTTCAAGCAGCGCCTGCAATTCCGCCGCTTCTTCGACCAGGTCTTTCATCTTGGGCGAAGTTTTTGAAACCAGCGCTGCTGTTCCACCAACCCTGAGTCCGGCTGCGGCGGGGAATGCTTCAGGGCATCGCGAAACAACCGGTTGCAACAAGCGATCATTGACATCGTGTCCGCCGCCCGGATATCGGCGTCGCGGACCTGTTGCAGCAGCGGTGAGGCGCGTTGCCAAGTGGCGACGTACTTGTGCAAAGCATCCTTTTCAGCGGTGGTCATACGGGTATGATAACGTTGGTTGGCCGGTCTGCCAAGCACGCATTCAACCCTCACCCCAGCCACGGTTCCTCACCCAGCCCCCGCAGCACGCGGGTGGCGCTGGCTGTTTCCGGGCGCAGGACTCCGGGGTGGCGGGCGAGCAAGTCGGCGATCTCGAATAGGAGCCATCTCCCGTAATCTAGCTGCACCCGAACCGGGCCTCATCCTGCCGGCAGATCAAGGAGTTCTATTGCATCAATATGCAATTTGTTGAAGATTCGTGCGGAGACGGTTGGCGGTCAGCCAGCAAGGGTGGTATTTCCATTCCCGCGCAGCCTGCGGCCGCATCACTTTCACCACCTGCTTTTCAAAATCCCCTGCATCCATTCCGGCCAATATTGCTTCATGAAAAACCTCTTCAAGAATCCAACGAACTGGCCGGGCTCCGGCGCGGCGACCGCAGTCATTCTGGTATGGTTGGCATGCGGTAATGCCAGGTCCGAAATTGTTGCGGAAGGCGCGGGCAGTTATTCGACCGTCCTCCCAAGTGGTTGCAAGCCGCTACCGGAAAAGATTTTCAGAACTTCCGAGGTGAGGGGGCCAACGGTCACTGGGCAGTGGTGGAGTTCGCTGTTGTGGCAGGAATTTTCCGCCAATATGTTCGCCCACCCGTTGGGCATGGTTTGCACCCCTGAAGGCTTGGCGATCAGCTATCCGGGTTCGGGACTGGTCGGCAGCGAGGCCGCGATCATGGGTGGCGGAGTCACCAAGACAGGGGATTTTGTCATCGGCCTGTCGGCGGGCCCGCTGTTCAAATCGGCGGATTGCGGTGGTTACTCGGATTGGTTTGTGACGGCGGCATTCTCGGCGGGGGAGGCATCACTCAAGACCAGCTTCGGTCACGGCAGCCCGTTCGTCTATTGCAGTTATACCGGCGGAAATCCGGTACTGCGTTTCAGTCAAACCCCGCGAATCTGGGCGGGAGCCGCCAAGGACGCGGTTCTGGGGGTCACCGTCCGGGGCAACCACTACGGACTATTCGGCCCCACCGGCTCGACCTGGAGCGGTCTCGACGGCTCCGCATTCACCAACAAGGCCGCGGGGAAGAGCTACCTTTCGGTGGCCTTGTTGCCGGATGACAAGCCCGCAACCCTCGCCTTGTTCAAGCGCTATGCCTACAGTCATGTGATCGACACCCGGGTGGACTATCAAGTGGTCCCCGGCAAGGTCAAAGCCGCCTACAGCTTCAAGACCCAGGCCCGGGAGGGAACGGAACATGGCACCATCTTCGCGCTTTATCCGCACCAATGGAAATACACCTCCTCCAAACTCACGGAAATGGCCTATGCCTCGGTGCGCGGGGTGATGAAGGTCGGGCAGGGGGCGGAATTTGTCACCGAGGTGCCGATTCAGGGAGTGCTGCCGATGTTCCCCAAGGAAGGCATCAAGGACAAAGCGCGGATGCTTGGATACCTGGCGGATGAGTCTGCCAGGACGCCTGGCGATTTTGCCGATACCTATTGGGAAGGAAAGTATCTTGGCCGGCTGGCCACCCTCAGCGGAATCGCTGAAATGGCGGGTGCCGCCGACCACCAGAAGATCTTCGTCGCCGAACTCAAACGACGTCTGGAAAACTGGTTCACCGCCTCGCCCGGCGAAACGGCTCCCTTGTTTTACTACGATTCCAATTGGGGCACCCTGGTTGGCAACAAGCCCTCTTATGGCAGTGACATGCCGCTCAATGACCACCACTTCCACGACGGCTACTTCATCCGCGCCGCCGCCGAAGTGGCCCGCCTCGACCCGGAATGGGCGGAAAAGTGGGGACCGATGGTGCTGATGCTCATCCGCGACATCGCCTCACCCAACCGCGCGGACGCCCGCTTTCCCTATCTCCGCTGTTTTGATCCATACGCGGGACACTCGTGGGCCTCCGGCGATGCCAACTTCGCCGATGGCAACAACCAGGAGTCCTCGTCCGAATCATTGAACGCCTGGTATGGGATGATGCTGTGGGGGGAAGCCACCGGCAACCAGCAGGTGCGCGATACCGGCATCGCCCTTTTCAACACCGAACGGACTGCCGTCGAGGAATATTGGTTTGACGTCTCGGGCACGAATTTCCCGAAGGATTTCCCGAATGTCGCCCTCGGCATGGTGTGGGGCGGCAAGGGTGCCTTCGCCACCTGGTTCTCCGGCGATATCGACTGCATCCATGGCATCAACTGGCTGCCCTTCACTCCGGCCTCGATCTACATGGGACGGCACCCCGCTTACGTGAAGAAGAACCATGACCGGATTGTGGAAAAGCGCAAGGGAGGCAGGAATTTCAACAACGGCTGGGGCGATCTTGTGGTCATGTTCGGCGCCCTCAACGATCCTGCCGCAGCCGCCGGCTATCTGGATGCCACGCCCGGCTGCTCGCTGGAAGGCGGCAACACTCACGCCTTCATGTATCATTGGATCGAAACCCTCAACACACTCGGAATCAACGATCCCAGCGTGGTGGCCAACCATCCGTTTTCCAACGTTTTCATCAAGGGCGACAAGAAGTCCTACGCCAGCTACAATTTTGGCTCCAGCCCCCTGACCGTCGTGTTCTCCGACGGCACCCGGCTGGTCGCCAATCCCAGATCACTCACCGTCAAGACACCTCCACGCTGAATCCCTAAGAGCCTGTCTGAAAAATGGCAGGGACGCTTTTCCGAAGCGTCCGGGAGAATGAACTGAGAATAGAAATGCCGTGTCGACCGTTCATTCGCTAGCCATTCTCGCGGACCTTTCGGAAAAAGGTCCCTGCCAAGCCATTTTCCAGACAGGCTCTAAGCATCCGCCACACCCGGAGAATCGTCGCCGCATTCACCAGCGGGACAAGGAGGAATCGTGCGTTTTGTCGCTGTTCGCGCGCGTGCCTCCAGAGGCAACTATTTCCGGGAATTGGAGTCCATCGGCTCCTCCACGATCACCCGGAAGCCGACCCACATCACCGGTTGATAGTCCTGGAAGACCGCCCGGCGGGAACTGGTACATTGCATCGGCCGCTCCCACCACGAACCGCCGCGCACCACCCGCTCGCCCGGCGTGGCAAGATCGTTGCGGGCGTCATCCGCATATGGATAGGTTTGGTAGCGGGAGCGGGTCCACTCGGCGACGTTGCCATGCATGTCGTGAAGACCGAAGGCGTTCGCCGCATAGGACCCGGGCGGGGCTGATAGTTGTTGTCCGTCGTCGTGCGCGTCGTCGCGCAGCAACGGCAGGTCGTATCGGTTAGGGTTGGGGACAATCCGGATGCCGTGATAACTGTTGTCCGCGGTGCAGGCCGCGAACTTGGCAATGGAACGGTCGGCGAAATTCCCGAACTTGGCGTAGTCATCCGGCAATCCGCCGAAGGGAAACGGGGTGGCACTACCCGCGCGGGCGGCCCATTCCCACTGGGCTTCGGTCGGCAGGGTGACCTTCCGGCCGGTTTCCCGGGAGAGCCATTCGCAGAACGCGAGCGCCTCCAGGAATGAAACCCGGCAGACCGGCTGGCCGTCCTCGTTGAGCGACCACGGCCGCTGGCCAAACTGATAGTTCAGCGCATCGGCGACGCGCGAGTCATGGCTGGAGTCAAACTGCCGGAACTGGGCGTTGGTGATTTCAAACCTGGCCATTAGAAACGGCTTGTCGATGCGGACCTGGCAAACCGGCTGCTCGTCGCGATGCCCGGTGGTGGAACCCATCACGAATTCCCCGGCGGGGATCCGGACCAGCGGGATCTTCAAATCACCCGCCGCCAGCACCGAACCGGGGTTCGCTCCCTGGCGCGTCCCGACCTCGGAAGCCGCGAAAGGCCAACCGGCGGGATTGCGCGTGGGATTGGCGATGACGGGGAGTGCCTTGGGCTCCAGCGGCTTTACCGGAGTCAGGTCATCCGCCGGAAACTCCTCGTGGTTTTCAGATAGGCAGGCGTAGGTTTCGCGCATCCGGGCACGCTCGGCTTCAAGTTTCTTGGCATCGCCCCACTGGATGGACGACCAAGACCCGTGATAGGGTCGATTGAGATCCACCCAGGTCGTCAACCGGTCAAACGCGTCGGCGTCGAGTTCCACCCCATGGTGCCCCTTGCGAAGCATCTGACCGAGTTCCGAGGTGGAAAAATGAAACTCCATCGGTGACAACAAATGATAGTCGCCCTCGATCCCATTGGCGCGGGTGTAGGGAAACAGATTGACATAACTGGTGGAAAACCGGCCGGCTTGCGCCCCGCCATTACCGGCAATCTGGCTCGACCAGTCGGCCACCATGGTGCCCCCGCGGAAGTCGGGCGCGGCAGCAGCTCCGTCGTGACACGCGGTGCAATGACGGTCGAGGACCGGCTGGACCTCGTGGCTGAAACTGAACCCGGCGACCTGTGGCCGCCATGGCTTGAGCGTCGAGGCCGGCGCCGTAGCAGCCAGCGAGCCGCGGGTCGATGGCGCGGAGCCGGCAGCTTCATGGCAACCCACGCACGAGAGCACCTCGCCGGGCATCGCGGTCATCCACGAGCGCATCAGGGCGAGCGCCTGACCATCGGCATCCAATGGCTGGATCGAAATCGGCGTATTGGCCGGCACCTTGAATTTGGCGGAGCCGTCCGGATGCACCGGAACCGTGCCAAGCGGGCGGTGAAGATCCCATGGCCCGTCCTGCCCGATCACTCCGTAAAGCCCGCCGACATTGTGATAACTGAAGGTATAGGAAAAGACGCGGAGGGCCTTGACCGTGCCGCGGGGAATCCCCCTCAAGCCCGGCCCCTCGTAGATATCCGCCAGATAAATCGTGGCGTCCTTGTTGGAGGGATCCACCTTGTCCGGAATCACCGGCGGCAGCGGACGCTTGATCACCGGAATCGGCTCGATCACCGACAAACCCGGGAACTCCTTGAGCAGCAGCAGATTGTCGAAGGTATCCACAAGATAAACCCCCCAGGCGTGCTGCGGCGACGGCTGGCATGCGGTTAGCATATACTTATCGTCCAACGGCTGCGGGTGCAGGAAGCGGGGCCAGACGTCGCGCATGTGATCGTAGATCCGCCCCCTGCCGCTGGGGGTGGCGGGCTTGGATGGAATCTGGGCAACCACCCCGGCATCTTCGGCACTGCCGATGGCGGCATCCAGCAGGTAGAGTTCACCAAGCCGGGCGTCGCCATGGTGCCCGGACGACACGCCCACCACCCGGGTGGCGGAACCCGGGACGGGAGTGGCATAGAAAAACGCGCTGGGCCAGTAGGAGTTGGACCCGTAGAACGACCGCTGGTTGGTCCCATCCGGATTCATTGTCATCAACAACCGGGTGTTGGCGTGGGGGGTGTCGGTGTATTCCCAACGCTGATAGAGGATGGTGCCGTCGGCGAGCACCCGGGGGCACCAGTTGTGTTCCTGATCGAAGCAAAGCTGGCGGATCCCGCCATCCTTCGACAGGCGCACCAGGTTGGCGGCATGCGCATTGCCCGCCACACAGGGCACCGACACCATCGACAAGGTGGAGGTGAATAGATAGTCGCCGTTGGGCAGGTAGCAGGCGTCGTAGTTGCCGACGCCCGGCTTGATATCCGGAGAAACCTGGCGCAGCCCGGTCCCGTCGAGCCGGACCTCGAAAACCTGCCAATCGTTGTCATTGGGCATTGAGAACAACATCCGGTCGGCATCGAAATGCAGGCAGAAGTCACCGGCAAACCGCGCTTTCTCGGGAGCAAAAACCGTGCGGTCCGGTGATTTTCCATGAATCGAGAACCCGATGATTTCGTTGCGATAGCCGGTCTTGGGAATCGACGAATTTGAGTAGAAGTTGGCGGGCAGCCCGAGTTCATCGGTCCTGCGAGCGATGATCTGATCGAAATCCAGCAGCGGATTTGCCAGCAGGATGCGGCGTTGCAGGGCGATGATGCCTGCGGCTTGCGCCACCGCCTCCGGCTCGCCGAGGTTGACCTTTGCCAGCAGCGGCTTGAGATCCGGGATCGCCGACACCTCCCGCTGGAGTCCGGCAAGATCGGGATAGCGGTCCGGCGCGGTCGCCGCCAGGTCCTCGAGGGCCCCCATCAGGGCGGCTTGGTCGACCAACCCGAGTTGTTTGGCAACCGCCACCGCATCCGCCGGGGCCTGAGCCGAGGCGAATCCAACATTGGCAAGATGAGAAATCAGCAGGAAACACAGAAGTCGCGGGATCATGGCAAAAGCCGCGACGGGGAATTCGCCGCGTAAATTGAATACCCGTCAGCCGACCCCGGCCTTTCAATCAAAGGCAGAATGACCCAAGAAATCCACCCGAATCACCATTGCACCGTCTTTACGGCCTCATACGGACCGGAGCACTCATCGGCACGGCACAGGAAACCCGGCAACGTGCTCACCTTTTCCTCAGAACCTTTCCCGACTCGCCATTTGTCCCGGCGGCTCGTCAAATCCTGGTCTCGATGCTTTTTTTGCGTGGCCGATTACGCAGCATGTATTGAGGACATCACCGGGATGTTCGACGAGATTGAAGAAGGCTCCGAGAGTCACGACACCTGCCTCCACCTGCTCGGCGGCTCCTGTTACTATGCCGGGAAATACGAGAAAGCCCAACCCCTGCTGGACCGACACGTCGCACTTTATCCGAAGAGCCGCTTCACCAAGTTTCCGGGGACGATCCGCCCCAAAAAACGGCCTGGCCTCTCTTGGGCGCTGCTTTCCCGCTGCTTGGGCGGGTGGACAGGAATGTCCACTCTCCTTATGGCCTACCCCACTGCGGCTCGTTGCCGGGCTTCCACTTGATATTGCATCCGCTGCTCGGATAGGGCCTGGCCAGCGGGGCTTCACCGGCCAGCATGCGGCGCACGGTCTCGCTGATGTCACCACCGTGGGCGCGCTGGCTGCCGCGCGGGCGGGAATCGTCGAACTGCCCGGTGTAGAACACCCGGCCATCCGCATCCACCACGTAAAAATCCGGGGTGCAGGCCGCGCCATAGGCCTTCGCCACCGCCTGGCTCTCATCCAGCAGGTAGGGGAAACGCCAGCCGTGCTCGCTGGCGAAAGCCACCATCGCCTCGGGACCGTCCTGCGGGTAGCGGGCGAGATCGTTCGGGTTAATCGCCACGGTCCCCACGTCCAGCGCCGCCAACTCCGCACTCAGCGCGCCGAGCGCATCCGCCAGATGCAGGACAAACGGACAGTGGTTGCAGACAAACGCCACCAGCAACCCACGTGCGCCGGAAGCATCGCCCCGGGTCAACATTACCCCATTCGCATCCGGCAGGGTGAAATCCGGAGCGCCATCGCCCGGAGAAAGCATGAACGTCGATTGAACTTCGGCCATACCGGAAGCCTAGCATCATTCCACCGGAGACAAAAGGATTTTTTCCTTTTTCGCCGCCATTTTTTCGCACTTGGCATCCCCGGACGCGCTGCCATCCTGAGCGCACCCATGTCCCACGACCTCTCCCCGGCCGAACTCCTGCGTTATTCCCGCCACCTGCTGATCCCGGCAGTGGGGCTGGAGGGGCAGGTGAAGCTCAAACACAGCTCAGTGCTGCTCATCGGCCCCGGCGGCCTCGGCTCGCCGGCCGCCCTTTACCTGGCCGCCGCCGGAGTCGGCCGGCTCGGACTGGTGGACCCGGACGTGGTGGATGCCTCCAACCTCCAGCGCCAAATCCTCCACGGCGAGTCATGGATCGGCAAACCCAAGCTCGACAGCGCCATCGCCCGCCTGCACGAGATCAACCCCCACGTCACGGTCGACGCCCACCCGGTCCGTTTCACCCCGGACAACGCCATGGAACTGGCCGCCGGCTATGACCTGCTGCTCGACGGCTGCGACAACTTCCCCACCCGGTTCCTAACCAACGATACCGCTTTTTTGTTAGGGAAACCGCTGGTTTACGGCGCGATCCACCGCTTCGAGGGCCAGGTGGGCGTGTTCACGCCGCACCTTGGGGGACCGTGCTACCGCTGCCTGCTGCCCGCGCTGCCGCCGCCGGGGGCCGTGCCGTCCTGCGCCGAGGCGGGCGTGCTCGGGGTGCTGCCCGGCATCATCGGCTCGCTCCAGGCGATGGAGGCGATCAAGCTGATTCTCGGCATCGGCACTCCCCCGCTGGGCCGCCTGATCTGCTACGACGCCTTGCAAAGTTCCTTCCGCTCGCTCAAGCTCAACCGCGACCCCCACTGCCGGCTCTGCGGCGAGCACCCGGACATCCACAGCGTCACCAATCATGAAACCACCGCCCCCACCACCTGCGCCACTCCGAATCCCAACATGGAAACCATCACCACCAGCGAACTCCGCACCGTTCTGGCAGACCATTTCGACGGCCTGCTCATCGATGTCCGCGAACCCGGCGAACACGAACTCGCCAACATCCCCCAGGCCCGCCTGATCCCGCTGGCCACCCTGCCGCTGCAACTCGACACCCTGCCCCGCGACCGTGAGATCCTCGTCCTCTGCAAAGCCGGCGGCCGTTCGGCGAGGGCGGTCCAGTTTCTAACTGAGAACGGCTTCCCGAATGTCCGCAACGTCGTGGGCGGCATGGACGCCTGGCTGGCGGGAAAATAGCCAACACCCCACCCAACGCACCCCCGTCATGTCCGCCGCCGCCGATCATTTCATCGAAGTGACCACCCGGCCCATGGCGCACGACGAGGAAATCCGCGTGGCCGCCGAAACCGAACTGCGGGAACGGATTGCCACCCATGGCGAGGGACGCGATGCCGAACTGGCGGAGGCCGCCGCGACTCTCGAACGCAGCGACCGCAGCCCGCTACGGAAATGGCGGACGGTGTTGGTGGCGGCCATGCTCCTGGTTTCGCTGCCGATGCTGGGAGTGGGAGTTTGGGCGTTGGCTACAGTCAAGGGCGTATTCCGCTCGGCGGTGCCGACCCAGGAAGGCCTCCGCCCAATGACGAGCGCGGTGCCGGGAGGCCTCTCGCCAGCGGAGCGCCTGCTGCTGATCGGCGACCCGACGGGCCTAACCGATGCCGAACGCTGGCGGCCGTTGTGGCAGAGCGAACCGGATAACCCCGTGTTCCTTGCCAAATACGCCATCGCGTATTTCAACACCCACAAAAGCCTGTCGCCGGAAATCATCGAGGCCGCCAACCGCGTCGATCCGGACAATGGCTGGTTCACCGCCCTGGCCGCCTCCGGCCTGGCGAAGCAAGCCATCGAAAAACTCAACATCACCACCAAAGAGTCCCAACAGGGGAAGGCAACCCCGTGGCGGATTCTCGATGAAGCGAAATTCCGCGAATCCCTGGCGCTCGCCCATCAGGCTGCGGAGCAACCGGCATTCTCAACCTATCAAACCGAGTTTCACCAACTCAGGGTGAAACTGGTTCCCCCGCCCACCGATTTTGTTTCCACCGCCGTCACCCTGCTGCATGCCGCCGATTCGGACAACGGAGCCTTGCCACTCAGACATTTGAGTGACGCCCTGGCTGCCGCCGCCCAGGCCTGCGCCGAAAGCCACGATGCCGCGGGATTTGACGCCACCCTCGGCGACTGGCTGTGGCTCTGCCGGACTACCAACCGCACCGCCAACACCTTGGTCGGCCAGTTGGTGGCACAGGCCATGATCAGCGGCCCCAGCCGTTCCTTCCGCGATGCCGCCCGCGACCTGAATCTCACCAAACAAGAGGAAATCCTGGCAGCCGTGGAGGAACACCTCCGGCTGGAGCGCGAGGAGTTGCGCTCCAACCGCGGCAACCAACCCATCGCGGACCTGGTGCGGAAACGCGGCTCGTTCATGGGGGCGCTCTCGCTGCCCATGAGTTCGTCCCTCGTCAGGATCCCCCCGCCGCTCACCGGGGACGACCTGCGCCCCGGCCGTCTGGCCAACCACGCGTTGCTGGATCGCATGCTCGCGGCGGCGGCGTGGCTTTTGTTAGGTTGCGGCGCCGCAGTCGCCATCTCACCCGGCTTCCGTGGCCGCGACACCCGGAGCCCGGCGGGGCGGCTGCCGGGGCGGCTCGCCGAACGCCTGGTGGCGCTCCTTCGGTTCTCCGACTGGGGTTGGATCCTCATCGGAGGCGTGCTGGTGCCACTGGCGTGGTATCTGCTGATCACCCGCTTCACGCCATTCAGCGCCCGCGAATGGTCGTTGCAAATGACCACATTTATTCAGCCGTGCGTCCAACACCTCGCGCTGGGATTGATGCTCGTGATGACTCCGCTGGCGATCAGCCGCTGGCGGCTCGGAATCCGGGGTGCCCCACTCGGATGGTCCGGCGGCGGATGGCGGCTGGACGGCCTCGCCATCTCCCTGCTGGCGCTCGCGGTCCCGGCGCTTGGCTGCGAGAGCCTCCTCAGCGGAGCGATGAACGGATTCTTCCTGGCCGCGGTGATATTGTTAGGTCTGCCATTGCTGTGGCTGCTGGTGCAGGTCGTGAAAATGTTCCTGGTTTCCAGCCCCCATACCTTGCGCCGCTCAACGGTTGGCCAGGCCGCCGCCACCGCCTGGGTGTTTGCCATGCTGCTTTGCGGCATCGCCCTGCCGCTCCACCATGCCGAGGAACGCTATTGGACGCAACGCGACCAAGTGATGGCCGTGCCATCAGACTCGCCCTCCTTTTCCAACTACGAAGCCAGGGTCGCGGAACAACTCCACACCGAGATCGAGGCGAAACTCAAACCCCTCGAAGCCCTCGACCTTGATTGACCCCGCCCCGCTCCACGGCGGATTTTTGCACGCATCGCATCCCGGGCTTTCTTCAACGATTTCCTGGAGGGCGTCACATTCAGGTAGGTTTTGTCGCTCCCATATGGGTCGCGCCGGGTTGGCTACATGTTGGACACTTATTTGACATGTTGTTCACGTTTCAGAACAATAGAGAAGCCAGGCTTGGCCTGACGCACCGGATGCACACGGATAAGATTGCTAATGAAGCGCGGGGCACTATCCGTGCCAATCCGTGCAATCCGTGGTTCAAAATTCTTACTTGAACGGTATTGGGCGTCTCGCCGGCTGAGCCCGGCATCTTGCCGGGCTCTCTTCCCGTGGCAACGAGGTGTCGTTGGAACACCATGGCAAACCGTATTCTCGCATTTGGAAAGACCGTCCCATGACCCCCATCACCTTCCCGTCTGACCAGAGCATCCACCCTGCTCACCGTCCCAGGGCGGCGTGGTCTTCTCAATTTCCAGCATTTCAGCATTTCAGCTTTTGCCCCGTTCCCCCTCCTTTCCCCGCAACCCCCTTTCCCGTTCTGCGGGCCCAGCTCCCGCTCCCAGATGCGCGCCAATCGTAAAAGCAATTTCTTAGCAATCATCAAGCTTGCGAAAATCCGGAGATGTGCGCATCTATATGTATGCGAACGACCGTTGAACTCCCTGAGTCTCTCTTGAACCGAGCCAAACTCGCGGCTTTGCAACGTCGCTTGACCTTGAAAGGGCTCATCACTGTGGCGTTGCAACGCGAGCTTGATGCCGGACAGCCTGCGGCAGCTCGCATGACCGCGCCACCCATCACGCTGGACATGATGCCGCAAGCACCCGCGTTCACCAATGCCGAACTCGCCGGGCTCATGGACGAGCAGGATCTCGCCAAGGCAGGCCGATGAAAACCGTGGCCGATGTCAATGTGTTGTTCGCCACCGTGGTCGAGGGGCATGCGCATCACTCCACAGCCTGGCGGTGGTGGGAGCAGGTTGCCGACCACGCCGAGTCTCAAGGTTTTCGTCTAACCTCATTCGACGCCGATTTCCGCGCGTTCGGTCTTTCCCGTTTCGAGCACCTGCGGCCGTGATGATGGCCGGATGCCGTGAATGTCTGCCCCTTGGCCGGGAATGAGCGCGGTGCGGGCGGTGTTTTTTGACAACGCAATTCCACAAGCAATGGATAGTTGGTTGACTCCTGAACGCGGCGTGAGCGCTAGCGAACTCAGGGCCACCCCGGCGAAGCCGCAAACTGGCATAAACAGTGTCAAAACTTGAAATGCCCTCCGATTTTCCTCCGATTTTCCTGTCGATTTTCCTTGACAACGGGGGTGGGAAGGGTGTTGCGGTCGGAATAGCTCCGATGAATCTGCCGCCAACGTTCATTTTCTGGCATGATCCTGTCCGACCACTGTCCCGGTTGGCTCCTTCGTTGCGTTTTTCCAACCGTCCCGGACCCCTTTTCCCCCGCAAGCCCCTTTTTTCCGCTCTGCGAGCCCCGCTTCCGCTTCCACATGCACGCCAATCTCGGAAGCAATTTCCTAGCCGTTTCCCCGCCCTCCGGTCCGGCCCTACGGCTGTTTCAGGAGCCACCCGCCAAAAGCAAATTCCTTGCAGTGACGGCGACTGCGACTACGAGGCCTCCGAGGAGGTGGCCGAGACCCACGATGCCGGCTTGCTGGTCACCGAAGACCAGAACACCCAATCTCAAACACGACCCTTGGAATGAAAAGCTACCGACAACTCCTGCAGGCCCTGGCCTTTGCCGCCATGGCACTCACTTGCTCGACCACCGCCCGGGGACAGTCCGGAGTCTGGCCCGATTCCTCCGGCCTGACTTTCTCACACACGGGCGGCCAACGCTCGGTTACGGTCTATGCCTATAATTCAACCGGCCCGACCGGCTGGAAGGTCGATTCGGGATGGCCGTCCTGGATCCAGACCGTCCAGCCGCAGTCGGGCAACGACAGTGCTCTGTGCACTATCACCGTTGCTCCGAACGCAACGGGCTCCCCGCGCACATATGCCCTGGGATTCCACACTTCCGACAACCTCTACAGCGGCTCGCTCGGGATCACCCAACTGGCCGAGCCCAAGCCGCAGACCATCACCTGGACTTCGCCACCGCCGCCAACCGCCGGAGCCTGCGCAACCTATCCCCTTGCGGCCACCTCGACCTCCGGCCTGGCGGTGACCTTCTCAGTCACCGCCGGACCCGGCTCGATCAGCGGCAGCACGCTGAGCTTTACCGGAGCCGGGACGGTGAAGGTGACTGCCAGCGTGGCGGGCAACACTGAGTATGCCCCGGCATCGGTCACAAGGGATGTCAATGTCACCAAATGCGACCCGAACCTCGTCTTCAACCTGCAGCCCGCCGCCCTGACGACCGATTCGATCGTGCTCTCCGCCACCTCGGATTCGGGCGGCGCGGTGACCTTCTCGGTCATCGGCGGGCCCGGCGGGATCTCGGACACGCGCCCTCCGAAGCTGAGCTTCACCGGTCAGGGCTCAGTCACGGTGCGTGCCTCGATCTCCGCAACCACCCTCTATGACTCTGCCAGGGTCGATCGGACGATCACCGTTTACGCCCCTGAGATCAACCTCACCGGTAACGGCACGGAAATCCCGGCGGGCGACACGACGCCCAGCCTGGCCGATCACACCGATTTCGGGGGCGCCCGCGTGAACGGCAGCACCGTGCTGCGCACCTTCACCATTCAGAATTCCGGCGACGGCGCACTGACCCTAACGGGCGCGCCCAAGGTGGCTGTCAACGGCACGCACGCCACGGATTTCACGGTGACGGCGCAGCCGGCCGACCCCACCGTCTTGCCCGGAGGCACGACCACGTTTCAGGTGACCTTCGGCCCCGGTGCTTCCGGCCTGCGCACCGCGACTCTCAGCGTCGCGAGCGATGACAGTGATGAAAACCCCTACGATTTTGCCATTCAGGGCACCGGGCTTGCCCCGGTGGACGCCGTCTATACGACAGGCGACGAGGTGCCGGTCTCGGTGAGCAGCCTGACGGCCACGGGCAACACGGTGAGCATTGCACTGAACTACGCGCCGTCCCCCGGCACGGAACTGATGGTGGTGCAAAACACCGGCTTGGAGTTCATCAACGGTGTCTTTGACAATCTCGCCCAGGGACAAGTGATCACGCTGAGCTTCGGCGGGGTGATTTACCACTTTGTGGCCAATTACTACGGCGGCACCGGCAACGACCTCGTTTTGGTTTGGAGGGATGCCAGCACCGCCGCGTGGGGATCCAACTATTACGGCGAGATCGACGACACCAGCGCGACGCTATACAATGTGCCAACGGACGCACCCGCAGACGGAGTTCTGTCCGGCAAGACGGTAATCGCCGTGGCCGCGGGATGGGCACACACCCTAGCGCTGTGCTCGGACGGTACGCTGGCCGCGTGGGGAGATAACTCATACGGCAAATTGGGCGACGGCAGCACAACGCAAAGTAATGTGCCGGTGCTGGTAAACCGGGGCGGAGTGCTTTCTAGCAAGACGGTCATCGCCGTGGCCGCGGGACCCGATCACAGTATGGCGCTGTGCTCGGACGGCACGCTGGCCGCGTGGGGAAATAACTCATACGGCAAATTGGGCGACGGCAGCACCACGCAAAGCAACGTGCCGGTGCTGGTAAACCGGGGCGGAGTGCTTTCTAGCAAGACGGTCATCGCCGTGGCCGCGGGATCCGATCACAGTATGGCGCTGTGCTCGGACGGCACGCTGGCAGCGTGGGGATCCAACTATTACGGCCAATTGGGCAACGGCAGCACCATGCAAAAAAGCACCGTGCCAGTGCAGGTGGACCAAGGCGAGGTGCTGTCCGGCAAAACGGTCGTCGCCGTGGCCGCGGGGCGTTATCACAGTATGGCGCTGTGCTCGGACGGCACGCTGGCCGCGTGGGGATCCAACTATTACGGCCAATTGGGCAACGGCAGCACCATGCAAAAAAGCACCGTGCCAGTGCAGGTGGACCAAGGCGAGGTGCTGTCCGGCAAGACGGTCGTCGCCGTGGCCGCGGGGCGTTATCACAGTATGGCGCTGTGTTCGGACGGCACGCTGGCCGCGTGGGGAGACAACTCATACGGCAAATTGGGCGACGGCAGCACAACGCAAAGTAATGTGCCGGTGCTGGTAAACCGGGGCGGGGTGCTGTCCGGCAAGACGGTCGTCGCGGTGGCCGCGGGGAGCATTCACAGTATGGCACTGTGTTCGGACGGCACGCTGGCCGCGTGGGGATACAACTATTACGGCCAGTTGGGCAACGGCAGCACCACGCACAGCAATGTGCCGGTGCCGGTGGACCAGAGCGGGGTACTTGCCGGCAAGACCGTCAGTGCGGTGGCCGCGGGTGGCCATCAAAGCTGGGCGATTGCGGGCGCTCCTCTTGCCATCGAAATCAACCTGGTCGGCAACGGTGTGATCATCCCCGACGGCGATGTCCTGCCCGACGCCTACGATCACACCGATTTTGGCGCCGTCGCCGAAGGAGGGACCATGACGCGCACTTTCACCATTCAAAACCTGGGTAGATTGGACTTGAACCTCACGGGCGCGCCCAAGGTGAACGTGAGCGGCACACACGCGGCGGATTTCACGGTGACGGCGCAGCCGGTCGACTCCACCGTCTTGCCCGGAGGAGCGACCACGTTTCAGGTGACCTTCGACCCCGGCGCTCCCGGCCTGCGGACCGCCACCCTCAGCATCGCCAACGATGACAGCGACGAGAATCCGTATGACTTTGCCATCCAAGGCAACACCCTCATCCATGAAATCAACCTCACCGGCAACGGCGCGGGCATCCCGGCGGGCGACACGACGCCCAGCCTCGCCGATCACACCGATTTCGGAGGCGCCCTCGTCAACGGCAGCACCGTGCTGCGCACCTTCACGGTTCAAAACCTGGGTGCCTTGGACTTGACCCTCACGGGCGTGCCCAAGGTGGCTGTCAGCGGCACGCACGCCACGGATTTCATGGTGACGGCGCAGCCGGCCGACTCCACCGTCTTGCCCGTAGGGGCGACCACGTTCCAGGTGACCTTCGACCCCGGTGCTCCCGGCCTGCGCACCGCCACTCTCAGCATCGCCAACGATGACAGCGACGAGAATCCTTACGATTTTGCCATTCAGGGCACCGGGCTTGCCGCAGTGGACGCCGTCTACACGACAGGCGACGAGGTGCCGGCGTCGTTGAGCAGCCTGACGGCCACGGGCAACACGGTGAACATTGCGCTGAACTACGCGCCGCTCCCTGGCACACAGCTGATGGTGGTGCAAAACACCGGCTTGGAGCTCATCGACGGCACCTTCGACAATCTCGCCCAAGGGCAAACGGTTGCGTTGAGCTTTGGCGGCACAACTTACCACTTTGTGGCCAATTACTACGGCGGCACCGGCAACGACCTTGTGCTGGTCTGGAGGGACACCTACGCCTTTGCGTGGGGGGGGGGCTTCACGGAGGGCGGCGTCGCGGTGCCAGTGGCGGTAATCCAGACAGGAGGGGTGCTCGACGACAGGACGGTCCTCGCGGTGGCCACGGGATTAGATCACAGCCTGGCTCTCTGTTCGGACGGCACACTCGCCGCATGGGGATTGAACGAATACGGGCAGCTTGGCAACGACAGCACCACGCAAAGCAATGTGCCGGTGCTGGTAAACCGGGGCGGAGTGCTTTCTGGCAAGACGGTCATCGCCGTGGCCGCGGGATGGGCACACAGCCTCGCGCTGTGCTCGGACGGCACGCTGGCGGCGTGGGGCAGAAACAACTACGGCCAACTGGGCAACGGCAGCACCACGCAGAGCAATGTGCCGGTGCCGGTGGACCAGAGCGGGGTGCTTGCCGGCAAGACCGTCAGTGCGGTGGCCGCGAGTGGCTATCACTGCCTCGCGCTGTGCTCGGACGGCACGCTGGCAGCGTGGGGACGGGGCGATTATAGCCAGTTGGGCAACGGCAGCACCACAGACAGTTCGGTGCCGGTGCCGGTGGACCAGAGCGGGGTGCTTGCCGGCAAGACGGTCATCGCCGTGGCCACGGGAAGTAGCCACAGCCTGGCGCTGTGCTCGGACGGCACGCTGGCAGCGTGGGGATACAACGAATCGGGCAAATTGGGCAACGGCAGCACCACGCAAGGCACCGTGCCGGTGCCGGTGGACCAAGGGGGGGTGTTTGCCGGCAAGACGGTCATCGCCATGGCCGCGGGATGGGAACACAGCCTCGCGCTGGCCTCGGACGGCACGCTGGCCGCGTGGGGATACAACTTTTCCGGCCAGTTGGGCAACGGAAGCACCACAGACAGTTCGGTGCCGGTGCTGGTGGACCAGAGCGGGGTGCTTGCCGGAAAGACCGTCATCGCCGTGGCCGCGGGTTATCACAGCCTGGCGCTGTGTTCGGACGGCACGCTGGCCGCGTGGGGAAGCAATCGTTTCGGCGAGTTGGGCAACGGCAGCACCACGCAAAGCACCGTGCCGGTGCCGGTGGACCAGAGCGGAGTGCTTGCCGGAAAGACCGTCATCGCCGTGGCGGCGGCTAACGGCCACAGCCTCGCGCTGGCGGCAGTTCCTCCAAGACCCGATATCAATCTGACCGGCAACGGCGTGAAGATCCCCGATGGAGACACCACGCCGATCCCTGGCGATCACACCGACTTTGGCGACGTCGGCGCGGGGGGCAGCGTGGTGCGCACCTTCACCATTCATAACAGGGGGGGCTTGGACTTGACCCTCACGGGCACGCCGAAGGTGGACCTGAGCGGCACGCACGCGGGAGACTTCACGGTGACGTCCCAGCCGGCGGACTCCACGCTGCTGCCCGGCGGATCGACCACCTTCGAAGTGACCTTCGTTCCCGGCGCTTATGGCGTGCGCGACGCCACCCTCAGCATCGCGAACAACGACAGCGATGAAGACCCCTACACCTTCGCCATCCGCGGCATCGGCATCCTGCCCGACATCAACCTGGTCAGCGGCTCGAGCATCACCTCCGGCGGCACCCGGAACTTCGAGGCGACCATCGTCGGCAACACGGCGAACGCCATGTTCACCATTCAGAACCCCGGCTCGGCCAATCTGGACGGACTCACGATCACCAAAGACGGTCCGGACGCCGACCACTTCACGGTGACCGTCGATCCCGTGGCGCCGGTCCTACCCGGCGGGGACACGGCCTTCACCATTGTGTTTGCGTCCGCCACCACCGGGGTGAAGACCGCCGCAATCCACATCGCCAACAATGTCCCCGGCAAGAGTCCATACGACATCACCCTGACGGCCCAAGCGCTCGCCTACGACGAGGACACCGATGGTGACGGAATGGGCGACGCCGCGGAACTGCAGTGGGCAGCCATGGGCTTCGATTGGCAGGTGAGCCAACCCACCCTGGTCAACACGTTCAACGCCAACGCCAGCGCCGCCGGCTACCACGACCAGGCGCAGTACGAGGCGAACCGCAGCGCCGGCCAGACTGACGTCCTCAACGACCCGAACCCCTTCGGCCTTTACACCCTCTCGCAAGTCCAGGCGCTCAATCTTGATACGGCCCTGGTGCAGAAAAACGACACCAGCGGCGAGTTCATGTTCACCTTCGGCCTCCAATCGTCCACGAACCTCGTGGACTACGTTCCGTTCCCGTTCACGGCCGCGGAAACCACGATCAACGCCGAGGGCAAGATCGAGTTGAGGTTCACTACCCCCGGCGATGCCGCCTTCTTCCGGTTGGAGGCACGGTGACAATCCCGGCCCAGCCGGGTGCTTGACGAAAAGCGATTTCGTCTCTCGAAAGAAAGTGACGAAAGAAAGTGTCAGTGAAATATTCGAAGGTTCCCATGCGGAGTTCAATCCCAGCGCCACCGAGGAAAGGTCGGGGTTGGCAGGCGAGGTGGCGGCGGCTCATCTGGCCGGGCTTGGTCAAATCTCGGGGGCTGGGCGCTGGTAAACGCTTGGATGCGCTGGTTCATGGGCGTTCCTTGCGCACGACGACAATAAGGTCGTCGCTCCTTATGCAGGCACGAAATGGCGTGGGACCAGTCCTTTTGAAAAGAAATGAGTTATCAAATTTCTTTATTCAGGTTTGAATGAGACGGACCGTTCGACGGTTCCATTCTCCGACTCCTCCAGGCTTAGTTCGATGATCCGCTCCTTGGGGGAAGAAAGATGCGCCGTGATCCTTTTGTCTTTGTCTTTGCATTCGATTTTCGTTGGGGAATAGCCGTTCGGGGCCAGTGACACTCGATATCGATGGTCGCCGATGATTTGGCTGACACCGGTCAACACATGGCGCTTTTCATCCCATTCCATCCGGAGCAGATGAAAGATTTCGGTGTGCCCGCGTACCCGGACGGCGGCTGGAGCGGCACGGAGGCTGGTCTCCCGATCCAAGCCAAACAAATCACTGATGAGCACGCGAATGAACAAGTCTAGCAGCCAAGATCATGGCCCAGTCAATACTGGACCGGCTTCCCATCCAGCCCGGCGATTTCTGTAGGCTCCTTCGCACGCAGCGATCCAATCTTTGCCGCACCACCTGTGCAAGACTGATTGCCAAGAGCGTGTCTGAAAAATGGGGAGCGCTGGCGTCTCGCCGGCTGAGCCCGGCATCCTGCCGGGCTCTCTTCCCGTGGCAACGAGGTGTTGTTGGAGCACCATGGCAAATCGATTTCATTTTTCAGACAGGCTCTGAGCATGAGAACCGACAGGCGCTGTCACAACAACTTCAGCGCCTTCTCGGCGCGGTAGGATTCCGGGTAGTAGGTGAGGCGTTTGGGAAGGAACCGGAAAGCTGTGGGGGCTGAGCGGCGGAGGATGGTCATACGCAGCCGGGTCCACGGCGTCGAGCGCAGGCCGAGGCGGTCGCGGAGGTGGGCCGGCAAAGTCTCGATTGCGAGGAAGTCGCTGAGTTTTCCCAGCATCCGGTCGCGCAGCGGGTTTGGCGGGCGCACGACCGAGGTGGCGATCGCAGCGCACAGGGGGTGGCTGCCCAACACGTCATTCGCCAGCATCCCAGCGAAGTAGGCTGCGAATGCCGTGTAGTCAGCGGGGCCGTGATCCTCGCCAAGGCCGAAGTAGGAGCCAAAACGGCGGAAGTCGCGGTATAGGATTTCACGCCGCCCGTCCGGCAGCGGACCCCAGCTGAATTCGTAGCCCTTGATCGACGCGTCGATCAGCGTGGCGAGCACCCAGAGTAGCAAGTCCGGCTCGAAGGCCGAGTAACTCTGCGGCCCGTGCATGCCGGAGGAGATTTCACCGCGCACCCGGCCGTGAATGGCGGTCATCCTCGCCCTCAGTTGTTCCGCCTCCTCGCGGGTGCCAAACGCGATGCGATTCACCGTGGAGAGCGTCCCCCGGAGCCGCCGGAGGGCATCTTGCCGGAAATCACTGTGGTCCGCAACGCCCTGGGCGACCCGTGGATGGGCGACTTGCAGCAAGACCGCTGCGGGACCGAACAGCAGGCCGCAGGCGTAGCGGTTCACACGCCAGATCTCAGAGTCGGGCGTGAAGACGTAGGCGGTGCAATCGGCTTGAGGGTGGCTCATTCGAACAATAGAGGGGTGCGGAATTGCTTCCAGGATAGGGCTCCAGGCCGAAGCCCGGACGACACGCCCCACGGATCCGGGTGAGTGCAAGCAACACATCTGGTTCGTCGGGCGGGTGGTTTCATCGCATACCGGAGTGAACAATGCGAGCAGGAAACCGACCAAACCCACCCAGATGGGTGGCCAGCCAGCGCTCCGCAGGCAAACCCGGGCGTGTGAGCCGAAGGCGGGAGTAGGGGTATGCCCCAGCCAAACAGGCCCGAATTTCAACTTGAAACCACCCCGGTGGCGTTTAGTGTCACGGGGTTGCCGGAAAGTCCGGAAATCCGTCCCATGAAATCAATCATTCGTCTCCTCGCATCGATTCTCGTCATCTCCTCCTGCGCCACTGCGCGGACGGAGTCCGTTGCGGTCGCTGAATTCGAGCGGAAGCTGGCCGAGCCCAAGGTCCAGTTGCTCGACGTGCGCACGGCTAGGGAGTATGAACGTGGGCACCTGAAAAGCTCATTGCAGGCAAATTGGCTCGATCAGAAGGAATTCGCCGAGCGGACCCAGCATCTGGACAAATCGGTGCCGGTCTTGGTGTACTGCGCCTCGGGAGGCAGAAGTGCTGCAGCCATGAAGTGGTTGGAAACCCAGCGCTTCGAAAATGTCATCAACCTGAAAGGCGGCATCTCCGGTTGGAAAATGGCGGGCAAGAAGGTCGTGGCTCCAGTCGCCGCCGCCGCAATGACCGTCGCTGATTTCAAGGCTGCGGTTCAAGCCGGCACGGTGCTGGTCGATGTGGGTGCCGCATGGTGTCCCCCCTGCAAGAAAATGGAACCCGTGCTAAAGAGCCTGCAACAGGAATCGGGTGTCTCGTTCAACTTGGTCAAGGTGGATGGCGCCACGGATATCGCGGTGATGAAACAGCTGCGCGCTGAAGTCCTACCCACTTTCGTGGTGTTCAAGAACGGCAAAGAAACCTGGCGGAAACAGGGCATCGTCAGCCTTGCTGACCTCAAGGCGGCGCTGGCTCAATAAGGCCCCGGCGGCGGTGCATTTCTCATTTTTGGTGCTTGCTGACCCGGCACGAATGGTTTTAGAGTAATGCACCTGATAACGAGTGGCCAAGTCAAACACAATGCGCATTACGCTGGTTCATCCCGCCGGGTTTAATTCCGTTCCCGGACAACCCGATTTCTCCGTGCTCGCAAACAGGATGTCACCCACCGGCATCCTGTCGTTGGCCGCGTGGCTGGATATGCACGGCCACAGCACTGCGGTGCATGATTGCCTGGGGCCTTATGCCCCGCCCAGCATCGAAGAAAACGCGGAGCTCATCCTGGCGAGTAAACCGGAACTGGTCGGCTTTTCCACCACCAGTTCCGGCTACATGGATGCGGTGGACCTGGCGAGCCACATCAGGAAAAAACAGCCGCAGATCAAGATCGCGTTCGGCAACGTGCATGTGTCTTCCATCGGCGCGCCGCTACTGGAGCATTTTCCCGAGATTGACTATTTATGCATGGGTGAAGGCGAAGACGCGATGCTGGACTTGGCCGATGGCAAGCCGGTCAATGAAATATCAAACTTGGTTTATCGGGATGGCGCGCGCATCGTTGCCAACCCGCGCCGCCCGCGCATCCTCAATCTCGACGAGTTGCCGTTCCCGGCTTACGAGAAACTTGCGGGCTTTCCCGATGCCTATCACCTGCCGCTGTTCTCGTATGCGAAGAAGCACGGCGCGACCATGATTACCTCGCGCGGCTGCCCCTATACCTGCTCGTTCTGCGACCGCACCGTGTTTGAGCGCTTGTACAAGTTCAACTCCGCGCAGTACATCTACGACCACATGAAGCACCTGCGCGACAAGTTTGGCGTGCACCACATCAACATTTACGACGACCTGTTCACCGCGCAGAAGAAACGCGTGTTCGACCTGTGCGAGTTGCTGATCAGGAATCCGCTGGGGATGCAATTCAACTGCGCGATCCGCACCGGCCATACCTCAGACGAAATGCTGCAACAGCTCAAGCAGGCCGGCGCGCTGATGGTGTCCATGGGCATCGAGTCTGCCGACCCGGCGATGATGGAGCGGCACAAGGCGGGCGTGACACTGGAGGCGGTGAAGAAAACCGTGGAGCAAATCCACCATGCCGGGCTGCGCGCCAAGGGATTGTTCATCTTCGGGATGCCGGGGGAAACGCCGGAGACGGTGAAGACCACCAGCGATTTCATCCTCTCGCTCGATCTCGATGAAATGAACATGACCAAGTTCAGCCCGCTGTATGGAGCGCCGATCTGGGATGAATGCGTGAGCGGCGAAGAGGGTCACTTCATCGAAGACTGGCGGCTGATGAATTGCCTTAACTTCGTGTTCCTGCCCAAGGGCTTCAGGTCGCATGAGGAGATGGACGCGCTTTACAACTGGCACATCCTGCGATTCTACAACAGCACGCAATATCGCCGCACTTTCGCCAGGCGCCTGTGGCAGCACCGCTGGAGCCTGTGGCACCTGATCAAGAATTTGCCGCGCGTGATCCAGGCGAAACGCTATTTCAGCGCCAACCAGCAGCAACTGGAATCGCTCAAGCAAAACTTCCCCAAGCACCCGCGTCAGCCGACCAATCTCATGCCGCTACTCGGTGCGGAACTCTATGCCGAAAAAGTATCGACCGTGAAAGTGATCCCGCCTCTTTTGAAGGTGGGGGTTGGCAGGTGAGGTGGGGGTGGCTCACCTGGCCGGGCTTGGTCAAATTTCGGAGACAGGGGGCTGGCAAACGCTTGGATTCGCTTGTTCATGGGCGATCCTTGCGCACGACGACAATAAGGTCGTCGCTCCTTATGCAGGCACGAAATGCCGTGGGAACAGTCCTTTTGAAAGGAAGCGAGATTTGCAAACTTCTCTATTCAGGTCTGAATGAGACGGACCATTCGACGGTTCCATTCTCCGACCCCTCCAGGCTCAGCTCGATGATCCCCTCCGTGGCGGAAGAAAGATGGGGCTGGATGCTTTTGTCTTTGCATTCGGTCGTCGTTGGTGAATGGCCGTTCAGGGCCAGTGACACGCGATAGGGATCGCCGCCGATGATGTTGCTGACACCGGTCAATACGTGGCGCTCTTCATCCCATTCCACCCGGAGCAGATCGAGGTAGCCCTGCATGAGATGGCGGTCGGTGGAGATGACCTGGGGCCGGTCCAGGCATTCGCGCACCGAGATCATGCGGGCTTCCCCGGGGCGAAGCTGTTGTTCGAGGCGCGTGCTTCCCGCTCTTTTTCCGATGAAAGCATGGTTCCAGAAATCAAACAGATAGTATTCCCGGTCCGGATCCAGCCCCAGTGCGCCGCCGACCTGCGGTCCGGAGATGTCAATTCCGACGAGTTTCGGCTGTTGCTTGTCAGAATTGTAGAAGGCCACCTGGTGCCATTGTGGATTGACCTCGAAATCGTACACGGCCGGGACATCAGCCACAAAGGCATCGACCGGCCGGGCGCTCCTGGGCACCGTATGATAGGGAAACGTGCGGGTCAGGTCCCGGAAGGTCTCGGGAGAGAATTGTGAGAAGCTGTTGGCCAGCAGCAGCCTTCCCGTGGTCACGTAGGCCATGGTCAGGACCGCCCTGACCTGGTCGCGATTATCCTGCAACCGGACGATGTTCTTGGAGTCGGTATCCTGGTTGACGAGCACCCGGTTTTTATACCACCGCAGGCCGCAACGGGTCACGGTCGCGCCGTCCATGGCATCGGTGTCGTTCTCGGTGCGCATGGATGCCACCAGGCCGATGGAGACGTCGCTGCCGCGCTCCATGTTCCGTTCATGCACATAGGACTCCGGCCCCAAGCCATCGTGAGCCAGCCTGAAGATCGTCCGGTAAGCGGCTGCGGTGGTCGAGTAGTCATCCTCCATGCCCCCGGCCTTGGCCCAGCCCGAGGCCGGGTAGTCAAACATCAAGCCCTTGATCCCTCCCGCCTTGAGATTGGCGTAAACCTGGTGCATGTGGGAAAGGAAGTCCGGATCGGTATAGTCATAGCCCCAAACCACCCTGCCATTGCGGGTCCACGTTTTGTTCCAGTCGGTGAAGATCTCCCCATGGGGGTCCTCCGGTTGTCCCTTCCAGGCATAGCGCTTGTTGAAGAGCATGTGTCCGGGAAAGTCCCTGGCGTAATCCTCCGACCGGTAACTGGTTTGGCAATAGGTCAGGGGGATTCCGCCCAGTGCGGTCACCGCCTTTCCCCACTTCTCGGAGGTTTCATAGGGTTTTACATAACGTCCGTTCTGAGTCACGTTGCGGTCCGTGTCCTCCCGTTGCCAGTGCTTGTCGTCCCACCATCCCTGCTGATTGTCCGGCATATATGAATCGGGGACCAGTCTGACCGCGGCCCGGCTGTATTTCAGGAACCCGCTCGCGGCGATTTGCTTCATTTCATTTACCGCGCCCAGCGTGGTGTTGTCCGCTTTGCTCTTGCCATAACGTTGGTCTGCGGCATACCAGAGGCAGACGGTGGGGAAATCATACATACTCGACCGGATCTCCTGGGCCTGGCGCACCCGCAAACCATAGTTCTCCAGGGCGACGAATGGATCAGAACCGGTCACATCAATATAGAAGCGATCCTGGGCCAGATAGCGTTGCCCGGGATCCACCCGCTTGCCAACCGGATCGGCTGCGAACAACTGCGCCTTAAACTTGCGCCGGGGCCGGGGGCAGTCCGCCACCGGCGTCGGCTTGGATGGCAACAGCGCCTCATGCCTGCCGTCGCGAAGCCAGATCTCACTCAGATAAACGTTCTCATCAGGCGCTGGTGTTTTGGTTGGCGAACCATCCCGCTCATTGTCCGTCGGTGCTGCGGATTTCTCAATCACGATGCGCAGGCTTCCCGCCCGTACCGCTGCGGCCGGCAGGGTCAGTTCGACCTGTTCCACATCCATTTTTTTCACCCCGTCGAAGCGGGGCAGGGTGCGATTTTCAAGCAGGGGCAATCGCTTTGGAACGCCATCCTCGTCGAACTCCACCATGACCGATTGTCTGAGATCCGGGTGGTTGCCGTGCCAAAGGCCATACCACCATGAAAACCCCAGGGTGTAGGGCCGGTCCATTTGCAGGTTGCTGGCTGTAATAATGATCCTTTCCGGCTCCATCACCGAGGTGGCCATCTCGGAACAACGGAATTCATGGTTCTGCCAGGTCCGGAGTTTCGTTCCCTTGGTCAATTCCAGGGTCTCCCCACCCGCGCTGTGGTCGGATTTCTCCCGGGGCAGGTCGAGGTAACACAACAAGCTGCTTGCCTGATCCCGGCCCAGTTCGAGTTCCGTCCGCCGGTCCTGGGCAATGGTGGCGAATTTGTCAAAATCATGATAACTGAGCCCGCCCATGACCAGCAGATGGCGCTTCTTTTCGGCGGAGAAGGTCAGGAGAATGTTGTTTCTGGATTTCAGCGCATTGCTGCGGGTTAGTGGTGAGTAGAAACGCCGGCCGTACTCGAGGGGCTCGCCTCCGCTGAAGCCGTCGATCATGGCGAAATCCTTGGTCATATCAACGCCCTCATGGATGACCCCGTCGGCCATGACATGGATCTCCCTGACCCGGACGGGGTGTGCTCCCGAGTTGAAGATGCCCCCGCTGGCACTGAAGAAATCCTGATGCTCGTAGAGAGCAACGGAGAACAGCATCTCAGGGGCCTCCTGCGACTTGAAGCTGAGGTCAAGCGCCAGGCCCTTGCCGCTCGAATCCGCCACGGGGTGCTGCTGCCATGATCGTTCGACCCCGGTCGCGTCCGAGGACCAATCGTTGATCTTCAGCCTGGCCTTGGAGATGGCCGGATGGTGATCTCCCTGGTCGAAGATGCGGTAGGTGCCCGCCGCAAGATCGAATTCAAAACGGACCCGGTCATTCTGCAAAGTCACCACATTTCCCGTTTGGGTGATCCGTGCCGATTGCGCGGCGAGGGATGATGCGGCCATCAGGCTGGCCATGATGATGCGATGTGAAACTAGTGCTTTCATGTTGTGAATCCGAAGCAGGGTGGGATAGTTCGCGTCATCCCGCAACGCGCGCGTTTGCGCGATTCTTTCAGGATTGGCTCACACATGGTTGGTGATTTGAATCATTATGGATCTCCGAAGGGTGCATCACAGGGAAGTCAAAGCAGGCAGGGACCGTCTCTCCGAGCGGTCCGGCTGGGGCGAGGCCGCCTTCCTTGAATCCACGAAACACCCTCAACATCCGTATTGCCCAGCGGTTCCCCACCGCGGGAACCTAACAACCTGGTGGCGTTCTTTCCCGCGCTCGGGACCGCCCCCAACCGGACCGCCCGGAGGTCGGTCCCTGGCAGTGCCAAGCGTGAAGGTGACGCCGACTTTCTTGTCCTGCGCCTCTCTCAGAAGGAGTGACAAATGGACCCGGATCCGCATTTTTGACCCGTATGTGGAGGGCCTGCTGGGGTTGCAGGAATGGTCGCATGTGAACGTGTTCTATTGGTTCGATCAAAACGACCAGCCGCAGAAGCGTGGCATTTTGCGGGTCCATCCCCGCGGCGATCAGGCGAACCCGTTGACGGGCGTCTTCGCCTGTCGCTCTCCGGTCCGGCCCAACCTGATCGCGCTGAGTGTGTCAAGGTTCTGGCGGTGGAGCACAACCTGGTGATGCTGGACGGCATTGATGCGTTTGCCGGCAGTCCCGTCCTTGACCTCAAGCCGTTCATTCCCCCGGACGCCCCCGTCAAGGACCTGCGGGTGCCCGCGTGGACGAAGGGCAGCAAGAAAGCCGACTGAACCTCGTCTGCGCTAACAGATGCACGGAATGCCAGGTTTGCTGACTGATCTGGGGTAGACCATCTGTTTTTGAAAGCCCGGGGGCGGGTCGTGCGTAGTAGAGCCCCCTCCCAGTAGGTCCGATACCCCATGAACACCACCCGCCTTCTTCTCTCGTTGTTCGCCCTTGCGTTGATCCCCGGTGCCGCTCCTGCCGGCGAACCGTCCGCAGCCACCCGCACCGTCCTCCTGGTGACGCAGGGCCGGGGTGAGAGTTGGCAGGATATCGCCTACCTCGCCGCCGTCCCCGCCGCCTGCAAGGCCAACGAGGGAAAGGCCCCGGCCATCGCCCTCGAGGAAGGGGGGCAGATCCCGCGGGAGGTCGCCGACTACCTGCGCCGCTACAAGCCGGCCGCCATCTATCATGTGGGCGAATCGCCGCTTGCCGGGGCTCCGGAGATTGGAACGCTGCACGAGCTTCCGGCGTCGAACGCCGAGACGGCCACCGCGGCCTTGGCCACCACATTTTGGACCTCGAGCGACCGGGTGGTCCTCTGTCGCGCTGATGACTACGCATCCGCGCTGATGGCATCGACCTTGGCGGCGCGTCTGCGGGTCCCGCTCCTCGCCTGCGGCAGCCGGGGACCTGACACCCTAACAACCGACACGATCCGGCGCCTGAAGGCCACCGAACTGCTCTTCGTCGGGAAGGTTCCCAAGGGTCTCGATGCCACGGAGCTCAGCGACCTCCGCGCCGTCCTGTCCTGGATGAAAACCCGGAAGCTGGAAACTCCCTATTTCGCCCTGGTGAACGTGCGGGACCGTTCGGGCACGACCATCCGCAAGCTCTCCCTTGCGGCCCCGCTCCTCGCCTCCGCCCGCGACGGGATGGTGGCCCCCCTTGACCGCGACATCCGCTGGCGGCTTCCCTTCACCGGCACACCGATCACGGGGGATGTGCCGAAGGGAATCCCCACCGGCAAGAAGCCTCCGAAGCAGGGCGTCATCGATCTCCCCGAAGGCAAGGTGCCGTTCGTTCTCAGCTCCGGAACCTCGGGCAATGACGCGCAGCTGTACCTGGACCTGGATGGTGACGGCACCTTCACCGGCGCCGGGGAAGGCCCATTCAAGAGCGACGGCGTGATCAAGCTCCTGGGCAAATCATGCCACCTGGACTTTGGCAGGAAGTGGGGCACCGAGTGCGACCTGACGGTGAGTTCCGGCAGTGCAGAGGAAATTTGCGATGAACTCCGCCAGCTCTACGCCGAGGTCGGAACGCCCCGCTACCTGTGCCTCGTCGGATTCCCCGACGCGATCCCCCAGTCCATCCAGCCTAACAACGAAACCGACATGACCTCGGACCACCCCTATGGCAATGCCGACGACGATCTATTCACCGAGATCGCGGTGGGGCGTCTCATCGGCGAGAGCGCCACCTTCGCCACCCTCCATGCCAGCCGGGTGGTGACCTACGGGTCCCTGCTCGACCCGGCATGGAGCGAGAAAGCCGGTCAGGCCCGGTGGGAGAACACGATGATCCACAACTTCGAGAACGTCGGACTCGATGCCTCGGCCTTCCACGACCAGCAGAACCTCAAGTGGATCGAGCCGCCGTCCGAGGGCAAAAAGGGCAAGCCGGAGAAATCCTTCAGTCAGGATTCTCCTCTTACCCGCGTTGCCTTTCTCACCCACATGGCGCACTCGTGGTGGAAGGACCTCGGCCAAACCTACGACATGGATTCGACCACGCTGCTCGCGCCGGTGCTCGTGGAATCGGGAGGATGCCTGACCTGCACGCTCGACTACGAACCGGGATTCCGCTCGGTCATCTCCCGGTTTTTCCGCAACGGAGCGGTGGGCTTCGTCGGCCAGACCCGCCCCGGGATTGCCCACCAGGAACAGCAGCGGGCCCAATTCTGGAACACGGTGCTGGCCGGCGGCACCATCGGCGACGCCCACCGGGCCGCCCAGAACAGTATGACGGTCACCGTCCTCGAAACGGGTCAGACCGGGGGCGGGCCCGATCATTACCAACTCCAGATCCGCTCGCTCTTCGGCGATCCGGCCTTCGCCCCACACCTGCCCTCGGCACCTCGTTCCGCCCCCGCACGAGTCGTGGTGAAGGATGACCTCGTCTCCGTTCATGCCCCGGAAAAATGGTGGAAGGTGAAGATGCGGGTGCCGGAAGACTGGAAGCAGTGGGCCGACAAGCCGCTCTACGTGATCCGCGGAGCCGGCACCTATCCACACCGCTACTGGTGTGGCGATCAGTACGACCGGGAGGAAACCTTCACCAACGCCGAGTTGACCACGACGCGGAAGGTGAAATCCATCACCCAGGTTCAGGAGCTTCCGCAGCCGCTCGGGTGGACCGGCAAGCACACCGTCGATGAAAATCTCGACGGCTCCCGCACCTACCGCTGGCGCGTCCGACTCATCGACTTCGACCAGCAATCCGGCGAGATCGTCACCAAGCTCGACCGCGTCGACTACCGCGTCGAGTTCGAGTGATTGCCGCAAACCGGAGGATTCAGGACACCGGCCTCGCCGCAGTGCTATGCGAACACCTCTTTCACCGCGACACCCTTGCCATCCTGCGTCGCGTAAAACGGCCGTTGTTCCACTTCGAACAACGTCTTGGGACTGATCCCCATGGCGGTGAAAATGGTGGCGTGCAGGTCGCTGATGCTTACCGGCGGGGTGGTGGCGATCAACGGCCGCTCGGGGGCGGTCGCTCCGTGGAGATAGCCGCGTTTCATGCCGCCGCCGAACATCACCACCGAGGTGCCGCCGGTGAAATGGCGGTGCAGACCGTAATGCTTCGATTCCTCCAGGGTGTCGGATTTGGCGTTGGACTGGTCCGTCGCCGTTGAACCGGGAACGCCCTCGATCATGGCATCGCGACTGAATTCCGAGGCGATGATGACCAGCGTGCGGTCGAGCAGCTTGCGCTCTTCCAGGTCCAGGATCAGGCGGGCGACCGGTCCGTCGATTTCGCGGTGCATCCGCTCCGCCACCGCATGCCCGTCGGCATGGGTGTCCCAGTGCAGGAAGGGCACGTATTCGGTGGTGACTTCCACAAAGCGCGCGCCATTTTCGACGAGATTGCGCGCCAGCAGACAACCCTGGCCGAAGCGGGAGTCACCGTAGGCGGCGCGGGTTTCCTTGGACTCGAGTCCCAGGTCGAAGGCCTTCGCCTCCGGCGCGGAGAGCAGGTGGTGGGCACTCTCTAACGAACGAAGCATGGATTGCTGTTGGTGATCCGACATCAGCTCGCGCTGCGGGCTGCGATCGACGAGTTGTTGGAAAAACCGGCGGCGGTTGGCGAAGCGGCCGGGGTCCATCCCCTTGGGCGGGCGGACGGCGAGCATCGCCTCCTCGGGAAACGGCAGGTTCATCGGGCCGAATTCCGAGCCGAAAAACCCGCCGGTGGTGAAGGCCTTGAGTTCCTCGGACTCGCCCACCCCTTCGAGCCGTTGGCCGATGTTGATGAACGCGGGCATCACCGGATTGCGGGGCCCGAGCACCTTGGCCATCCACGCGCCGAGGTGCGGAGCGGCCACCGTTTGCGGCGGCACGTAACCGGTGTGCCAGTGGTATTGGTGGCGCGAATGCAGGATACTTCCCAAATCCGGCTGGACGGCGGAGCGGATCAACGTCGCCCGATCCATCACCCTGGCGATTTGCTCGAGGCCCTGGCAGATTTTGATCGAATCCACCGCCGTGTCGATGGCCGGAAAGGTGGACAATATCTTCGCAACCGGGGTGCCCTTGACGAAGGGTTGATAGGTTTTGGGATCGAAGGTTTCCGGGGCCGCCATGCCGCCGCCCATCCAGAGCAGGATGCAGGCATCGGCCGTGGCCGGCGGGTGCACGGTGGTTTCCGCGGCCGCGGCACGCGGCTCCCGGGCGATCAATGCCGCCAGCGAGGCGGCGGAAAGTTTCTTCAGAAAATCCCGGCGGGGCTGGGCAGGATCAAGTTCGAGCGGTTGCATATGGTTGTTTGGATTTTGGTGCTTCGTGCCTAATGCTTGCCTCTCAGCGGATGATCTGGAATTCCGGCAGCATCAGGACTCCCCAGAGGAAATCCTGGATGGTGGCGGCGTCGGGCCCGGTTCCCAGCAGGCCGACCGCGAGGGCGAGTTCCTCCGGCGTCGGCTCGCGGGTCAGCGCGGCCCGCCAGACGTAGCTGGCGAGGTCGGCCGGGGTGGCGAAGGCGCGTGCCAACAACGCCCGCGCGCCCTCGGCCAGGCGGGCGTCGAGGATGGCGCCGTTGTTGAGGTCCATCGCCTCCAGGGTGGTTAGATCGAGCGGCCGGGTGCTGACGATCTGCTCGCGATTGGGACGGCCGAGCGTGCGCATCAGCAGGTCGGATTGCAACAACGCGGCTCTCACCATCGGCTTGCCCGCCGGGTCGCGGGTCACCGGGGCGTCGAACTTCGTCGGCGCGGTGCCGCAAAGCTGCCAGATCGCATCGGTCAATTCCTCCGCCGTGAGCCGTTTCGGCCGCGGTCCCCGGTAGACATAGCGGGTTTCCTGCGGCGGTGCGGCGGACGACTCGGCCGTTGATTGGTAGGCGGCGGAGAGGCAGATGAGGCGCAGTGTTTGTTTCAAATCCCAGCGGTTCTCCACCAGGTGCACCGCCAGTTGGTCCAGCAAATCCTCGTTCCACGGCGGCGACTGCATGGCATCCACCGGATGGACGATGCCGCGGCCCATCAACCGGTGCCAGAGGCGGTTGCAGATGGCGCGCGGAGTGCGGCCGTTCTGCGGATGGGTGATCAAGGCGGCGAGTTGCTCGAGCCGCCCGGCCTTTGGCAGGCTGGCGTCCACCGTACCCAGTTCCGGAAACAGCCAGGCGGGCACCGCGGGCTTGCCGGTCGGCTTGTCACAGCGGTACATTTCGAGCGGTTGGTCCGAGTAAATCGCGGCCAACCCGTAAGCTTCGCTGAGTTTCCAGCGATCAACAAACGAATCGTGGCAGGACGCACACTTCAGGTTGATTCCCAGAAACGTCTGTCCCACCGACTGGGCGTATTGCAGCGGCGTGCTCTGCGCGGCCGACACCGTGCCGCGCCATTTGATGCCATTGGCAAAGCCGTCGTTCGCGGCGGTGGGGGCCACCAAGGCGCGGACAAACTGGTCGTAGGGCATGTTGTCGCGAAGCGCCTGATAGAGCCAGCCGCTAATCTGCTTGCGGCCGCCATCGATGTAGCCAGTGCCGGCGTAGTCGTTGCGCAGCAGGTCATTCCAGAAGGTCAGCCAGTGTTCGGCGTAGGCGGTCTGGTCCGCCAGCAGGGCATCGACCAGGCGCGCCCGCTTGTCCGGTGCCGGATCGGTGGCGAAGGTCCGGACTTCGTCGGCGGTCGGCAGCAAGCCGATGAGGTCGAGGTGGACCCGGCGGAGAAACGTCGGGTCATCCAACGGCGCGGGCCGCGGCAGGTTCTTTTCCGTGAGGTAGTGGTCGATGATCCGGTCGATGGGATTGTGGCGCTGGTCCACGGCGGCGGGCAGCACGGGTGTCCGCGGGCGCAGCGGAGGCTCGTAGGTGGCCTGCACAAACGCGAACCCAGGCTCCCATGCGGCTCCGGCGAGCACCCAGGCCTTGAGCGTTTCGATTTCCCCGGGATCGAGGCCTTTGCCTTTCGGCGGCATCCGGAGATCCTCGTCATCGGTCGCGATGAGTGCTAGCAGCAGGCTCTTCTTCGGCTCGGCGGCATTGACGACCGGGCCGCTTGATGAGCCGAGCCGGAAGGATTCCTCGGTGTTCATTGAGAGCCCGCCCTTTTTCTTCTGGGCGGTGTGACACTCGGCACAATGTTGTTTCAAGATCGGCACGACTTCATGGACGAAATCCGGGGCGGCCGCCAGTGGCATCATCAGTGCCACGACGGGCAAAAGCCGTTGCGGCAAGTTGGCAAGCGGGATGAATGGGAGGAGGGGCATCGGCATGGGTAATTGGGAATGGAAGGTGCCCCAACTGCCGGGGCATCTGGGGTCAGGTATTCAACAGACGCGCCGGGCAGCGGCGATCTTTCAGCCGAAACCCGGGACTGGAAACGAATGAACCCGGATGTTCCCGCCAACAGCCGCATTTAATGGGATTCTCCGGCCGGCTCATGCAGCCCCACTGGCGTCACAACACCCGCGACGAACCACAGCAATCACCCGTCCACTGTCCGCCGTAGCCATGCGAAGGAAGACGGAGGATGGGATTCCAGCCTGTTGTCCGTCGTCCGCCACCGGGAGCACAGTGGCCGCGTTGGTCACAACGCGCCTGCATCTTCAGTGGCCGCGTTGGTCACAACGCGCCTGCATCTTCAGTGGCCGCGTTGGTCACAACGCGCTTGCTAATTGGATCGCCCCGGAAATTGCGCCCGCTCACCAATGAACCATAAGGAGCGTGGACCTTATTGTCCACGTCGCCAACGGACCGCACATTTCAGCTTTCCAATTTCAAATCTCAAATTTCAAATTTCAAATCTCAAATCTCAAATCTCAAATCTCAAATCTCAAATCTCAAATCTCAAATCTCAAATCTTCCCCAACCCCCACCTTCAAATCCCGCGCACTCCAGATCACTCCCGCCGCCGCCGCTCCAGCACCCCGCATCCTGCGCGCCCCACTCGTCCGCCGCGCGCTGAAACGCTCACGGCACGCCTTGAACACCCCATCCACAAATCCACGGCTCCCGATCGCCACCCCATCCGAAAAATACCGCGACGCGATCCCTTCCTCCACCAGCACGCTCGTGAACCGGCTTTCCCACAGCGCGCCCGTCCGCTGGTGCCCGCCATTGAACCACCGTGAATGCCCCGGGCGGCTATGCCGCCATCAGAAATGGAGCGCCGGAGGAGCCCCGACCTGACCGCATGGCGTGAGCGGAGCGAACGCAAAACCGTGCCAGCAGCGTCTTCATGAACTCGCCCAGATCGTGCATCCGGTAGGTGAACCGCTCGTGGATGGCGGCTACGTATTC
>JAIPKB010000247.1 GCA_021733795.1 Akkermansiaceae bacterium | reverse complement strand
GGCCGGCCGGAAGTGCTGGATTGGCAAGGGTTGGAGCGGGCGGCCCTGCAGCGCCAGCAACTCCAGCCGCCATTGTTGGAAAACGGCCTGGCACTGCCCCACGCCCCCACCGGGACCGTCTCGGAAATGGTGATGGCGATCGGTCGCTGCGCGGAGCCGGTCGCTTTCGGCCCCGAACAAGTGCCCGTGCGGCTGGTTTTTCTCGATGGGGTGCCGGCGCATTGCATCGGCGAATACTTGGCCGCCGTCGCCCGCTTGGTGAGGTCGCTCAAGCGGCCCAGCACGCTTGCGGCGTTGCTGGCGGCGCAGGACGAAGCGGAGGTCCGCAGGACGTTGGAGTGAATCGATGAATCCCCCGGCCGCATGAAACCTGAATTGAGTGCCGCGACGCGGAACTTGGTCCATCTGCGGATCTGGTTGGGCAAGCGGCTGGCGGGAAGCGAACAGCGCGCCACCCTGTTCTGGGCGGTGGTGATCGGGCTGCTCGGCGCATGGACATCCATCGGCTTCAAAGAAGCCACGGAGTGGCTGCACACGCTGTTCACCGGGCAAAACTCAGGGTTTGTGGCCAGCTTCGCGGCCATGCCATGGTGGCGCAGGATCCTGGTGCCGCTGGCGGGTGGCCTGCTGGCGGGACTCACACTCTCCCTCGGCCGCCGGATCAGGCGACGGGGAAGTTCGACGGACTACATGGAAGCCGTGGTCGTCGGAAACGGGAATCTGGCGGTGAAGAGCAGTTTGATGAAATGCACGTCGGCGTGGTTCTCCGCCTCCACGGGGGCGTCGATCGGGCGGGAAGGGCCGATGGTCCTGCTGTCGGCCCTGGCGGCGTCCGTGCTCGGGCGGAACTTGAAGTTCCCCTTGGCCCGCAAACGGCTGATGGTCGCGTGCGGGGCGGCGGCCCCGTTGTTCCTTGGTTTCCTCAAATGGAGTGAGGTCGCCTTTGGCAAATTGAAACTGCCGGATTGGGCGCGACTGGCGCTCGGTGGCGGACTCGTCGGACTGCTCGCCGTGATGCATCCGGAGGTCGCCGGCAATGGCCACGGCCTCGTATTCGGCATCCTTCATTATTCCGGCACCTGGCAGGCGGTGGCGTTGCTCCTGGCCTTCAAAGTCATCGCCACGGGGGCGACTTTCGGCTCCGGCGCGGTGGGCGGGGTCTTCACGCCGACCTTGTCGGCGGGGGCGGCGCCGGGTTATCTCTCCGGGGTGGCGGCGGCAGCCTTGTTCCCGGGCTGGGGGCTGGAACCGGGCGCGTTCGGCCTCGTCGGCATGGGCGCGTTCCTGGCGGCGGCCACGGGGGCCCCGGTGATGGCGATCATCATGCTGTTCGAGCTGACGCTGAACTACCAAATCCTGATCCCGGCGATGCTCGCCAGTGTGATTGGCTACTACGTGTGTAGTTCACTCACGACGCGATCGCTCTACAAGGATGCGCTCGCCCGCAAGGGTGCGGCGGCGGTGGCCCACCATCTCGCCACGCTCAAGGTCGGCGACCTGATGCACCCGGATTCCGCCACGCTTTCCCCGCTGGCGTCCTTCGGGGAGATTGCCCGCCGGCAAACCCCGGAGCAAGGCCTGAAGCCATCCGTCGGCGCAAGCGGAACTATCCGCTCTGGACCGCTGCTGGTGGAGGCACGCGAGTGATGCGCCTCAGCGGCTCATCCGGTAGGCCTCCATGATGGTGTGGCACTTGGTCAGGATGTTGGGCACCTCCCACTCCGGCAGTTTGCCAGTCGCGAGGAATTTCAGATACTTCGCTGTAACCTGGGCGAAGTGCGCCTCATGGCCGATCTTGAAGGAGTCCGGGACAACCACTTCCCATCCTTTCGCCGCCGGCTTGATCGCGAGCCCCGGATAGGTTTTATTCAGGCTGGCCAACCGGGATGTTAGATTCTTGGCAAATTCCTCATCGGTGGCAGTGGATTTCTTTTCCACATAGAGCGTGGGTTTGAAGTTCTGCTCCTTGCCCTGGCGGATGACCAGGTCCGCCGCGGTGCCGCGCATGATCGAATAATGGGTATCCCCCGCCCCCTCCGGAGCCTGGAAGTTCCAGCTCACCGAGACCTTCGCGTGGACCCCGCGCAAGGTGTAGGTAAACTCCCCATTGCCATACACCTCCAGCTCACCGGCGCTATTGACACAATTCTTCAGCGAGACCGGAAACTCCTTGAGACTGGTGGCCTTTTCAAACTCCGCCGGGCTCAGCTTGGTCGTCCAGCGCCGGGCGGACAGCATCTTCACGTCCGTCGGCTTCAGGATCACCTCGGGAAACGCCTCCCACTGCACCAGATCGACCAAATGGGTGGTGACATCCACGATCCCCTCGCCCTGCTGGGTCACATCAAAGAACCACCACGGCCGTTGCAAGGGCTTGCCGGAAACATATTTGAAATAGTGATGGACGCTTTCCTTGGTGATTGCCGGCTGCTCCGGGGTGCCCTGCTCGAGGGTGCCAAACACCGCCGGCATTTGGGATAACTCGCGTTGCAGGATGGTGGTCGTTTCATACCGCTCGGTCATGATATCGTAAAGCAGCACGCCGCGTTTCTCCGCCTCCGCAAACGCCAGTTTCACCTTCTCGAAATCCGCCGGATTGATCGCCATCGGTTTGTCCGACAGCACGTTGTAGCCGGCCTGGACGGACTTCAGGATGTAGTCGCCCTTGCGGGAATTGTTGCCGGAAATGATCACCAGATTGCCCTTTTTCTCCCTGAGCATCCGTTCCAGAAAATCCGGGCCGGTGGTGGTCACCTCCTGCCAGTGCGTGGGGTTTTCCGGCCGGGTGTTATAGCCCTCGATCCGCTTGAGGTGTTGTTCCAGATCCGGGCTGGCGGGCGCATAGACCTGCACGGTGGAATCCACCTGCGGGTAGTCGGAGGCCTGCACCAGCGCGGCATGAAAATGCCCGGGATCCAGCGTGACGAGCTTCACTGAGCGGGCTTGGGCGGAAACCGGCGAACCCAGCGCGGCGGAGAAAATCAACATTGGGAGAAAGCGGGTCATGGCAAATGAGATGAGGGATGATGAAAACAACACGGACAGCAGGGCCACCCGCAGCCAGCTTCCCGCAAACTCCCGCCTCATGTCAACCCTAGCGCACGCCACCGCTCAAGTTATCCGTTCATCCCACTCACCGGCAGGGCCTCGGCACAGCGCCGGAAATGGTGACCGTAAATGGCCAGCTTGACCGCCATTTGCAGCAACAGCGGCCTCCGGCACAAGGTCCAACCCAGCAGCCGCCAATATTGAAACCGCTCCCGGCCGATGATCCCGAGCGACACCGTGGACCGGCTGAACGCAACGAGGGCCTTCAAGTCGAACCGCAACGGCAGCTTCGGCGGATGAAACTCCCGCAGAAAGGTCCGCACCCGCCGGTAATACGGGCGTGGCGCATAAATCCCAGCCACCAGCTCACGGTAACCGTCACGCAGCGACTGGAGATCCATCCGCGGCAGGAAGTTGGTGGTGCCGTCGCTGTTATTGCCGCTCGACGCCCCCACCAAGCGCCCCTCCCGTTGCAAGCGATCGAACAACCGCGTGCCGGGCAACGCCGTGAGCACCCCCACCATCGCCGTGGTGATGCCACTGCGCTGGATGAACTCGAGCTGACGACGGAAAATCGACTGGGTGTCGGAGTCAAACCCGACGATGAATCCCCCCCTGCACCTCCAACCCTGCCCGCTGCAACCGTTTGATGTCCTCCAACATGTCCCGGCCGCGGTTCTGCCGCTTGTTGCACTCCGCCAACCCGGCCTCCTCCGGGGTTTCAATCCCAATGAACACGGCATCGAAACCTGCTGTGACCATCTGCCGGGTGAGCGCCTCGTCATCCGCCAGGTTGATCGATGCCTCGGTGTAAAACGTGAACCGCCGGTGATGCACCCGCTGCCATTCGATCAGCGCCGGCAGCAATTCCTCGCGTAGCTTCCGCTTGTTGCCAATAAAGTTGTCATCCACGAAAAACACCGATCCACGCCACCCGGCCGCCGCCAGCGCATCCAGCTCGGCGATCACCTGCGAGGCCGACTTGGTGCGGCTGCGGTGACCGAATTTCGCAGTGACATCGCAAAACTCGCAATCAAACGGACACCCGCGCGAATACTGGAGACTCATCGATCCGTAGCGGCGCAGGTCGGCCAGCCCCCACAGCGGCACCGGAGTGTCGCCCAGCTCGGGAAGCTCGGTCGTGGTGTACACCCGTTTGGCCTGGCCGGCCTCGAAATCACGCAGAAACCCGGGCAGTGTGAGTTCGGCCTCGTTCAGCACGAAATGATCCACTTCACCGAACTCGCCGTGCTCACTGGTGAACAACGGCCCGCCCGCCACCACCGTTTTCCCCGCCGCCCGGCACCGTTCGATCAATACCCGCGCCGACTCCCGCTGGGCAATCATCCCGCTCACGAACACCAAATCCGCCCAGCCCAGGTCCGCCTCGCCCACCTCGCCCACATTCAGGTCGATCAGGCGCTTCTCCCACGCCTCCGGCAACATCGCCGCCACCGTCAACAACCCCAGCGGCGGCAGGGCAGCCCGCTTCCTCACAAACTTGAGCGCGTGCTTGAAACTCCAGAACGTATTCGGAACCTCCGGATACAGCATCAATACCTGTGCCTTTTTCACAAGCCATCCTACACCGGCAGCGGAGGTTTGCAAGCCACCCCGTCAGCCAGTAGCCGCGCGGGTCACAACGCGCCCGCCAATGAACGGCCCAAGAATGCGTATCCGGGTAGCTGGTGGATGATTGGCTTGAAACGAACACGGTGGCCGCAAGGGAACCATGACCTGAAACACTGCCGGGAATCCGCCCGTATCAGTGGTCTTATGTGACCGGGGTTTGCCATCCCACTTGGTGGCGCGACTGGCAGGATTTCGGCCGCGGCTGTATCCGCACGAACGCCTCGCCGCCACCAAAACCCCAAAACTCCCGCCGCAACAGCACTACCACCAATTCATTGATGCGATCCTCGGCCGCAACAGCGGCAAGACCCACTCGGCCTTCCTCCTATGCCGCCAAGGGTGGCAGATCAACGGACTGTGAATGGGAAATGACCCGGGAATGGTCAGCCGAGCCAAGGATAGCCAATTCCAACCATCACCCCATGATCCGCCAACCTGCCGCCATCATCTGCCTCGCGGCCATCGCCGCCACCGCCGCCCAGGCCGCACCCGCACCGAAACCGGGTGACGGGGTCTTTGCCTCCGGCTTCGACACCCTCGCCGAACAAGCGGCATGGTCAAAGGCCGACTCCGCCAAGTGGATCATCGGCCACGCCGGCACCCCGTCGCTGTGCGTCACCGTGCCCCCCGCCAATGCCAATGGTGCCAACATGATCCGGCTGCCCCTCGATCTAACCAACTTCAGGGATTGCCTGCTGGGATTCGAATGCATGGCCAAAGCGGACGGCGTGGACAAGCCGCCGGCATCCTATCTGGGAGTGAAATTCATGCTCCACTACCAATCCGCGGCGTCAGGCCCGGTCTGGCAGAATGAAAACGATGTGTTCGGCACCTTCGACTGGCGCAAGCTCGGCTTCAGCGCCCGGATCGCCCCCGACGCGACCGGTGGCGACATCAACCTCGGATTGCAGGGTTGCTCAGGCACGGCTTGGTTCGATGCCGTGAAAATCACGGTCCTCAAAGCGCCGCTGCGGCGTCCTGCGCCGCTGGTGAATCCGCCACCCGTCGCCAAGGGCCACAACCTGCCCCGGCTGCGCGGTGTGATGTCGCCTAACGACTTCCGCGACGGGGACCTCAAGGTGCTGGGCACCGAGTGGAAGGCAAATGTCATCCGCTGGCAACTCACCCGCAATTGGGGCAAAGCCGGCACCGACCGCGACCTCGCCGAATACGACCGCTGGCTGGATGCCAAGCTCGCCGCCCTCGACCAGGTCCTCGCCGCCTGCCGCAACTACGGCATCATGGTCGTGATCGACATGCACTCGCCACCGGGTGGCCGCTACCCGAACCACGACCTCGCGATCTTCCACGAACCGATCTATCAGGACCACTGGGTCGCCCTGTGGGAGAAAATGGCGCGCCGCTTCCGGGGAAACCCGGCGGTCTGGGGCTACGATCTGGTCAATGAGCCGGTGCAAAACGTGCCTTCTCCCGCCGGCGTGGCCGATTACTACGGCGCGCAAGTGCGGGCCGCCAAAAGCATCCGTCGCATTGATCCGGACACCCCGATCTTCATTGAGGCCGCCGAATGGGACTCGGCGGGAGGTTTCAAGGACCTTGAACCGGTCGATGTTCCGATGGTGATCTATCAGGTCCACATGTATGTTCCGGGCGAGTACACCCATCAGGGAGTCAACGGCAAATGGCAGCCCGCCGGCTATCCCGGAATGTTAGGTGGCGCGGTTTGGAACAAAGAGCGGATCCGGGCGACCCTGCAACCGGTCCGCGACTTCCAACTCGCCTACAACGTGCCGATCTACGCGGGCGAATTCAGCGCGGTCAGATGGGCGCCGGGTGCCGCCGCCTACCTGCGCGATTGCATCGAGGTGTTCGAGGAATACGACTGGGACTGGACCTACCATGCCTACCGCGAGTGGGACGGTTGGAGTGTCGAACACGGCAGCGACCCGCAGGACCACCGACCGTCTCCCGTTGCCACCGACCGCAAGCAACTGTTGTTGGAGTGGTTTGCCAAAAACCAGCGTCCGCAACTGCGAGCCACCCCGTGACAGGTCCGGCGGACCGGTGAGCCGGTGGATCGGTGGGTGCGGATTTCCAACCGTGGCTGGCGCGGCTCGCGCCAGGCCGTCTTTGGGGGCGGCTCGCCCCCCAAAATCCGTTCTCTAACGTAAAACCGGATGGATCTGGCACTTACCCGGAAACCGGTTTTCTAACATTCCTTTGAGTTCAGTGACGATCAATGCTTCGGCGTGGGAGGCGAACGCGGCGGCCATGACTGCGGCCGACCGTCCTCATCGACGATGCGGGAAGTGGTCTTTCCGTCAAGGACTTGCAGCGACTTGAGGAATGCGGGCACGCAGGTGCGGCCGAACTCGGCGAGGCGGTCATACGCCTGGCGGGCGATGGTGGCGATCCTTCGGGATTCAGCAAATCCCCGATTCCCCTGAGATCCCGCCAATCCCGACGGGGTTGCATCCGTGATGGGGCACCGCCATACCGCTATTTCCGGACCAGCAGGCTGGAGCCGGTCATTTCCGCGGGTTTGGCGACGCCGAGCATGTCGAGCAGCGTGGGGGCCACATCGGCGAGGACGCCGTCCTTGACCCGGTAGCCCGTCGCATCATCGGCGACGTACACGGCGTGGACCAGATTGGTGGTGTGGGCGGTGTTGGGGGAACCGTCGGGATTGCGCATGTATTCGCAGTTGCCGTGGTCGGCGGTCACCAGCAGCTTGCCGCCGAGGCGCAGGGTTTCCTCAACGACCGCCTTGACATCGGCGTCGATGGTTTCCACCGCCTTGATCCCGGCCTCGACCACGCCGGTGTGGCCGACCATGTCCGGGTTGGCAAAGTTCAGAATGACCAGATCGTAGTCCTTGAGCTTGGCAACCACGGCGGCGGTCACCTCGGGCGCGCTCATTTCCGGTTTGAAATCGTAGGTGGGCACATCCTTCGGCGATTGGATGATGATGCGGTCCTCGCCGGCATTCGGTTCCTCGATGCCGCCGTTGAAGAAGAACGTGACGTGGGGATATTTCTCGGTTTCCGCGATGCGGAGTTGTTTGAGTCCGGCGGCGGCCACGGTCTCGCCCAGGCCCATCGCCAGGGTTTGCGGTGCGAAGACCACCGGGCAGCTGTAGGTCCGGTCATAAACGGTCAGCGTCACATAGTGGACCTGCGGCCAAACCTCCCGCTCAAAACCCGCGAAATCCTCCAACAAAAACGCATCCGAAAGCTCGCGCACCCGATCCGAGCGGAAGTTGAAGCACAAGACCACATCGCCGTCCCGCACCCGTTGCTGACCCGCTTCCGTGAAGACCATCGCCGGCATGAACTCGTCGGTCTTGTTTTCCTCGCGGTAGCAATCCGCCACCGCCTCACTGGCCAGCACTTCGCAGGCCTTCCCCTTGCCGAGCACGATCGCCTCCCAGCCGATTTTCACGCGGTCCCAGCGCTTGTCGCGGTCCATCGCGTAGTAGCGGCCCACCACGGTGGCAATGTGCGCACCACACTTGGAAACCTCGTCCTCCACATGGGCCAGATAACCGGCCCCACCGGTCGGCGAGGTGTCGCGCCCGTCGGTCAGCGCATGAATGAATATCTCCTTCACCCCGGCCTCGCTGGCCATCCTGACCATCGCGATGAGCTGCTCCTGGTGGCTGTGGACACCGCCGTCGGACACCAGCCCGATCAGGTGCAGACGGCCGGTCTTGGCTTGCTCGATCGCCTTGGCGAACACCGGATTGGTGGCCAGCGAACCGTCTTTGATCGCCTTGTTGATCCGGGTTAGATCCTGGTAAACAATCCGGCCCGCGCCCAGATTGAGGTGGCCCACTTCGGAGTTGCCCATCTGGCCGTCCGGCAGTCCCACGTCCATGCCCGAGGCGCTCAAGAACCCCTTCGGGTATTGCTCGAGCATCACGTCATGAAACGGCGTGTCCGCCAATAACACGGCGTTGCCGTCCGCCTTCGCGGTTGATTGTCCTCCTGGGTTCACACCCCAGCCGTCACGAATAATGAGCACCACTGGTTTCTTTTCCATACGCGGGGGGCGTTTACCCCCTCCCCCCACCCCGGACAAGCCTAAAGCCGCCAAAATCCGCG
>JAIPKB010000246.1 GCA_021733795.1 Akkermansiaceae bacterium | reverse complement strand
CCTCCCGGCCAACCAAAACCCGGAATACCAGCCCGGCACCCCACCCGGGATCGACACCACCCGCTCCATCCAACTCCAAGCCGCCGGAAAATGAACCGCCCGTTCCTCACTTCCGCCCTCGCCACGCTCACTCTCGCGGCGCTTTCCGCCCAATCCCTGCCCAACCTCAAACCGGCCGACGATCCGGAACCAGAGGTGGTCGCCGAAGCAATCCGGAAGTTCAAGGCATCCCGTGGCATACCCACCGACCCAAAGGAAATCACCGTCGACCTAACCGACTCTGCACCGGCCAAGCCCGTCCCGGAACCTCCGGCCGACGCCCCGCCTCCCGCAGCAACCACTGCCACCGCCGACCCGGCCGTCGATTTTTCCACCTCTCCAGATGCCGGCCCGCAGCCCGCCCCCCCCGCTGAAAGCCCCGCTGAAAGCCCCGCTGAAAGCCCCGCTGAAAGCCCCGCTGAAAGCCTCACCGTGAAGGTCGAGCAACTCGAAACCGGCAAAGGCCCGATCGATCCCGCCAAAGTGAAGCTGCTAGCGCCCTTCCCCGCCAAACCGCTCGGTGCCATTCCCGCCGGTTGGAAACTCGATTCCTCAACCGCCGCTCCATCATTCACCCGCAGCGTGGAAATCGCCGCCGACACCTCCATCACCCTAACTATCAACCCCCACGTGCTGGTCCCGACGGCGGACGGCTCATCCGCCTTTTCGGTCAATGAACCGGGTTTCGACCCCGCCCACGGTTACCAACAGGTTCAAACCGTGGGCGCCGTGCTCAGCCGCTCACTCCAACAGCTCGATGAGGATGCCAAGCAACTCGGCAACGCCATCGAACAACTCCAGCAACTGGTCAGCACCCTGCCCAAACCCGCTCCCAAACCGGAATCAAAACCGAACCCATCCAACAAACGATGAATGCCTCGATTGTTCCCGCATCCTGTGGGGCCGCACTCGCCCTGATGACCTCCGTAGTCTTCAGCCATTGGTGGTCGGTCCGCGGCTTCGTCGGCGCGGTGGAATCCAACACCCTGGCCCTAACCGCACCGCCGTCCGCCACCCCCAAACCCACCCCTGCTCCGCGACCCAAGGCACCCTCCAGGCCCGGCATCCCGCAACCCGTCCTCGCCGCCGCCACTCCACCCAGCCAGCCGCCCCAGCGCGAGTTCTTCGTCTCGCTGGTCGATGAAATGAAACAACTCAAACGCGAAAACTCCGCGCTGCGCAACCAGGTGGCGGAAACCAACCGCGACCTGATGAACCTCGAGTTCCGCGTGGACACCCACTCCACCCAGTTCCGCCCCCTCCGCGTCGAAGACCGCGTCGAAGACCGCGCCGATGACTCAGAGTACCTCACCGATCCTCCAATTTTCGACGACGGCCCCGGCGTACTCCCACCGCGCCCCGTGATCGTCGCTCTGCCCGGCGATGAATAATCGTCCCGGCGCTTTCGTCCCACCCCCACATGCGCCAGCTCCTCCTGCTTTGCAGCCTGCTCGCCGCCGCCTCGGCCGCCCACGCCCAAAAACCGGCCTGGTTGGCTGAACTCGCCCCGCCCGCGCTCGGCAAACACCCGCGGCTCACCCCCACCGCCGTCGATTTCCAAGTCAGCTGGAAAGGCGCAATCCATTCCGGTGCCGTCACCATCGTCTTCGACCCGCCAAACGCTAACAAACCCGGCCAATTCGTCGTCAAATCCGACGCCCAAAGCCAGGGCATCGCCGCCGGGCTCTTCCCCTACGAGCACCACTTCTGGTCGGAACTGCACCGCGACACCCTCCGCCCGCGGCTCTTCTACGCAGTGGAGACCGACGCCAAAGAGGTCACCACCACCACCAACCGCTATTCATCCACCCGGGTCGGTTGCACCGAATCTAACAAGAATCTCGAGACCGGCGCACTCACTACCGAAAGCCCGTCCTTCAACTCGGCTTGGGCGCACGACATATTTTCCGCCATGCTCTTCATTCGCAGCCAACCGCTGGTCGCCGGCGACAAGCTCGTCCTCGTGGTCATGCCCTTCAAGAACCCCTACCTCCTGCGGGTCCAAGTCGTCGGCCGCGAGGTTCACCACCAGCTCAACACCATCAAACTCTCAGTCTCCATGCAGAAGATCGACCGCACCACCCTCGCACTAAAGGCCTACAAAAAACTCAACCGCAGCGCCACCCTCTGGCTCAGCGACGACGCCGACCGCATCCCCGTCGAACTCCGCGCCGAAGTCTTCATCGGCGACGTCCGTGCCACCCTCACCGACCGCCGGAAACTCTGACGATCTGCCCCCCGACCTTCCGACTCTTCGCCGTCTAGCCCTTCCGACTGTCTGTAAGCCGCATCGCCAAAAAATAAAGCACGCAAACCGCAGCCACGGCCACGGTGATCCACAGCGCCTCCTGTTTCACCGCGTGGATCAGGTGCATCAGATCCACCCCCTCACCCTTTTTCAGGGCGGCCATTTGTGCGGGCTCCAGTTTATCACCCACCCGTTGCCCGAGCCCTGCCAACACCGTGCACCACAGTGCGGAACCCACCACCGTCAGCACACTGAACTTCAAAAATCCCATCTGGATGATGCCGGCCGGGATCGAGATCAAATGCCGGATCACCGGCAGCAGGCGCGCAAAGAAAATCCCGCCGCCCTCGTAGCGGTGCATGAACCGCTCCGCCCGCAACACCTTCTCCTCCGGCATCAAAAAATACTTTCCATACCGCATCACCACCGGGCGGCCCACCCACCGCGCCACCCAATACGTGATGGCCGATCCCAACCACGACCCGAATGTCCCCGCCACCACCACGCCGGTCACGGTCATCTGCCCGCCCTGCGCGGCCAGAATCCCCGCCGGTGGCACCACCAACTCGCTCGGCACCGGAAAAATCGAGCTTTCCATCGCCATCAGCAGCACCACCCCACCGTAGCCCCACTCGTGGACCCAGTGAAACCATGTCTCTATCAAGGATTGCATCATAACTGCCCGCACCATGTCCCCCTCCGCCACAGTTTGCAAGCCTGTATTCCATGATGCCCGGGTTGGGTGCCGCACAAACATGTCAACTCGAGGCGAAACAGGACGGCCGCGCACAGGACCACCGCGCGCAGGGACTTGTCCCCTGCGACGGCATCAGGTTGCCGCTCCGGACCGGTTGTCAACCCGCCGCGACCCGGTTTTTAGTGATTTCAGATCTGAGATTGGAAAGCAGCGGGCCGCATTATTCCGGCAGATAGGGATCATGCGGTAAACCGACAACAGCTCCGCACACCCGTCCCCCCAGATGGTCCCCATGTGAAACCGCATGTAGTCCTAGCGATTCCGCCCCTCCCTAAGCCAGTCACATCATCAGCAGCAGCAGCAGCAGCAGCAGCAGCAGCAGCAGCAGCAGCAGCAGCGTCATCCGCTCCATACGCGGGACGATCTGTTCGCGAACACGAACGATCGTTGGAAGCTTTGGCTTGAAGCGATCAAGCTTTCTCTCTCACCGCAACACTGAAGCCGCCGGTTTCCATCCGTTCCCGCCACTGGCCGCCCATCACCCGCCATGTTTTTGCGTCCGATGGCGGATTCCGCTGGCAAATCCCGTGCCCAGCCTGCAAGCTCCCGTGCGTGAAATCCTGTCTCAGCCTCCTGTTCGTCCTGTTGGTCCTGACTGTCGTGGTCGGAACCGGAGGCCTCCTGTTCTATCTGAGCTACACCGCTGAGTTTTCCCGCAAGGACAAGGCACCGCAGGCAAAAACCGCCCCGGCCACCGCCCCCCGCGCCATCCCGGTGCCCACCCCCACCCCGCCGCGCTGACCCGCCGCGCCGACCCACTCCTCATTCCACGACCCATGACGAAACCAACCCTCCTCGTGCTGGCCGCCGGCATGGGCTCCCGCTATGGGGGCCTCAAACAAATGGACCCCATGGGCCCCAACGGCGAGACCGTCCTCGACTATTCAGTCTATGACGCGATCCGCGCCGGCTTCGGCCGCGTGGTGTTCATCATTCGCGAGGATTTCGCGGTGGCGTTCAAGGAGGGTGTGGGCTCCCGTTTTGCCGACCGGGTCCAGGTGGACTACGTGTTCCAGAGACTCGACGACCTGCCGGAAGGATTCAGCATCCCCGAGGGCCGCACCAAACCCTGGGGCACCGCCCACGCCGTCCGCGCCGCCCGCAACACGGTGAAAGAGCACTTCGCCGTGATCAACGCAGACGACTTGTACGGTCGGGATGCATACCTCCGTGCCGTCTCATTTTTCAACAGCCTGCCATCCAGCAACCATGATGGCATGGCCATGGTCGGATACCCGCTGGAAAACACCCTCTCCGATCACGGCCACGTCAATCGCGGCATCTGCAAACTCAACGACCAAGGCCTGCTCACCAATGTCGAGGAATACCTCGACATCGCCCGCCAAGCAGATGGCGTGGTCTACGGCAACGCCCTGGACGGCAACCGCAAGGTCGTGCCGGAAGGTTCCTTGGTTTCGATGAACTTCTGGGCCTTCAGCCCGGCGTTCTTCCCACGGTTGGAGGAGGCCTTCAGCCGCTTTCTGACGGAATCCGGCACCCAGCTGAAATCCGAGTGCTACATCCCCACCGTCGTCGATCACCTGATCCACGGCGGCTATGCCGAGTGCCCGGTGCTGCGCACCACCAGCCAGTGGTTCGGTGTGACCTATCCGGACGACAAGCCCGTCGTTGTCGCGTCCATCCAAAAACTCATCGAAGCCGGCGAATACCCGTCTCAATTGACCTGATCCATTTCCGAACTTCCCCACCTCAGGAGCCATGCACAACCTCCGCGAAATCGCCTCCAATTTTGACTTCCGCGCCGACTTCGTCCACGCCCACCCCTACGGGTCCGGCCACATCAACGACACCTACTGCGCCTGGTTCGACCAAGCCGGCCAGCGGCTTCGCTATATCATCCAACGGATCAATCACAACGTCTTCAAACAGCCGGTCGAGCTGATGGAAAACGTCAAGCGCGTCACCGACTTCTCACTCGCCCGCCTGCTCGAGGAAGGCAACCCGGAAGCCCGCCGCCGCACCCTCACCGTCGTCCCCGCCCACGATGGCAAACCCTACGCCATCGGCCCGGATGGCAGTGTCTGGCGCGCCTACCCGTTCATCGAGCGCGCCCGCGGCTACGATGAACTCGAAACCAACGAGCAAGCCTATCAGGCAGCCCGCGCCTTCGGCGCCTTTCAAAACCTCGCCGCCGGCCTCACCGGGCCGCGCCTCCACGAGACCATCCCGAATTTCCACAACACCCCGAAACGCCTCGAAGCCCTGCAGGCAGCCATCCAGGAGAACGCCGTAAACCGCCTACCGGAGGTCGCCGCCGAGGTGGAATTCGCCATCGTCCGGGCCGCCGACTGCGCCCGCATCACCGACCTCATCGCCGCCGGCGCCATCCCCGAAAGGGTCACCCACAACGACACCAAGCTCAACAACGTCCTGCTCGATGATGTCACCGCCGAGGGCGTCTGCGTGATCGATCTGGATACCACCATGCCCGGCTCCGCCCTCTACGACTTCGGCGACATGGTCCGCACCGCCGCCCCCACCACCCGCGAGGACGACACCGATCTGAGCAAGCTCGACATCTGCCTCGACCGTTTCGAGTCCCTCGTTAAAGGCTACCTTTCCACGGCCACCTTCCTCAACCGGGCCGAGCTGGTCAACCTCGCCTTCGCCGGCAAACTGCTCACTCTCGAATGCGGCATCCGCTTCCTCACCGACTACCTCCAGGGCGATGTCTATTTCAAGGTCAAGCACCCCACCCACAACCTCGACCGCTGCCGCAACCAGTTCGCCTACGTCGCCGCCCAGGAACGGAAGATGGGGCAATTGGAGGAAATCGTGGGGAACTTCTAACATTGAAACATGAAAATCCTCATCACCGGCGGCTCCGGCTTCATCGGCTCCCACATCGTCGAGCATTACCAGAGCGCCGCGGAGGAAATCCGCGTGCTCGACAACCTCCGCACCGGCTATCGCCACAACCTCGACGGGCTCGACTGCACCTTCATCGAAGGCTCCATCACCGATCGTGAACTGGTGGAGAATGCCGTGCGGGACGTGGACTATGTGTTTCATCTCGCCGCGCTCGTCAGCGTGCCGGAGTCGATGGCGAAACCTGGCGAATGCGTGGACATCAATGTTCACGGACTGCTCAACGTGCTCGAAGCCTCCGCCAACGCAGGAGTCAGGAAACTGGTGTTCGCCTCGTCCGCCGCGATCTACGGCGACAACCCGACCGTGCCGAAGCTCGAGACCATGTACCCCGAGCCCAGGAGCCCCTACGCCATCACCAAGCTCGACGGCGAGTACTACCTCGGCATGTATCACGCCGAAGGACGCCTGGAGACGGCCGCCATCCGCTTTTTCAACGTGTTCGGCCCGCGGCAGGATCCCAAGGGTGCCTATGCCGCCGCCGTGCCGATATTCATCGAAAAGGCGGTTCGCAACCAGGACATCACCGTGTTCGGAGATGGCAAGCAAACCCGCGATTTCATCTATGTGAAGGACATTGTGGGAGCGCTCACCTTCGCGGCGGAAACTCCCGGCGTCACTGGCGTCTTCAATGCCGGCTACGGCGGCCAGATCACCATCAACAAGCTGGCCGGCGAACTCATCACCGCCGCTGGCTCCAGCTCGAACGTCCTCCACGGGCCCGACCGCGCCGGCGACGTGAAGCACTCCCGCGCCAGCTCCGAGAGACTCCGTGCGGCCGGCTGGACACCCAAACACTCGCTGGAGGAAGGCCTCGCCGCCACCCTCGGGTTTTTCAAAGGCAAGGTCTAGCCCTGCTCCACCGCAATCCCGGCCATGAATTTGCTCCGCGCTGCCGCCACCGTTCTGCTTGTTCTGGCCCAGCCTGCCGCTGCTGCAATAGTCGATGCCACGTTCACCTCCGCCACCACCGTACCCGTCACTGCGAGCGGCTATACGGCTGCTGGAAACACAGTCACCCTGGCGCTCAGCTTCGCGCCGCCGGTGGGGACAAGCTTGACGGTGGTTGAAAATACGGGGAGGCCGTATATCGAAGGTGCCTTTTCCAACCTGGCGCATGGGCAGCGGGTGATGCTGGTGTTTGCCGGTGCACGCTATTCGTTCGTCGCCAACTATTACGGCGGCACCGGCAATGACCTGGTGCTGGAATGGGCGCATCGCAAGGTTTACACCTGGGGGCGGAATTCCGACGGCCAACTCGGCAACGGTGGCGTTGCCGATGGTCTCATTCCAGGCGCAATTGATGCTTCGGGCGTGTTGGCCGGCAAGATCGTCACGGCAATTGCCGCCGGCTATGATTTCAGCCTGGCCTTGGTGGCGGACGGCACGCTTGCGGCATGGGGCTACAATGCAGACGGCCAACTCGGGGATGGCTCCACCAACCCCAGCCCGGTGCCCGTCGCCGTTGCTGCCACCGAGGTGCTGGCCGGCAAGACGGTGATCGCCATCGCCGCCGGCAGGCGGCACTGCCTGGCCCTTTGCGCGGACGGCACGCTCGCCGCGTGGGGCGATAACTCACACAGTCAACTCGGCAACGGCAGTGGAGCTGATAGCCAGGTCCCGGTGCGGGTGACCGCCAGCGGCGTGCTGGCGGGTAAGACCGTCACGGCGATTGCCGCCGGTGATTCCCATTGCCTCGCTCTGTGCGCCGATGGCACGCTCGCGGCCTGGGGCGGCAACTTCGTGGGACAACTGGGCAACAACAGCACCACTGGCAGCAGTGTTCCGGTTCTGGTCAACACTTCCGCAGTGCTGGTGGGCAAGACGGTCGTCGCTATTGCAGCTGGGGATTCCCATAGCCTTGCCCTTTGCGCCGATGGTACCCTCGCCGCGTGGGGATACAACTTCAGTGGTCAGCTTGGCACCGGCAACAACACCGGTAGCAAGGTGCCGGTCGCCGTGGCAGCTAACGGAATTCTGACCGCCAGAGCCGTCGCCGCCATTGCGGCGGGAAGTTCCCATAGTCTCGCCCTGTGTACCGACGGCACCCTCATCGCGTGGGGCTCCAACGATTCCGGGCAACTTGGCACCGGTAGCAATATCAGCAGCAATGTTCCCGTCGCGGTGACGGCAACCGGCATCCTTGCCGGCAAGACTCCGGTGACCGTTTCCTCCGGTAGTTTCCAGAGCCGAACCCTGTGCGCGGATGGCACACTGGCCGGGTGGGGCGCCGCTTTGCTTGGTGATGGCGGCACCGGAGCCAGCAAGGTTCCGGTCGCCGTCACCACCACCGGGATGGGGCCGGGTGAAAGGTTGGTGATGCTGGGCCGGGGGGTGCTCGCAAGCCACGCCACGGCCATTGCCGCACTACCGCTGTCGAGCGACGCCATGTTATCAGGATTGGCGCTGAATCACGGCACGCTCACGACGGAGCTATCCGCCGGAATCACGAGTTATGCCGCCCGGGTGCCCCATGGCGCCACTTCTCTAGCTATCACGCCGACGGTAGTCGATCCCGGTGCCACGGTGGCCGTGAATGGCGTGGCAGTCGCGTCCGGCACGGCTAGTTCGGTGCTGTCTCTAACGTCAGGCAGCGGTCCCATCGCGATCACGGTGACCGCCGCCGACGGCCTAACTACCAAGACTTACGCGATCACCGTCAGGGAAGACGCCACCCTCGCCGCGCTGGGCCTGAGCGTCGGAACTGTAACTCCGGCGTTTTCACCGGACATCACCACCTACCGCAGCCATGTGCCAACCGCCACCACGGCGCTCGTTCTAACACCCGACGCGACGGATGAAACGGCGGTCATCCGGGTCAACGGAGAACCGGTGATTTCAGCAACCGCCAGCAGGCCGCTCG
>JAIPKB010000245.1 GCA_021733795.1 Akkermansiaceae bacterium | reverse complement strand
TGGGTAGCGAATGAACGGCCGATCCGGCTTTCCCATTCTCGTCTCATTCGCCGGACGCGTCGGAAACGCGTCCCTGCCTATTTCCGGCAGGGACCTTTTTCCGAAAGGTCCGCGAGAATGGGTAGCGAATGAACGGCCGATCCGGCATTTTTATTCTCAGTTCATTCACCCGGACGCTTCGGAAGCGTCCCTGCCATTTTTCAGACAGACGCTTAGCGATGCAGGGCGGAAAAAAGGGGGTGTCGGAGATCCCGGCTGTCACCGCATCCCGAGCGGTTCCAGCGGGGTCACATCAATCTCCGGCCAGACGACTTCTCCGCGGGTCTGCGCGGCGGCGTTGGTGTAGGCACCCAGTTGGTTGCCATTGCAGTCCAGCCAGAGGGTGATCCTGCGGAACTCGTCCGGGCTGAGTTCCACCCCGTAGTGGGACTTGTCCAGATACTTGAGCAAGGGTGAAGCCATGGCTCCAAACCTGCCGGGCACGGTTCGTGAACCGCTGGCGACCACCTCGCCGTTCACGTAACCACTCGTCCAAAACGGATAGAAGAACACATATTTCTCAAGGCTTGGGTAACTCATGTCCGGCCCCTTGCCAGTCTTGAGATGGCAGGCCGCGCATTGTTCCTGCAGCACCGGTTTGGCGAGCAGGTGCCAATTGAATGGCACCGCCCCCGTGGCCACTTCGGTCGAGATCTCCGAGGGCGCGCGCCGGAGGGCGATGGGGGCGATGGGGTAGCCTTGCGGACTGGCCACGGCGGACTCATGGCAGCCGACACAACTGAGTTTTTCGCCGGCGTGGACATAGGTGCCCGAGCGCATCGAGCGCACGGCCAAGCCGCGCTCGTCGAGCAGTTGAAAGTAGAGTTCCTTGCCGACCGGAGCCCTGAAGTGGACACTGCCGTCGACCTCCACCGGCACGATCCCCAGCGGCATCCTCACCAGGCTCTCGCTGCCGTAACCGATCTTCGGTTGATTCATCACGGGTTGGAGTTGGGGGATGATCTGGATCACCCTCAACCACTTGATCCGGGTGCCCGCGGGCATCTTCATGTCGCCTTCATAGACATTCATCACACTGATGGTGGCCGCAGGAGCGGCGGCACCCGCCCGCTCGCCCTGATAGGTGCCTGTTGGGATCACGGGCGGTTGCGGGCGTGGCTTGAACGGCATCGGGTGCACCAACTTGTCCGCATGGCCGGGAACCAGGTTTTGCGGGCAGAGCAGTTCACGGTTGCCGAAGCGGTCCAGCAGGATCAGGTCCTCGCGATAGCTGGCCAGGAAAAAGTCCTCGCTCAGCGGCCAGGCCGTGCCGTAGTCGCCTCCGGCGTCGGGCCAATCGGTCCGATTGACCGTGATCCCCTTGACCTGGCTCATCGCGCCGTCATCCGGAATCGCCGGATCGATCAGAACCAGTTCGCCGAACGCGTGCGTGTGGTGACCCGCAGCGGTTGCCACATACTTGTTGGAGCCCGGGACTGACCGGATGTTCCACTCCCCGTTGGGTCTGGCCCTCCGGCCATCCGGTTTGTCCTTGTCCTCGAACGACAGCGGCAAAGGGTAATTGCCGTGGGGTGAGCGAGGATCGCGGCCGTCTGGAAAGCAGGTCCACAGGTGGTGGGCGATGCAGTCGTCCCGATCGACATAGTCCCAGCGGGTGTAAACGATCTTGCCGTCGTTGTCCACGCTGGGGTTCCATTCATTGGTCTCATGGTAGCTGAGGGGAATGACATCGCTGCCATCGGCGTTCATTGAATACAATGTGAAAGTCATCAGCGGGCGGGCCCCGCTGCAACGCAGGTAGCCGCCCCGGCGTTCGGATAGGAAGGCGATTCTTCCGCCGGGCAGCCAACAGGGGTCGAAGTCGTTGAAACTGCTGTTCATGAGCCCGGGACCGCCGAAGTTGACCGCGCCGTCGGTGAGTTGGGTGAGATGGGTGCCATCGGCATTCACCGTGAAAATGTGATAGGCTTGGTCGCTGAGGTTGTTCCAGGCAAAGGCGATCCTGCTGCCGTCAAACGACAGATCCTGGCGCAGAAAAGCCCCGCCTTGCAGTCGGCTCCCCTTGAGGCGGCCGTTGCCAACCACCGAATCTTGTAGCACATCGGTCACCTGCGGCAACTCCCTGAAGTTGGAGAGTACGTATAGTCCTCCCCCTGGTCTTGCGTTCCAGCCGCAATACGGGTCAACCATGTGGTGGTCCCCGCCCGGCCTGATGTAGCCCGTGAAGAGAATCCGGTCGAAATCCAGCAGCGGGTTGGATAACACCAGCCGCCGGGTTGCCAGCCGGAGTTCGAGATAGAGTGCTCGCAGCCGCGGCTCAGCGGGCGATTCCCCAAGATCGCCGGCCTGTGACGCAAGCTCATCAAGTTTTCGAACCAATCCGTCCGGGTCGTTCAAGCCGTTTGGGCGGGTCTTCCTCAGGTGTTCCAGAAGCGCTCGGGACCGGCGCAGTTGGACCTGCATCGGATCACGGTCCGTGGTCAGGATCAGCGACTGTTCGTCGAGGACATGCGGATTGTGCCCCGGCTCACCGCGCGGCCCGTTTCGGAGACTCTGCCCAGTGCTCTCGTATTCCCGCTCCCAGAACCCGCGGAGGATCTTCTCCCATGCCTGGGTTTCCATTCCGGCACTCACGGGTGGCGCGCTCCCTGCGGTGGCGAGGCTCAATGCCAGTCCTCCAAGGGCTGTCACCAAAATCCAGTTGAAGAACCTCGGCTTTCTCCTCAAACATTGCTGCATAGCCCAAGCTATGGCGGCTGCGGCTGCGATGTCAAGCAACGGATTTCCATAAATCCGCCGTGTGCCGGGATGGTCCCCCGGTGGGATGGTCCGGTGGGAATCTCCTTGATCTTTGCCGGGGGCGGTCCAGCCTATGGGCCGAGAATCTGCCACTGCCATGATCAACATCGTAATCGACAAGCCCTATGAGTTTATTCCGCCGCGGGTTAACCGGTTTTGGTTGTGGGTGGCCCGGCGGATGGTGGGGCGGCAGTTGTTGAATGATTTCGGGGTGAGTGAGGTGGAGTGCCGGGGACAGGAATTGCTGCGGGCGTCGCTGGAGGCGGGAAACGGGGTGATGCTAGTGGGCAACCACTGCCGGCCCTGTGATCCACTGGTGATGGATGCGCTGGCCCGCGAGGTGAGGCGGCCGTTTCACACGATCGCGAGTTGGCATGTTTTCATGGAGAGCCGGGTGAAACGGTTCCTGTTGCCGCGGATCGGGGCCTTCAGTGTCTATCGGGAAGGGATGGATCGGGAGTCGCTGAAGTCATCGGTGAAGACGATGGTGGAGGGGCGGCATCCGCTGGTGATTTTCGCGGAGGGGATCATCAGCCGGTCCAATGACCGGCTGCTGCCGTTCATGGATGGTCCGGCGTTCATGGCGAGGACGGCGGCGAAGCAGCGGTCGGATGGCCGGGTGATGGTGCATCCGGTGTTCATCCGCTATTTTTTCGAGGGGGATTTGCAGGCCACGGTGGAGCCGGTGGTGGCGGAGATCGAATCCCGGTTGTCGTGGCAGCCGGGCACCAATCTGCCGTTGTTGGGGCGGATCAGCCGGGTGGGGATGGCGCTGCTGGCGCTCAAGGAGATCGAGTATTTGGGCGCGGCCCAGCAGGGTGCGGTCGGGGACCGCTTGGAGCGGCTGGTGGACCGGTTGTTGGAGCCGCTGGAGGGCGAATGGTGTGGCGGCCGCCACGATGGCGACCCGATGGCGCGGGTGAAGCGGTTGCGGACGGCGATCCTGCCGGATCTGGTGGGCAAGGAACTGGCGGAGGATGAGCGGGCGCGGCGCTGGCGGCATCTGGCGGATCTCTATCTGGTGCAGCAACTGTGGTGCTATCCGGGCGATTACATTGCGGAGCCGACCCCGGAGCGGGTGTTGGAAACGGTGGAGCGGTTTGAAGAGGATCTGACGGATCTGGCACGCGCCCATCCGCCGATCCGGGCGGTGGTCACGGTGGGCGAGGGGGTGGTGGTGGAAGGGGCGCGGGAGCGCGGCCGGGCGGAGGATCCGCTCATCACGGAGGTGCGGCGGCGGATGGAAGGGTTGATGGAGGAATCCAAATCCCAGCGGAGGTCGGCCCCCGATGGAGCTTGAAGCGATGCTGTGGGTGGATTGGGGGACCGCTGGCATGCGGGTGGCGGTGATCGCACTGGCACTGGTGATCTGGTTCAAAACCCAAGGCTGGCTGGGGGCGCGAACCGATGGCGAGGAGGGGATCGGCGATGGCATCCACCGGTTAACCGCCAAGTGGCACGGCTGGTTCACTGCTCATCCGCAGGCGGCGGACCGGGCGTTGATAGTGAGTTCGCTGGGGATCGACGGCCTGGGGTTGTTTCTGATTGCGGCAGCGGTGCTGGGTCCCAGTTTCGCGCCGTTTTTGGGGGTGTTGATCGTGTTCACCCTGCGCCAGGTTTGTCAGGCATTTTGTCCGCTGCCGCCGCCGCCGGGGATGATCTGGCGGGATCCCGGGGTGCCGACGATCCTGGTGACCTACGGGGTGGGCAATGACCTGTTTTTTTCCGGGCACACGGCGTTGGCGGTATTGGGCGCGATCGAGGTCTGCCATTTGGCTCCCGGCTGGCTGGGGGCGTTGGCGGTGGCGCTGGCTCTGGGAGAGGCGTTGATTGTGCTGGTGCTGCGGGCGCATTACACGCTGGATGTGGTGGCGGGGGCATTTGCCGCGTGGTTTGCTGCGGATGTGGCGGCGTGGGTGGGTCCGTGGGTGGATGGTTGGTTGAAATTTTAGACCGGGTCCGGGTTCCGCCGGTTCAGCCGTTTGCGCAGCATGTGGGTGATGATCACGGCGAGGACGACGAGGGAAACGCCGGCAAACAATGGCAGTAGGTTGCCGGTGGCCAGGCCCGCGCCGCTGAGGACCAGCCCGCAGACCACCGGGGCATTGCAGAGGAGGGACACCAACAGATAGAGCCGGAACGGCGGACGCAACAGGCCGAGCGCGTAGTTTTGCACGAAGAACGGCATCCCGGGCGTAAGCCGGAGGATGAGGATCAGGCGGAGGTGGTCGTTGCGCGGCAGGGCGGGGATCTTCACGTCAGACCGGGCCAGCAGGCGCTCGATCAGGCGCCGACCCGGCCCGGCGGCGAAGGCGTAGGTCCAGACCATGTTGAGGGCCAGGGCGCTGACTGCGGTGGAACAGGCGAGCGCCGGGTGGTCGCGCCAGACGACCCCGGCGGCGACCAGCAGCGCGCTGGAGGGGACCGGCAGGCCGGGCAGGATGATGAGCGCGAGCACCAGCAGGGCGGGGTGGGCGATCAGCCATTGTTCGAGCCAGCGCCACGCCTCCTTGAGCTGGGCCAGGTCCAGGCCGAAGGCCCAGGCGGAAATCAAGGCCAGGACCAGTGCGCAAGCGGCGGCCGCAGCGAGTCGTCTGACCCGCGGGTCGTTGAGGATGGGGCCAAGTACTCGCATGCGGCGGGAGCATGGCGTGGAGATCCGGCGGAGGCAAGGCGACGATTGCACCAAATCAAGGAAAACTCGCCCCCCTGCGCCGACGCAAGACGAGGCAACCAGAATCGATGACTTCTCCGGCGGGTTGGATTCAATATCGCAGACACGGTTTGTAGAGGCAACCAAAACAAAGCTGTTACTGGTAGGATATGGGAAATAATGCAGGAGGTCGATCATGTGGGGGATTGCATGTGGATGGATGTATTGTCGGATTGTGCTTGGCAAATGGCGGGTGGGAAGATGGGATGGCGGTGCTTTGATTTATCCACCTTTAGACCATTGGCTTTGGCTGGTTCCGGCTTGTTTGATCGGAGCCTGCATCGGATCGTTTTTGAACGTGGTGATTTACCGGGTGCCGCTGGGGCTTTCGGTGAACGAGCCGAAGCGCTCGTTTTGTCCGCACTGCCGCAAACCGATTCCGATGGTGCTGAATTTGCCATTGATCAGTTGGTTGTGGCTGCGGGGAAAATGCCGTGAGTGCGGGGCGCGGATCGCGTTCCGGTATTTTGCGGTGGAGTTGCTCACTGCGGTGGCGTTCGGGGTGGTGTGGTTTTGCTACGTGCCGGTGGCACCGGTGGTGGTGGTGGTTTTATTGTGGGCGATGGTGTCGTTGTGGGTGGCGATCTCGTTCATCGATGCCGAGCACATGATCATTCCGATCGGGCTCACCTGGGCCGGTACGGGATTGGGTTTGTTGGGGTGCGCGCTATGGCCGCAACTGCCGGTATTGGCCGGTGAGGCCGGGAACTGGTGGCAGGGACTGCTCAAGGGAGGCATCGGCTGGCTGGCCGGGTTCATCGGGCTGGGGATCGTGGTGGAATTGGGCAAACTCGCATTTGGTAGGAAGGAACTGAAGTTTCCCGATCCGGTCGCCTGGTCGCTGCGGGAACCGGAGGGTGATGAGGATCCGATGTGTTTTGTGATCGGCGGGGAGGAGCTCGCCTGGTGGGATATTTTCAATCGCAAGACCGACCGCTTGTTGGTGGAGGCGGCGGACATCCGGGTGGATGGAGAATCGATCGGTGGCGGGCTGCTGACCATCCGGCAGGAGGAGATCGAGTTGCCGGATGGCAAGGTTCAGCGCTTGGCAAAACTGAAATCGCTGGATGGCACGGCCGCGCGGGCGGTGATTCCGCGGGAGGCGATGGGCATGGGGGATGTCCATCTACTGGGGATGATCGGTGCGTTTTTCGGTTGGGGCGGGGTGTTGTTTTCGTTGTTTGGCGGCTGTTTGCTGGCCCTGGCGGCGGCGGTGGTGGCGCGAATCGGCTTGGGTCGGCCGCTGCCATTCGGGCCGTTTCTGGTGCTGGGGGCGGCGGGGTGGATGCTGGGCGGTTGGCGCCTGTTGGCGTGGTATATGGATTTTCTCTCGCCGTTGTTGCAGGCCTGATTCAAGATTCGTCAAATCCCGTCATGGCCAAGGACCGGAAAGTCAGCAGTTGGGCGGTGAACAAGGGCCTTGCCCGGGAAATCCTGAATCACCGGGGAGACCGCCGGCGGTTGATGGCACGGGTGCTGATGGGGGTGCTCGGGTTCATGGTGGGGGGCTTGTGGGTGCTCGACGGCTGGTTGATGGCCAGCGTCTGGCGCTTCCTGATTTGGTGGGGGGGTTGCGCGGTGTTCACCTGCCTGCTGCTGTTGCTGGCGCTTTACGACCTGCTGGCCGTGATCCGTGAGGAGCGGGGCCGGATCAGCAAAACGGATGATTCCCAAAAGGAAGATTGAACCGCGAATGGGCACGAATGACCAATGGGTTGCGAAGCCCGTCTTCCAAGTCAGGCGAAACGCCCGATCCTGTCAACTTAAGCCAATCTTCCAAAGTTTCCGGTGGTTCGAGACAGATAAACCGCTGAAACGCTGAGTACCGCTGAAACCGCTGTAAATCTCAAGTAATTCAGCGTCATCAGCGGTTCTCAGCGTTTCAGGACCATCTTTACTGCAAGTTGCCAGGCAAGCTGACTATGGCTTAAATTGACAGTATTACCTTATTGGGCGGGACGCTCAGCCACCCTTCCCGACACCCGACGGGCGGCAGGTAGGTCAGGCCGGGGTTGGTTCCGTTTCCGCGGATCCGGCGGCGGGAGATGCCGGGGGGTGGTTTTCCGCAACCGGGTCACGGCGTTCGATGCTGATGGAGCCGAGCAGCGAGTTCTGGCGGACCACGAACTGGTTGAGTTTCATCAGCTCCAGCAGGGCCAGGAAGGTGACGATGACCTCCGCCTTGGTGGTGGCGGACTGGAAGAGTTCGTCGAAATTCCGGGATTCGCCGAGCGCGAACTCGGCCATGAAGAAGTCGATTTTGTCCGAGACGGTGAAGCGGTCGTCGATGATGTCGCCGAAGTCATGTGCCTCCTCGAAGCGCTTGAGGACGTTTTGGAAGGCGCGGATAAGGTCGAAGATTGAGATTTCCGCCAGGGGGGCGGCTTCCTCCACGGGTTTTTCGGAGGTGTCCGGATGGTGGGCGTAGCGGCCTTCCTGCTCGATGGCACAGAGGGACAGGAAACCGGCTGCGTCCTTGAATTTCTTGTATTCGATGAGCTGCCGGATCAACTCCCAGCGGGGATCGTCCTCTTCGGCGTCGTCCTCGGGTGGTTGGTCCACCCGCGGGAGGAGGGTGCGGCTTTTCAGATACATCAGGTTGGCGGCCATGACGATGAACTCGGAAGCGAGGTCGATGTTGAGCAGCTTGAAGGTATTGATGTATTCCAGATATTGCCGGGTGATGCGCTCGATGGAAACGGTCTGGATGTCCATTTCATCCTTTTTGATGAGATAGAGGAGGAGGTCGAGAGGGCCCTCGAAGATATCGAGACGAACTTTGTAGTCATTGGTGTCCACACGGGTTGTGGTAGGGCAATCCGGGTGGATGAGCGAGGGAAATATGTGGGACTTTTTTGTTGGCAATGAAAGAAAATTCAGGCATGAATGGGGCGCAGCACGAGACCTCAGCCTATGGCCATAGAAAATCCCGATACTTTCAATCAGCGCTTGAGCCAATGGGTGGCCAGCCAGGGCTTTTGGTTCCAAATCCGCTATTCCATGGCGAGCGGTGGTTCGCGGGGGGTGGTGCTGGGGCACCTGCTGCGGTTTTTGGTCCGGCTTTCCATGTTGGTGGCCGTGGCCGCCATCGGCGGGGCGATTTATCTGGTGCGGTTGCCCGGGACCGAGGGCTTTGCCGAGCGGGTGGAGACTTCGATCAACGATGGGTTGGGGGCGGCGGAGTCGAAGATGGACGGCTTCCAGCGCGTGCAAGGGGAAATGGTGATCCGGAGGTTTGCCAGCGAGGGGGGGCACAAGTCGTTTTTCTCGGTGATGGAGGCGAAGAACAACGGGGCTCGGATGGGGGTGTTCGACGCGTTGCCTGGCAA
>JAIPKB010000244.1 GCA_021733795.1 Akkermansiaceae bacterium | reverse complement strand
CGGAGCCGCCGGAACTCACCGCTTTCACTCGCCGGCTGAAGCCAGCGCTCCATAAGGGCGGAACTTCCAGCAATTCAATCTGCGCTACTCAAGGGCCATTCAGGGGTCAAAATTGAGTTCTGGAGTTGCCGAGAATGCCTCCCGGGAGTTGCTCTCATCGGATCCCGAGGGGTGGGGAATCCAGTGCGGCTACCTAATTGGGAGCCTGGAAACGCGGAGTTGCTCGGCCACCAGCAGGGCCTTGAAGCGCATGTAATCTTCCTCGCGGGTGGAGGACAGCAGCCGGTAGGTGTAGGTGGGCCAGTGGCGCATTTCCTCCATCGCGTTTTGCATGCGGAGGGCGATGGTGTCCTCGCTGTCGGTGCCGCGGCCGGCGAGCCGGGCGTGAAGTTCGTGCTCGCTGGGCGGCATCACGAAAAGATCCACCCGGGCCCGGACGATGGCCGGGTCCTCGCAGGCCCGGACTTGAGCGGCTCCCTGGACGTCGATGTCCATTACCACATCGGTGCCGTTGGCGAGGTGGCCGAGCACCTCCGACCGCAGGGTGCCGTAGTGGTTGCCGTGAACCAGAGCGTGTTCGAGAAACGCGCCGGCCGCGAGTTTCTCCTGAAATTCTTCGAGGGTGAGAAAGTGGTAGTCCTCTCCGTTGACCTCGCCAGGACGGGGGAGGCGGGTGGTGCAGGAAATCGAGTAATGCGCCGCTTTTTCATCCGCCAGGCGGTGGCAGAGAGTGGTTTTTCCGGATCCGGACGGACCGGAGACGACAAGAAGGATGCCAGTGCGCGCGGACATGGCGCGAGTGTGGCGGATTTCCGGCCCAAGGCAAACGCCATTTTTTTTGGCAGACCTGCCACCAGAAGCTTGACCCGGATGGCCGGATGGACGAGGCTGGCGCGGTGATCGGGACTTTGGAAACGGCGGACCCAGTTCCCCGCGCCGGTCGCTTGATCGTTGTTTGAACCATCTCACACCCCAAATTCCACCCATCCCCAGACCCTGAAAATATGAAACCGCTTATTCAATCGCTGACCGCCGCCTTGTTGGTGGTGCAATCTGTTGCCGCCGCCCCCGAACCGCCGATGCGCTCCCTGTTCAATGGCAAGGACCTGACCGGGTGGACCGGTGCCGGCTACGTGGTGGAGGACGGTGCCATCGTCTGCACCCCGCAAGGCAGAAACCTCGTTTATGAAGAGGTGTTCTCCAACTATATTCTGGATTTTGAATTCAAGCTGCCGCCGGGTGGCAACAACGGCCTGGGCATCCACTACCCGGGCGAGGGCGACTCCGCCTACACCGGCATGGAACTCCAGATCCTCGACAACACCGCGCCCAAATACAAGGACCTCAAGGACTATCAATTCCACGGATCCCTATACACCCTGGCACCCGCAGCGACAACCGGACTCAAGCCGGTGGGCGAGTGGAACCACCAGCGGGTTTCCATCCTGGGCCCCGCGATCAAGGTGGAGCTCAACGGCAAGATCATCCTCCGCACCAACCTTGACGACCTCAATAAGAAATTCCCGGATCACCAGGGCGCAAAACGCCGTTCCGGCCAGATCGCCTGGCTCGGTCACGGCGACCGCGTGGCCTTCCGCAACATCCGGATCGTGGAGTTTCCCCCCGCCGCCAATGTCGCGGGGGTCAAAGCCGCGGGATTCCAGCCGTTGTTCGACGGCAAGTCGCTGGCGGGATGGAAAACCGGGGACACCCCGCCCTCCACCTGGATGGCGGTCGACGGGATCATCAAACACAACGGCAAAAAAGGGAAAATAAACGACCTTTGGAGTGAACGGGAATTCGGTGATTTCACGCTGGTTTGCGACTGGCGCTGGAGTGGTCGCGGCCCTAAAATGAACCGCCCGATCATCCTCCCCGATGGCACCGAGAAGAAAAATCCGGACGGTAGCGCCGCCGTGCTGGAGGTGGAGGAGCTCGATAGCGGGATCTATCTGCGGGGGAGTTCCAAGAGCCAGGTCAATTTGTGGAACTGGCCGGTCGGATCGGGTGAGGTGTACGGCTATCGCACGGACAAATCCATCCCGGCGGACGTCCGGGCCGCGGTGACCCCCAGGCTCAAGGCGGATGCTCCGGTGGGCGAGTGGAACCGCATGCTCATCTCGGTGAAGGGCGATGTGCTCAATGTCACCCTCAACGGCAGGGCGGTGATCGTGGATGCCCAACTTCCCGGCATCCCGGCCCGCGGTCCCATCGCGCTGCAACATCACAATGCGGCGATCGACTTCGCCAATATCTGGATCAAGGAGGACTGAGCGGGCTCAGAACGAGAACAGCTCGCCGTCCTTGAAAAACCGCTTCAGCTCCGCGGTGGCGGCCTCGGTCGAGCTCGAGGCGTGGCAGACGTTGATCATTATGTCCTCGCCCAGATCGCCGCGAATGGTGCCTGGGGCGGCGGTCTTGGAGTTGGTGGGCCCCAGCAGATCGCGCACGGCGGCGATTGCATTTTCGCCTTCCAGCGCCACGGCGACCACCGGAGTCTTGCGCATGAAGGCGACAATATCCGGGAAAACCGGCAGGTGGGCGATGTGGGCGTAGTGCTCGCGCAGCAGGGCTTCTCCCAGTTGCATCATTTTTATCCCACGGATCTGCAAACCCAAGGCTTGGTAACGGGCCAAAACCTGTCCGACGATTTTTTTTTCGACGGCGTCGGGTTTGAATAAAATAAGTGAGGTCTCGATTGCCATGCGCGGAAGATTGCCCCCGGCGGTGGGCGGATGCAAGACTTTATTGGAACACGGAGCGCTCTGATCGGGCGCGCCGCCTTGTTTTTCGTTTTTTTGGTATCGCCTGCTGGACAAACCCCGGCGATTCCGTCAGACGCTTGGGGCGTGAGGCGACTTTTCCGATCCGAGGCGGGTGCGGTGCTACTTTGGGTGGTAGCTTCGGTGGTACTTGGTGCGGTGGTGGTGCCCTGGCTGTATCAGGGTGGGAGACAGTTCTCGGCGATGGTGGCGGCCGATGGAGAGGAGGGGGTGATCGGGTGGCTGGGAGCGGCTTGCGGACGGGCCCAATTTGGCCGTTTTTACAACCGTAGCTTATTGTTGTGCGCACTGCTGTTGGTGCCGGCATTGCTGCGCCGGATCGGCTATTTGCGGCGGGAGCGGGAGGCAGCGGGCGTCGTGCTGCCGATCAGGCCATCCTGGCCCCTGGCCCAGCGGTGGTTGTTGTGGGCGGTTGGCGCGGTGCTCGCTGGCGGGCTGGTATGGTTGCTGGGGATTGTCATGGAGTGGATGGGCGCGTTTTCCGGCACCGGCACTTCGCTGCAACTCAAGCAATTGCTTGCCAAAGCGGTGCTGCCGGCGGCGGTGGTGTCGATCCTGGAAGAGGCGATGTTTCGCGGCTTGTTGTTGGGTTTGTGGCTGCGGGTGGCCCGCCCGATATCGGCGTGTGTGGGATCCTCGTTGGTGTTTGCGGCGATGCATTTTCTCAGTCCGCCGCCAGGCTATGTCATCGCGGACCCGACCTCGGTGATGGCAGGTTTCGAGCTGTTGGGAGCCACTTTACTGCACTACACCGATCCGAGGTTTTTCGTTGCGGACTTCCTGACTTTGGTCGGGGTGGGGCTGGTGCTGGCGGGAGCGCGGGTGCGCACCGGTTCACTCTGGCTGCCGATGGGGCTGCACTTTGGCTGGGTGATGGCGTTCAAGATGTTTCACCTAACTCATGTCCGGTTGCCCGATGGGCCGGTGGATTCGCTGTTGGTGGGGGACAGTCTGCGCTCGGGATTGCTGCCGCTGGCGATGCTGGGGCTCACGGCCGCCTGCTGCCATTTGCTGCTGTGCTGCAGTCGCGGCCCGGCCTGCGCGAGGGATGTGATGGAAAATGAGTGACCTCCGCCCGGTGGGATCAAGATCCCTGAAATTCCGGATCCAATCTGTAGGTGGTGGGTTTTCGCTTGATCCGGGAGGCCGGGGAGCGGATAGTCCCCTCCCTTGCAGCGGCTCGAATGGGCTCCGCCACTTCTATGAAAACCAAACATTCCCCGGAAATCCGAGTCTTCGCTCCCGCCACCGTGGCCAATGTCGCCTGCGGCTATGACGTGCTGGGCTTCGCCATCGACGCCCCGGGCGACGAGGTCGTCGTCCGCCATGCAGAGACCCCCGGCCTGCGGATCACCAAAATCACCGGCGATGACGGCAAGCTGCCGCTGGCACCCGAACAGAATACCGCCGGGGTGGCCGCCCTCGACCTGCTCCGCCACCTCGGGATGAGCGACCGTGGCATCGAGATGGAAATTCATAAGAAAATGCCGTTTGGCAGCGGTCTCGGGTCGTCGGCGGCCAGTGCGGTGGCCGGGGCGTTTGCCGTCAATACCCTGATCGGCGAACCGCTCACCAAACAACAACTGTTGCCCTTCGCAATGGCCGGGGAGGCCTCAGCCGATGGTGCGTGGCACGCCGACAACGTGGCGCCGAGTCTGCTGGGCGGGATCATTTTCATCCGTTCCAACGAAGAGTTGGATGTGGCGTCGATCCCGGCCCCGGAGAATTTGTGGGCGGCGGTGGTCCACCCGGATATCGAGATTCTAACCAAAGTGGCGCGGCAGATCCTGCCCAAGGAGATCCCGCTGGTAAACGCGACCCAGCAGATTGGCAACCTCGGCGGTCTGCTCTGCGGGCTGATCCAGAGCGACTACGGCCTGATCAGCCGCTCGATCCACGATGTGATCGCGGAGCCGCGCCGCCAGAAGCTGATCCCGGACTTTTACCGGGCCAAGCGGGCGGCGATCGGGGCGGGTGCCCTCGGGTTTTCGATTTCCGGTGCCGGGCCGAGCGTCTTCGCCTTGTGTGAGGGTGAGGAAACGGCGCGCAAGGCCGGTGAGGCGATCTCGAAGGTGTTTTCCTCGGTGCCGATGAACAATCAGGTCTATGTGTCGCGGATCAACCCCCACGGGGTGCATGTCATTTCCTGAACTCCGGATTCCGATGCGCTACCTCAGCACCAACGATCCCAGCCGCCGGGTATCCCTCAAGGAGGCGGTGCTCGACTCGCTGCCACCGGACCACGGACTCTATCTGCCCGAGCGGCTGCCGGTGTTGGATGCCGCCTTCTGGCGGGACTGGCGCGGGATGTCGTTTGAGGAAACCGGCGTGCGGGTGGCCGGCGCGTTCTTCGGCGGAGAGGTCCCTGAGGAAACGCTGGCCGCGCTGACCCGCGAGGCGCTTTCGTTCGACGCCCCGCTGGTGCCGGTCACGGCGCGCCAGCAGGTGCTGGAGTTGTTTCACGGTCCCACGCTGGCATTCAAGGATTTCGGTGCGCGGTTCATGGCCCGCCTGATGGGCTGGCTGGCGCGCGATGACGAGGGCGGCCTGACGGTGCTGGTGGCCACTTCCGGGGATACCGGCGGGGCGGTGGCCCACGCCTTTCACGGCGTGCCGGGCATCCGGGTGGTGATCCTCTATCCGTCCGGCAAGGTCAGTGGACTCCAGGAAAAACAACTCACCGCGCTGGGTGGCAACATCAGCGCGCTGGAGGTGGACGGCACCTTCGACGACTGCCAGCGGTTGGTGAAGGCCGCGCTGCTCGATCCCGGCGTGACCGCGTGCCGGCGGCTGACCTCCGCCAACTCGATCAACATCGCCCGGCTGGTGCCGCAGACTTTCTACTACATCCATGGTAGCCGACAGCTTGCGGAAGGGGTGGAGCCGGTGTTTGTGGTGCCCTCCGGCAATCTGGGCAATCTAACCGCAGGACTGCTGGCGGAGCGGATGGGGCTCAGGGTCCGCCATTTCGTCGCCGCGCTCAACCGCAACGACGCGATCGGCCCCTATCTGGCCGGCGCACCCTATCAGCCGCGTCCCAGTGTCCCCACCCTGTCCAACGCGATGGATGTGGGCGCTCCCTCCAACTTCGCGCGCTTGCTGGCGATCTGCGGGCATGACCACCGGGCAATGGTTTCGCGGCTGCGCGCCTTCACCGTGAGCGACGGGGAAACGCTGGCCACCATCCGCGAGGTGGCCGCCAGCCACGGCTACCAACTCGATCCCCACGGCGCGGTCGGCTGGCACGCCGCCACCCGTTGGCTGCGGGACCACCCGGACTCCACCACAATCATCCTGGAAACCGCCCACCCGGCAAAATTCCCCGAGGTGATGGACCGTGCGCTCGGCCCGGGCCAGGTGTTGGTGCCGGAGCGTCTCGCCCGCGTCGCCGCCGAACCCAAGGTGGCGCAGCCGATGAGTTCGGCCACCCCGGATTTCCTCGCCTGGTTGAAGGTCACCGCGTGAGGTTTGCCGCCTCCTGACCGGGCGGAGGTTCGCTGTCCGGCTTCGCATTCAGAACTCAGGAGGCGACCTCGATTGAGACGAAGAGCCGAGCAAGGACAATTCCCACCAGGGCAGGGCGGCCGGTGTTTCGGTGTTTCGGTAGGTCAGAGTTTCGGTCAGAGAGAAAGGGCCAGTCGCTACGCACCGATGCTTTCACTCTGCTCTCACCGACCCACCGCAAGATCAGCCGCATCTGCAAATCACGCCGACCTTCCAATCATCTCTTTCTCCCTCAGGTTCTTTGCGATTCTCCATGCAATTGCCTTGACACCATCCGCAAGATGGTGGTGGATAGCTTCGCCATGCGTCGTTTGGTTGTTTTCTTGATGGGCCTTCCGGGTTTCGCCACCGTCGGTTTTGGCGGGCCTCCCGGTACGGCCTATTTGATCGGCTCGCCCACCGCCAAGGAGCAGTTGTATGTCGAGTTGATCAACCGCGCGCGGGCCAACCCGACGCCCGAGGGCATCCGGCTGGCGGGTTACCAGGCCACTAACCCGCGGATTGCGTCAGCTTATTCCTTTTTCAACGTCAATCTCGCCCTGATGCAAGCGGAGTTTGTAACGGGTTCGGCGGTTGGCAAGCCCACCCTGCAGGTGGCTCCGCCCTTATCGATCAACTCGAAGCTGACGGCGGCGGCGCGCTTGCATTCGCAGGATCAAATCACCTGGGACTTCCAAGGGCACATCGGTCACAATGGCAGCACGAGCGGTGCGCGGATCACCGCGCAGGGGTTCACTTGGTCCGCGTCTGGCGAAAACGTGTTTGCCAGCTCCGCCAGCGTCCTTTTCGGACATGCCGGATTTCAGGTGGATTGGGGTGGCAACGACGGCACCGGGATGCAGGGCCCGCCTCGCGGCCACCGCCAGGGCATCCACTCGACCGCCTACCGCGAAATCGGGGTGGGTAATTTGACCTCCTTGGAAACCTCGATTCCCGCCTCCAACTCGTTTGCGAAAGGCCCCGAGGTGGTGACCCAGGACTTGGCAACCGCGTCCGTGTCATTGCCCTTCGTCACGGGCGTGGTCTATTACGACCTGAATGCCAATTCGTTCTATGACCCGGGCGAGGGGATCGGCGGCGTGGAGGTGGGAGCCGTGGGCACGAGTTTCAAAGGCGTGACCGCCGCCTCCGGCGGGTATTCGATCCCGGTGCCCGGCAACGGCACCTACCCACTGACGTTCTGGTTTCCCGGTGCCGCCAGCGCGAGCTATTCGACTTCGGCGGTGGTTTCCAATTCGGCAAACGTCAAGGTGGACTGGACGCCCGCCTACCCCAGCCCCACTCTCTCCGGTTCCGGCTCACCGGCGGTGGGAGTGCCCGCCAGCTACTCCTTCGCGCCAGTCGGTGGTGCCGTGGCGTACGACTTCCGGGTCGCCAAGGTGATCGCGGCACCCGCCGGCGAGAACGCCGATTCCGGCACCTCTGGCTACAGCCTGGAACCCGATACCGCCGGCTACCTTGCGGTGGAGTCCGGTGGCGTGACGGGCAACTGTTTCCACTTTGGCCATAATTTAAATTCCTCACCCACGCTCACGCTCAACCGCTTGTTTTGGGGGAAAGCCGGAGCCTCAATCTCCTTCAAATCCAAGCTGGGCTATGCCACCCCGGTGCAAATCGCCCGCCTTCAGGTCCGGCCCAACGGCGGCACCTGGACCACCCTCTGGAGCCAGGCCGGCAGCAACGGTCCCGGCGAGTCGGCGTTCAACCTCCGCAGCCAAAGCCTCGCCGCATACGCCGGGCAGGAACTTGAATTCCGGTTCGTTTATGAGTATGTATCAGGCAGCTATTACCCGGGATCAGCGTCCGGCACGGGCTGGTTCCTTGACGACATCACCTTCTCCGGGCTGGAGGAGTTGAGCCCCCTCTCGACCACCAGCTTCGCCGGTTCACCCGCCAGCTTCACCGCCGCCGTCGCCGACCTCCACCGTCTCAACCTCCGGCCGCGGCTGGCCGATCCACTCTATCAGAATCTGCCGTGGAGCCCCGCCCTTGACGTGACCGCCATCACCGCCACCACCTACGCCTCCTGGGTGGCCAGCCAATATCCGACCGTCACCGGCGGCGCGGCGGCCGACCATGACCGCGATGGCATCCCCAATGGAGTCGAATTCGCCTTCGGGCTGGACCCCACCGTGACCACCCCTCATACGGCCCTGCCCCAGGGAGTTGCGGTCGGCGGCTCCCTCGGCTTCAACTACACTTCGCCGGCCGGCCTGACCGGGGTGACCTACGGTGCCCAGTGGTCGGCCGATCTAACCGGATGGAGCCCGCTGCCCGACACCGGCAGCGACGACCACCATGCATTTTCAGTGGCCATTTCCGGCAAACCGCGGGTGTTCTTGCGCCACCAGATCGTCATCGACCCCTGATTTTTCACCAGGTTCACTCCCGGCATAGCCGGAACTGTCCCGCCCTCCCCGACGGGCTTTGGCTCGAGGCAGGTGTCCGCCGGTGTTTGGGACTCTTCCAAAGCGGCCGCGACTTCCTTCAGAATCTTGCCGGACGCCACGACACCGAGATCCTCCTGACCACCTTTTTCGAGAGCCTCAAAAGCAAGCGGCGGCTCGCCCTCCTCAGCGACATTCTCGCGCAGCTTCAGATCCACATGCGCCGGACGAC
>JAIPKB010000243.1 GCA_021733795.1 Akkermansiaceae bacterium | reverse complement strand
GCCGGTCACATCCTCGACGCCGACGATGGACGGGCGGAGATCGAGGCGCGGATCGGCGAAAACTTCGAGCAGGCCCTTGATGCGCGCGTTGCGATCCTTGGTCTGGCCGAGCTTGCCCTCGGAGTTGAAGTCCACCTCGCGGAAAACGCCTTCGAGTTTGGCCTTGTTGGCCTCCTCGGTCTGTTCTAGGGCGATATTGATACGCTGACCAATGTCCGCCTCGTTACGCAGGGCATAGAGGCTGTCGAAATCGGCTCCAGCGGGGAGCTGGAAACGCTCGCGGGCCAAACGGCGGGTGATGCGGGCCTCGTCTCCCTTGTATTCGCGGTGATAGGCCGCGCGGTGGTCCTTCACGACATCGCTGATGTATTTCACAAACAGCATCACGAGGATGTAGTTCTTGTAATCGGAGGGATCGAGGCTGCCGCGGAACGTATCGCAGGCTTTCCAAGCTACATGGTTGATTTCGTCTTGGGCGGGTGAGGACATGGAGAGTGGGTGTTAAGAGCGGAGGGTTTTGACCAAGCATTGGTCGAGGTAAAAGGCGCGGCGATCCGCGAGGCGTTGCATGAATTCCTTCTCGTGCACCCGCAGGCGATCGACTTCCGCGATCATACGCTGGCGGGGGAGCGGCGGAAGTGGAATTTCCAGGGTGCCCAACGCTTTGGCCGGGAGGGAACGGACGTAAGAACCGCGCGCCCGGGAAATGAGAATTTCCTGAGTGGCGGGAAGATTAAGAAACCAGCGCAGGTAATCAGGCAGGATCACCCCGTCCTGGGGACGAACAACCAAAAATTGTCCACCCGCGACGGCCAGATAATGACCATCGAAGACGGTAGCTGTCATGCGCATGCCTCGCGCCGCCACCAAGACTTCGCCCGCTCGGAGCGTGTAGCGCCGAGCAGTCTCTGCATCGAGTTTCAGTTGTTTGGGCTCACTCAGTTGGAGGGTGCCGTCCGAAGAAACATCGCTGATGCGAATCAGTTGATGGGTGCCTTTGGGATCATGCCGGGAAGCGTCGGCGCCACGCAACGTGATGCCAACCCCGATCTCTGCAATTTCACGAAGCTGAGCCTGCGCTGGTTTCATTGATCGATTACTGCTCGTTACAGGGCCAAATGCGTGATGCGAGCAAGTCTGCCTCAATCGCAATCCGGCGAGCTTGGGATTGTTCAACCAGAACACACAGGCAATTGCGGTTATGGCGTTTGAAACAATCAGCCTGATGGTGATTGCCATGCCTTTCCTTCAAATTGTCGGTTCGACCGACATAAATGAAAGTGTGGTTCCCGCCATTGTCTCGCCGCGAAACGACGTAAACAGCTCCGATCTCCTTCCATTCGGTATCATAGGGATAGACGCCGAATTTGTATTTTGTGCCGGATTTCCCGGCGATTTCGATATCTGCGATTTTACTCATGGAAGTGTTCTAACAAGTGTTGGGGGCGGGCACTTTCCCCTTGAATCCAAACCACGCATGAGCAATCTTCTGGCTGTCTAGGCTTGAGATTGCTTAACGTGATTCTCAGGTAAAAGCCCCGGAGGCCTTGCGGTTTCCGGGGCTTTTTTCTGAGGTGCGTTGAAAATCAGATGTATTTCGCTGCTATTGTCAATATAATATAATCTGCACAACATAATATCTGTTTATTAGTGGAGAGCGATCTCTCAAATACCATAAGTGATTTACCCCCTGAATATTCTGTTCTCAGCCGCGCCCTCGGCGAGCTGTCGATAGAGAGCAGTGATGGTTTCAGGAGTTGGTGAATGAGCCAAGGCCTGCGTGATGCGCCGGGCCAGCGTGCCTTGTTCAAGGTAAGTCTGCTGCGCCGATTGCTCCGCCGGTGAAGCATCGGCCACGGGCTGCAAACGCGCCATCACCGTGCCCCACAGTTCGTGGGCCGTCGGAGTCTCGTCACCCTTCCAGCCAAAAGCCTTCAATAAAACCGGGACGGTTATCCGGGCCGCGTCACCCTGCTCCACACAAAAATGAAAAACCGGCGCCAGTTCATCGACGGTCGCCGCCTGTTGTTCCGCCAGGGGTAATAGCGCTTCAGCGACCAGCTCGCGCAAAAGCGCCACCACCGTGCGCACAATGGCGAGATCGGCTGCCGGGCACTCCTGCAGGTCGAGCAGGCGAATCTCGATGCTGCCGCGGTCAAAGCGGGCAATGGCTCCGCGCGAATTGCTGAAGACCGGCTCGAGCACCCCGGCCGGATCGTGCGGCGCGAGGACACGGCCTATCGGCTCGAAAATCGCCCGGTGGTAGTCCGCCTCGGTGTAGACCGGCTCGGGAATCACCCGGCCGCACAGCTCGGCCAGCTTCGCGGAATTCTGCCGGTAAAACGCGAGCCGGTTGTCCGGCCAGCCGGTCAGGCGATTCTCGACGAGGGGTGAGGAGGCCGCCAGCGCCGGCAGGAGCGGCAACACCAGTCGGATGGCCGCATGCAGCCGCGCAAATTCCGCGTCGTCGGCAAACGGCAGGTTGAGATGCACGCTTTGCAAATTCGACCAACCATGACCGTGGCAGTCAAAGATGCGGTCGAAGGCGGCATAGATGTCGTTGTTGTCGTGGGCCCACAGCACTGCTTCCTCCGGTCGCATGCTTGGGTGCATGGCCGTGGGCAGCAGCATGGCATCATGGGCCGCAAACCGCCGGTTGAGTTCGCCCACCTCGGCCGCAAACGCCGCCGCATAGCCGTCGAGACTCGCCACCGGATCGGTGGTCTTCAATTCGATCACATGCGCCGTGAGTTCGTTGGACCAGGTCACGCTGCCCCGTTCGATGTCCGAAATCGGCAGACCGGCGGGGTCGACCAGCACGCGATCACTCCATGGCGCCACGCGCAAATCGGCGCGCTGCACGATCATGTATTCGAGTTCCACGCCGAAGCGTTCAAAGAGTGAAAAACGCGCGGCCATGACTCAGTCTTCGGAGCGCCGTTCCTTCTGTTTTTCGATGCGGCGCACGAACACTTCCATGACGCGTTCATAAAGGCTGTCCTTGAGCAGGGCGTCCTCGTAACCGGCATCGATGCTCGGGTTGTCGTTGATCTCGATCACGCACACGTGGCGGCCCATCTGTTTCAGATCCACGCCGTAGAGTCCGTCGCCGATCAGGTCGGCGGCCTTGACCGCCGTGCGCACGACCTGCTGGGGCACCAGTTCTAGGGGCACCGCCTCGACCTTGCCGTAATCGGCGTCGCCGTCGGGAGCGTTGGCAATGATCTGCCAGTGCTTGCGGGCCATGAAATACTTGCAGGCGTAGATCGGCTTGCGGTCGAGCACCCCGATGCGCCAGTCGAAATCCGTCTGGATGAATTCCTGCGCCACCAGCAGTTCCGTGCCGGCAAACAATTCATCCACCTGCGCGTCGAACTCCTCGCGGGTCTTCACCTTGGTCACGCCCTTGGAGAAGGCGCTGTCGGGCTGCTTCAAAATGATGGGGAACCCGAGCTCCTGACAAACCGCATCAAGGTTGTCGCGGTGCACGATGATGGTCTTGGGCGAGAGGATCTCGTGGCGCTCCAGCAGTTCGGCCAGGTAGACCTTGTTGGTGCAGCGCAGAATGGAACGCGAATCGTCGATCACCACCAACCCCTCCGCCTCGGCGCGGCTGGCAAAGCGAAACGTGAAATGATTCACCGCCGTGGTCTGGCGGATGAACAACGCATCAAACTCCCCCAGCCGGGCGTAGTCATCGCGGGTGATCACCTCCGCGGCGACATCGAGGGCATCGGCCGCCTTGATGAACTTCTGGATGGCCTTGTAATTCGAGGGCGTGTTGTCCTCGGCCTGGTCGTAGAGGATGGCAAGATGGTAGCGCGGCGGCGTGCGGCGGGGCCGGGTCGGCCGGCGACCCTCGATGAACTGGCGGGCCACCTCCGCCACGAACAAACGGTGGTTTTCCGGTATTTCGCTGGCCGAGATCGGGCTGATGTCGCGCATTTCCCAGCGGCCGTCACGGTGGCTGAACTGGGCGCGCAGCAGGGGCGATTGAAACTGGTTGTAGAGCTGCAGGCTCAGCCGGTCGTAGTGCTTGGCCAGGTTGCGCGCAAAATAGATGCTCAGGGTGAAGGTGTCGCCCTTGATCGGGGCCAGTGATTTTTGGATGAGCTCGTCCAGTTCCTCGGACAGGATGCGCGAGACGACCTGCGATTTCAGATCCTGGATGGTGGACAAACTGGGCTGGGGCCGGTGGCCGCGCGCCTCGGCGAGCAATGACACATAGTAGCCCACGGATTGGTAGGCATAGGAGCGGCAGAGGTTGAATACCTGCACATGCCGGAGCATGGTGTAACGCCGGTCGATCAGGTAAGCACGGGCGGCGACCACTTCCACCCCGGGAATATCAAACGGCCAGCGGTCGGGATTGTTGACGACAATGAGACTAGGCATGGGAGGACCCGTCGGCGGGTTCGATCATCAACAGGTTGGCGTCGTAGGTGAGGACACCCAGCAGGATGGAGTTGATCACGCGGTCAATGTCGATGGAATAACGGCGCGTCGGTGAATGCGGATTGGCCTGCAGCGGATCGTGAATATGCACATGGCGTGGCTTCCGATCGTAACCGCTGACCACCACAAAATGGCCGGAGGGACTGCCCCGGATATCGTCATCATCATCGTTCGGGCCGTATTCGCGGGCGGCCTGGTAGAGCCAGGTGGAGCTGAGTCCGGTGAGAATCGGCACATTGCGTCGCAGGTGCTTGCGGATGAGCGAGCCGCTCAACACCGCCGACTTCACCTGCCCGCCGCGCTGGAGAAATTCCACGTAAGCCTGACTGGCGAGCCGCAGCTTGTTGGAGGTCTTGGCCTGCGCCTGTGCCTGCAGTTTCGCGACCAGATCGGTGGCGGGATCGGCGAACCAGGTGGGATCAAAGACCTGGAGGTTGTAAGTGTAGAGTGTCACTTGGTAACCCCGGCGCAGGGCATCCGTGCCGAGCAGCACCCCGAGGGTGCCGCCGGTTTCCAACTTGGGCACGGAGGCAATCACCTCATCCAGGGCCACTTCCTCACCCCAGTAACGGTAAACCGCGTGCAAACAGGTGGGGCCGCAAGTGGTGTCATCGGGTTGGGCCTGCATCGTGAGCTGCAAGTGATGACGCTTGGGTTTGCGGAAGAGAGCCATGGAAATGAAGATCCTGCCTGAGCCGCCGCATACCGCAAGCCCGTGCCCCGACAACGTTGCAACCTGCGTCCCCCACGATTCTTAGCCTGCATCATTCTCCGGCAACCCTGGCCGGTCAACCCGCGCTCACCACAAGCCCAGATTGATCCGCAGCACATGCAGGAACGTGTCGCCGGCATTGCGCAGCACCAATTGATTGTCACCTGCCTGCAGCAGGTCCGCGGGTAGGCGAAAACTACGCGACTCCTCGCGGGTCGGTCGCGCCAATCCGGCCGGTTGGGTGGCATCAAAGGTGTATTCCAAAAACAACTCGGGAGCCCGCGGGCGCTGAAACGCCTCCACTTCGACCCCGTTGAGCGCAACCCCGCAGTTTCCGCTGGTCTGCACCAGCAGTCGTGCCCGCCAGGCCGGCAAAGCCGCCGCCGGCACCCGCAGGGCGATTGTCTTTGCCTCCCCAATTTCCAAGGTCACCGGCAGGATACCGGGCAAATCCATCTCCTTGCGCACCCGCCGGTGGGCCACCGAGAACAGCAGTGGCTTGCGACAGGCCGTGGCCGGATGTTCGATGCCTTCAACCGCACTGGCATAGACGTCCTGGTTGAAGTGCCGGCCCTGGGTGGGAAAGTTGAACATGCTGATGCCATCGGCACCCGATTCATACAGTCCCGTGGCCACCGCCCGGACCGACTCGGCATTGTGATATTGAAACCCGTGCTGGCACTCAATCGTCGCGTAGATCGGCACCGCCGGGTGGCCCATCGCCGCGCGCATCTCCTGGATCGGCATGAAAAAATCCGAGGTGAGAAACGGGGCCATGGTCACGGCGTCGACCAGCCCGCCCAGCACCCACGCAACCACGTCTGTGCCCAGCACCCGGCAGCCCGCCAGCGAGGAGGGCACCCGCACAAAAAGTTTCACGCCCCGGGCATTCGTCATCTCCCGGATCGTGGCCACAAAGTTCGTGAGGTGTTCCCGCTTGGCCCACACTTCCTCCGGCGTGCCAGACAGGTGACAAGGAAACCGCATCCAGTCGAGTTGCAGTCCATCCATGGGATAGTTTTCCAGCAACTCGGCGAAAATCTTGAGGAAATGCGGCGGCACCGCCGGGTGCGAATAATCCAGGCCGAAGTTGAACCAGTCCGGATCGCCCCGCTCCACCGCCGCGCGCCCGACTATGCAATCCGGATGCTGCTTGCGCACGAGCGGCAGGTTCCACTCATCCGCGTCCTCCGGGTTGTGCACGTCGTTCATGCGAAAGCTCACGCAGGTCTCCTTGCCCGCGGCCTTCAGCCGTTGCAGGAAATAGCCGAAGGGATCGTTCCCCCTGGCGTGCTCCGCCACGAGCTGCTTGCAGCGCGGATCCACCGCCGCGACTTTGGTCGGGTAGTAGAATTTTCCCGCCCCGCAGCAGAGCAAATACGTCGTCACCTTCGGCGGACACTCCGCCACCGCTTCCTCAATGTCCTTGCGGTAGTCCTCGCTCAGGGTGCTGAAGACATTGTGCCCGTCGTCATCGAGCAGCAGGCGCGGTTCAACCAGGGGGCGAAAGGTGGGCTTCATCGAAATTCGGATTCAGGCATTGGGCTCGAAAGTGAGCCGCATCACCAGGGCAATGCGACCCCGCCTAGGAACCTCAGTTTGCCGAAATAGGAAAGCCCGTAATGAAAGATGCATGTTATGATCCAGCGATTGGCCGCAAAAAGTCACAAGATACCCTACTGAGAGTAAGCTCACCCGCGCGTCTCTTGTCCGCCGTAGCTTTAGCGAAGGAGGAATAGGCGCGGGAATGCCAAGTTCAACCGGATGCCCTTTTGCGCTTCTTTGCGGCTATTATCTTCGCTGGTTAGATCCCTTGGATAGTTTACTATATAACCGTCGCATTTGGCGCGGCAGCGCCGGTAGGGACAAGCCGCTGGCTTGTCCGAAATTACCTCAGATTTTCCCGACCAAATAGCCGCAAAAAATCATAAAATCTCGAACTGCGGATGGAACCCGGCAGGCGCCTATAGGCGCGCGGGAGAGCCAAGTTCAACGGGATGCCCTTTTGCGCCTTCTTGCGGCCAATCTCTCCGTTGGTTCGAACTGTTGGCCAATTTCTCTGCATCAACCATTGCCTGCCGTTTCGATCCGAGTCATGCCGTTTCACAGCTCCACTTTCCTTTCCCCCCGCCTGAATCCCCCATGACCCCGCGCGACCAAGTCCGCCAACATATCACCGGTCCCATCAGTTCGATCAGCACACCGTTTTCCCGTGATGGCGCCATCGACGAGGCCGCCCTGCGCCGCTGTGTGGACTTCGCCGTGGAAACCGCCCGTAGTGAAACCCTCCTGCTCACCTACGGCGACAGCCTCTTCAGCGTGCTCACCGATCGGGAGATCGCCGAGGTCACCCGCATCACCGTCGAGCAAAATGCCGGGCGCAAACTCGTGGTCGCCGCCGGGAGCTGGTGGACGGGCGAGGCCGTGCAATTCGCCGATTACTGCCGGGGGCTCGGGGTGGATATGTTCATGCCCTTGCCGCCCAACTGGGCCGGCTCCGTCAACGAGTCCACCCTGGTCGAATACTTCGAGACCATTGCCCGCATCCTTCCGGTGATGGTCGTCACCGCGATCGGTCCCGGCGTGAGCGTGCCCCTGGGCGCGATCCATAAACTGCTCGATGGCGACAACGGCATCGTCGCCATCAAGGACGACATCTGCGGACCTTATGGTCGCCGGCTCGCCACGCTCACCCACGAGAAGTGGGCCTTCCTTTCCGGCGGGCGGAAGGAAAACCACCTCGACCAGCTGCCCTATGGCGCCCGCGCCTACCTGTCGCTCTACATGCGGTTTTATCCTGAAGTCGCCCACCGTTACTGGGCGGCCAGCCTAGCGGAAAATCGCGCCGCGGCCGTCGCGTTGGTGAACACCTATGACATCCCGTTCATGAATTTCTGCTCCACCCATGGCCTGCATTTCGACGCCGTGGTGCATGGTGCAATGGAACTGGCCGGGATTGCGCCCCGTTGGCGCCGTTCCCCCTACAGCAGCCTCGACGATGCCCAAATGGCGTTGCTCAAAACTTTCTTCGCCGAACGCGGTTTGGGCTGAGTTCTTTCATATGCCAATGCGAAGGATCGTTCTGACGGCCCGTGATGAAGGGATTTCCATTGTAGGGCGAGGTATCCGGACCCCGCCTTTGAAAAGCCAAGGGGCGTGAAGGAGGGGTTCGGAGACCCCGCCCTACATTTTTACTCCAAATACCCTCAACACCTGATATTTATCCCCAACCTTCCCGCATCCATGAACTACAAAATCGGAGTCCTCGGCGACGACGCCAAAACCGAATTCATCCTCGTCAACGCCGAGGGCAAAATCCGCGGCCAAGCCACCACCATCGCTTGTAATCCCGACATCTTTCTCGATCAGGACACGATTCGTTCGGTGCTGCTGGAAAAGCTGGCCGACCTCGCCGCCCGGGCCAAGGCGGAGCAGCCCGGCGCGAAGATCGTGCACACCGCCCTGTGCATGCCCGGCAGCCCCGGCTTTTGGACCGGCATCGTCGCCCGGTTGCACGATTTCAGCCCGGCGAGTGCCCACCCCAATTTCATTCCCGCGCTCGAACTGGCGACCAAGGGCAAAGCCGGCCTCCTGATCGATTGCGGCGGGCTCCGCTCCCTGGTGGCCGCGCGTGACCGGGACCTCGCCGTGCACTACGCCGGAAATCTCGGCTGCCGTCTCAACGACCCCGGCAGCAACTACAACATCGGTTGCCAGGCCCTCACCTGCGCTCTCGCGGAACTCCAGGGCTGGTCCGAGCCCTCCGACTTTGGCCGCGCCATCAGCGCCGCCATGA
>JAIPKB010000242.1 GCA_021733795.1 Akkermansiaceae bacterium | reverse complement strand
AACTCCGTGGGCCATACCCCGCTTGGGTGATTGTGCGGTTGTTGGTAAGACCAGATAGGATCTTTGCGTATCCAGACCCGTCAACCCAATCAAGACCATGAAACAGGATCCCCATTGGCCCTCCCGCCGCGGAGTGTTGCGCGCCGGCTCGCTGGCACTCGCGGGACTGCCGTTTCTAACTTCCAACCGAGCTATGGCCAAAACCGCTGAAAAACCGTTGTTCTCCGCGATGGGAGTGGCCGCGAACCTCGCGCGCGCGGCCTTTCTCAAGGCCGCCGGAGCGCAGTTCCTCACCGAAAATACCGGAAACTTCCTGGTGCCCGACAAAGGCGATGAGGTGTTTGCCAAAAACCTCGAGAAGCTCGCCGCGTCACCGTTGCCGGTGATGGCCTGCAACGGATTCATCCGGCCGGCCAACCTCCGCTGCGTGGGCAAGGAAGCGAACCATGACGAGGTGCTGGCCTGGGCGGAATCCGCATTCCGCCGGCTGGCCCTCGCCAAGGGGAAATTCATCGTCTTCGGCAGCTCCGGTGCCCGCGCCCTGCGCGACGGTTGGCCCAAGGACAAGGCCGACGTCCAGTTCGTCGCGCTGCTCAAGCGGATGGGGCCGCTGGCGGAAAAACACGGAGTCACCGTGGCCGTGGAGCAGCTCCAGGCGTCGGAGTGCAACTATATCAATCACATCGGTGAGGCCGCCAAGCTCATCCGCGAGGCGGGTCATCCGCACGTCCGGGTGTTGGCGGATCTCTATCACATGATGAAGGGCGGCGACACCCCGGCGGACCTCAAGGCGGCGATGGATGTGGTGGTGCATATCGAGATCGCGGAGAAGGAGGGCCGCACCGTGCCCGGAGTGAACGGAGATGATTTCCGCCCGTTCTTCCGCGTGCTGCGCGAGGCGAACTACCGGGGAGCCATCAACATCGAGGGCAAGGGCACCGATGCCCAGATGGCACCGGCCTTTGCCACCATCGCCAAACAGTCGGCTGAGGTGTGAGGTGGGTGATCCGGAGCGCGTTCATTCTGAACGCTGAGTCAGGCGGACATGCTGTCCGCCACGCTCCCTTTCATCATCCAACCGCTGCGTTTCGCTACCCATCCAACGCCCATCGGCTTCGATAGACCGACAGCATGTCGGCCCCACATAGTCGGCAGGATGCCGACGCTCGTGCGAACGCACATACATGAAATCAACCAGTGAAAGCCTGAGTCATTCCGAGACGAGCAACGGGAGAGCAGCCGAAGGCAACTGCGTCGTCGCGAGACGGGGTGGGGAGCAGCCGGAGGCGGACCTGCGGTCCCAAACGAGAGTGAACCCGAATCGGTTTACAACAGCGGCGAGCCTTCTGGCTAGTGGCGAAGCTTGCCGCATGAGCGGCAACCGTTTCCTCCCACATCCCTCGTTCACGGGGGAGAAACGGGCGGTTGTGGATGGAAGGCACCGAATTGGCCAAGGGAGTGGAAGACATGCCCGAAGACGAGCCGCAAGGCACGCCGCAGGGCGGGGTGATGAGTCAATTGTTAGCCAACATCTACCTCGATCCGCTGGACTGGCTGATGGCCGGACCTGGCTTTGAAATGGTGCGGTATGCGGACGACATGGTCGTGCTGTGCCGCAGCCAGGAAGAAGCCGGGGCCGGTCTGGAAAAGCTCCGGGAATGGATGGCCGGGGGCGGGAACCGGAGCGCAGCGGAGATAGACTGCCCGGAGGGCAGCCCCACGAGGGGTGAGCGCGGTGAATCAAATCCGCCCGTCCGGTTCGGAGGGGGGAGCGGGGCGAAAGCCCCGTTCCTACCTCTATCGGGGCGTCGGCATGCTGCCGGCTATGTGAGGCCGACATGCTGTCGGGCGGGCCTGCCGGTTAGAGCCGCTCCAGTTCGGGGGTCAGGATCGTGACGACCTCGGCGATCGTGATGGAGAGGCCCAGCTCCGTTTCCAGGCAGGTCATCGTCACCCCGTCAATGCCGCAGGGGGTGATGGCATGAAACGGCGGGAGCGATTCGCAGGTGACATTGAGCGCGAAGCCGTGCATCGACACCCACTTGCGGACTCCCACGCCGATGGAGGCGAGCTTGCGGTGGTTCACCCACACGCCGGTGAGTCCGTGGCGGAGGGTGGCGGTTAGACCGAGAGTGACGCAGGCGCGGATGATCACCTCCTCAAGCGTGCGCAGGTGGCGGTGGAGATCCTTGCCGCGTTTGGTTAGATCGAGGATCGGGTAGCCGGTCAGCTGGCCGGGGCCGTGATAGGTGGCCTGACCGCCGCGGTTGGTTTCATGCACGGGGTGGGGGAGTGCCGCCGGCTCGCGCAGCGAGGATTGGTCGCGCAGCCGCCCGATGGTGTAAACCGGGCGATGCTCCAACAGATAGATGCACTCCCCGCCTGAGCCATCGAGCAAAGCGGAGACGGCCTGCTCTTGGAGGCGCAGGCCGTCCTCGTAGCTGACGGGGCCGGTGAGGTGGATGACCTGCGGCATCAATGGCAGACCGGACAGGTGTTGAGCGAGGTGAAGAAATCGTGGCCCTTGTTATCGACGAGGATGAAGGCCGGGAAATTCTCCACCGTGATTTTCCAGACCGCCTCCATGCCCAGTTCCGGGAAGGCGACGACCTCCTGGGACTTGATGTGGTCCTGGGCGAGCAGCGCTGCGGGACCGCCGGCGGAGCCGAGGTAGAAGCCGCCATGTTGTTGGCAGGCATCGGTGACTTGTTTGGAGCGGTTGCCCTTGGCCAGCATGACCATCGAGCCGCCCTTGGCTTGGAAGATATCCACATAACCATCCATCCGCCCGGCGGTGGTGGGGCCGAACGAGCCTGAAGCCATGCCCGCCGGGGTCTTGGCCGGGCCGGCGTAATAAACCGGGTATTTCTTGATGTAATCCGGCAGGTCACCGGTGTCGTCGAGGATTTCCTTGAGTTTGGCGTGGGCGATGTCGCGGGCGACGATGATGGTTCCGGTTAGAGCGAGCGCGGTGGTGACCGGGTATTTGGAAAGGGTGGCGAGGGTGGCCTCCATCCCGAGGTCGAGATCGATCGGCACGCCCTTGAATTTCCAGTCGCGGAATTTTTCCGGGATGAAGCGGCCTGGGTTTTTCTCGAGTTTTTCCAGAAAGATGCCGTCCTTGGTGATCTTCGCCTTGGCCTGGCGGTCCGCCGAGCAGGAGACGCCGAGGCCGACCGGGCAGGAGGCTCCGTGGCGGGGCAGGCGGATCACCCGGATGTCCAGCGCCAGGTATTTGCCGCCGAATTGGGCACCGATGCCGATCTCGCGGGAGGCGGCGAGCAGTTCGGCCTCCAGTTCCAGATCGCGGAACGCCCGGCCGTGCTCGTTGCCGGAGGTGGGCAGGGCGTCGTAGTATTTGGTGGAGGCGAGCTTGACGGTCTTGAGGCAGGTCTCGGCGGAGGTGCCGCCGATGACGAAGGCCACATGATACGGCGGGCAGGCGGCGGTGCCGAGCGAGGTCATTTTTTCGATGCAGAACTCCTTGAGCCGCCTGGGGTTGAGCAGGGCCTTGGTTTCCTGATAGAGAAAGGTCTTGTTCGCCGAGCCGCCGCCTTTGGTGACGAAGAGAAACTTGTAGGTGTCGCCTTCAGTGGCGTAGAGGTCGATCTGGGCCGGCAGGTTGGTCTTGGTGTTGACCTCCTCGAACATGGTCAGCGGAGCGGTTTGAGAGTAGCGGAGGTTCTCGGTGATGTAAGTTTGATAGATCCCTTTGGAGAGCGCCTCGGCGTCGTCGCCCGCAGTCCAGACCTGCTGGCCTTTTTTGCCGACAATGGTGGCGGTGCCGGTGTCCTGGCAGAATGGGAGGATACCGTGGGCGGCGATCTCGGCGTTCTTGAGCATCATCAGGGCGACCATCCGGTCGTTTTGCGAAGCCCCGGGGTCGTCCAGAATGGCGGCGACCTGGGCGAGATGGGCCGGGCGCAGGGTGAAATTGATCGCCTTGATCGCCTCGGCGGCGAGCAGGGTGAGGCCTTCCGGGGCCACCTTGAGCACCGGTTTGCCCTCGAATTCGGCCACGGCAACGTGGTCGCTGGTGAGCCGTTCGTATTCGGTGCCGTCCGGACCGAGCGGGAAAGGATCCTGGTAGTGGAATGGTTTGTCTGACATGGCGGGTGCGGCAATTGTAGTCTCGGATCCGGACGTCTGTAAACCGGCTTTCTCGAGGTCGGCGCAATTTTGGTGAATGATGGGCCTGGTTAGCTCCGTTGATGCAGCGGTGCACCCCCGACCGACCATGAATGAATCCAAGCAACTCCAGCGCCGGCAATTTCTCAAACAAACCTTGGCCGGGGCCGGCCTGTGGATCCTGCCTTCGGGCATCGTCTCCGGCAAATCCTCGCCGAACAACAAGCTCAACATTGCCTTGATCGGTGCGGGTGGCCGGTGCACGGCCCATTATGGCGCTGTTTCCGGGGAAAACGTCGTGGCCCTATGTGACATCGACGAGAACCATCTGGCGCAGGCGGCCACCAAGTTTCCTGGTGCCAAGTCCTACTCTGACTGGCGCAAGTGCCTGGAGCACAAGGGGCTGGATGCCGTGGTGTGTGCGACGACCGACCAGACCCACGCCCATGTCGCCAACTGGGCGATGTTGCGTGGGCTCCACGTTTACTGTGAAAAACCGTTGGCCAACACCGTCGAGGAAGCGCGCATCGTCCGCGCCACCTACCTTGCCAACAAGGGCAAGCTCGCCACCCAGGTGGGCACGCAACGGCATGCGAGCGCCAATTTTGCGGAAGTCCGCCGGTTGATCCGCGAGGGTGCCATCGGCGAACTGAGCGAGGTTTCCGCCTGGGGCGACCGTCAGCTCCGGAGACCCGGGTATCTGCCCGCTGCGGGCACTCCACCCAAGTATCTCAACTACGATCTCTGGCTAGGCCCCTCGCCATTGCACCCATACAACCCAGGCTATTTCGCCGGCAAGGGGCCGGGGACCAACTGCCTCAGTTGGAATATGTATTGGGACTTCGGCAGCGGCCAGGTGGGCGATATGGGATCCCACACCATGGATTTGGCATGGAACGCGCTCGATGCCGGGCTGCCAACCTCCGCGGTGGCCACCGGCGATCCCTTCAATCCGGATGTCTCCCCGGTGGAACTCGCAAGTCATTTCAAAATTCCCGCCAACGACTGGCGACCTGCGATCAGGCTTTCATGGTATCAAGGTGGTGCCATGCCTAAGGCACCGATTGATTCGGCCTTCAGGGGGGTCGGCCACGGGGCGATGTTCACCGGTTCCAAGGGCATCTTGATTGCCGATTTCGGCTCTTACGTCATCATCCCCAAAGGTACGCCCGCGTCGGCCCGCCTGAGCCGCAAGGGAGTCAAGGGAGGCTACAACTTCCAGGGCGAATGGCTCGCCGCCTGCAAGGGCGGACCCGAGCCTGCGTGCAATTTCGACTACGGCGGGAAGTTGATCGAGATGATGTTGCTGGGGCTGGTCGCCTACCGGACCGGCACTGTGCTCGATTACGACGGCGCGGCCGGCAAGGTCACCAACAGCGCCACCGCCGACGCCCTCCTCAGCCGGACCTATCGCGAAGGCTGGCCGATGGTGGGCTGATCCGGTAGGATGGGGGTGCGTCCCCAATACTGTTATGTGGTCCGGGGGCCACATGCAATAAGGGGTGACGACCTTATTGTCGTCATGCGCGAGGAACGCCCAGGGATCCGTCGGCTTACCACACCGCCTCCACCGGGCACCCGGGCCAATACCGGCCACTTAAGAATTTTTGACCACGGATGACACGGATGACACGGATTGGCACGGATTGGCACGGATAGTGCTCCGCGTTTTCTCTTTTATCCGTGTACATCCGTGTAATCCGTGGTTGAATTTATCTGTCCTTCGCGCCTAATTGAACAGTATTGGGCACCCGGGCTGATGAAACGCTTCGTCTACCGTCAGTACGGGCAACTCCGTGAACCAACGCGGTGGCGGCGATCATGCGGTCTGCCGGGTCGCGGTGATTCCAATCGAGTTCCGCGGCCTTCAGTCAGATCTCGGTATCCGTGGGAAGAATTTGAATCCAGGAGACCGGGTTGACAATGTTGGACCCCACCTGGACGGGCCGCATGGTGCGGAGGATCCATGCGACAAGTGGTGGTCCCGCCAGGAATCGAACCTGGACCTACGGCTTCGGAGGCCATCGTCCTATCCATTGGACCACGGGACCCGCTTATCGCATCGCTGCGGAGGGGATAATGATGGGGTTGGGGGCGGTTTGGCAAGCAGAGAAGCGAGCGGAAGCCGAAAAAAGTGGAGATCCTGTTGGGATTGGCCAAGGTTGATGGGATTGGCCGGGGCGGATCGAGCAAACGGTGGAAAAAAAGAGCCGCCGGGGGCACCCACCCCCGACGGCCAAGGTTATCAACTCCAACTCACCAGAGGCATGTTGAGGCTGACATTGCTGTTCACCCTTACATGAAAACACGAACTTGCGTGCGGTCTTCAATGGGTATGACAGCGTAGCGAAGGGAACGTTCAAAAATTTTGAAGAAATATTTCCGGGAGGTCAGCGGACCTGGGTGGGGCGGATGGATTTCCTCATGGTGCTGGAGGGTTTGGGCTGATTTTGGACGGGGGTGGCCCTGGGCGGCGAGGAGCCTTTGTCATTGACGGGGGTGGTGGGATCCACCGGCGGCAGTACGCCCTCGCCATCGGAGAAGCGCCGGATGTTGGGTGCCAGTTTGTAGCGGCTGTCAGTGTCGGCCTGGGCGTAGTCGAGCGTGGAGCGGCTGGTGACGATGGAGGGCTGGATAAAGACCAGCAGTTCGGCGCGTTCCTTTTTGGTATTGGTGGAGGAGAAGAGTTTGCCGAGGACGGGGATGGAACTGAGCAGCGGGATGCCGGAAACGCCTTCGCCAGTGCGGACGGTGATGAGGCCACCGAGGACGATGGTTTCGTTGTTGGGGATGGTGACGGTGGTCAGGACCTCGCGGGTGGTGATGCGGGGGACGACCAGGTCGCTGCCATTGGATCCGGCACCGGCCACGACCTGATTGCCGTTGACCTCGTCGGAGAGCAGGGAGATTTGGAGGGTGATTTCGGATTCCGAGTTGATGAGCGGGATGACTTCGAGCCGGAGGACCACGTCCTGATACTGGATTTGGGTGCTGCCGCCGCCTTGGTAGTAGCTGTTGGAGTTGGTGGGGATGGCAATGCGTTCGCCGGAGGAGATGACGCCCTTCTGGTTGTTGGCGGTGAAGATTTGGGGGCGGGCGAGCACGGTGAAGTCCTCGTTTTCCTCGAGGGCCTTGAGGTATACATGCATGTCATCGCCGATCTTGCCGTAGAGGCGGAGTCCGCCGCCGCTGAGGGTGCCGCGGTTGAAGCCGCTGGCGGTGCCGCCGGTGGCGGTGGGGGGGATCGGGTCGATGGGCAGGATGGGGCCGAAGCCGCCGCCGCCGCGGGTCAGCAGGTCGCCGCCGAGGAAGAGGGTGTCCATGCCATAGTCCATGTTGTCCTTGAGGTTGAGCTGGCCGATGACGGTGGCGATCATGACCTGGTCGGCCTTGACGTCGAGTTGGTCGAGCAGGCGTTCGACGATCTCGAGGCCGGATGGCGGGCCTTGAACGACGATCGAGTTGGTGATGTTGTCGGCGACGAGGAGGGTGCGGCCGACGAGACGGGATTCGGGGGCGGTTGAGACGCTGGGATCGCCGAGGGAGGCGCCGCCGCCGCCAATGCCGCCGCCGCCGCCGATGCCGCCCTGGCCGCCCTGGCCGAAGGAGCTGTTGTTGTTGCCGAAGCTGGAGTTGGTGCGGGAGCTGTTGTTGGTGCGGGAGTTGGAGCTGGAGCTGGTGGTGCGGTTGGTGGAACTGCGGTTGGAACTGGAGGCACCGCCGCCGCCGGCCGCGCCTTCGCCGGTGCCGGAGAAGGCGCGGGTGAGGGCGTTTTCAGCGATGGGCAGGAACTCGGCCACGGCGAGGTAGCTCAGTTTGCGGCGGAGGAAGGTTTTCTCGGAGGTCTCGACGTCGAACTCGCGGATCAGGCCTTCCACGAAAAGCAGGTCCACGGGGCGGCCCATGGAGAAGATGCGGTTGGTGCGGGGTTCCGGGATGATTTGGACTGGCACGTCTTCGTTGGTGGCACCGCCGGCACCGCTGAGATTGGTTTGGGGTACGGCACCGGGTGCGGCAGGTGGGGTCGCCGGGTTACGTTGGATGGCGGCCGGTTTCCGGGTCGTTTGTTGTTGGGCGGAGAGTAGTTCGTTGATGGTGGCTGCCAGCTCGGTGACATCGGCATATTTGACGGAGATGAACTGGGTGCGGGGGATGTCTCCGGGGATGTCGATTTCATTCTTGAGCTGGATGAGGCGGCGGATAAGGGAGATGTTTTCGGTGATGATGATCTGGCTGTTGGTGGTGGCGATGGACCCGTAGGTGCCGAACTGGCCGATGATCTGGGTGAAAGCCTGGGCGGCGGTCTCCGGCTTGATGTGCTTGAACGTCATTACGTAGGAAACGATGCCGTCGCCCTCGGGGAGTTCGTCGGTTTCGTTGAAGATTTTATAGCCTTTGCCCAGCAGGCGGGTTTCCGCGTTGAGGTATTCGAGTCTTTTGTCGATTTCATCGGGCATGAAGACGAAGCCCTCGATGCCGGCGGCTTTTCTGAGGAGTTCGGCTGCCTGGGCATAGGTGAGGGGGTCTTCCGGGCCTGCATATTGATCAAAGACGAACTCCTTGGCGGCGGCGGCGGCGGAGACGATGACGCGGTGGCCGGTGTATTTGCGGTAGAGGGCGGCAAGCTCGGCGCCGTTGATGGGCGAGTATTCAATGGGCTCGATGATCTTGGTATCGCCCAGCGGGATGGCGGGGTTGCGGGCTGGGACGGCTGCCGGGGCTCCGGGAGGGGCTCCGACCGGGGCTCCGACCGGGGCTCCGACCGGGGCTTTGGCTGGGGCTTTGGCCGGGGCTCCGGGAGGGGCGGCCGGGACTGCGCCTGGAATGGGGACACCTGCGTTGGGACGGGGAGGCGTGGGGATGGGGATGCGGGC
>JAIPKB010000007.1 GCA_021733795.1 Akkermansiaceae bacterium | reverse complement strand
CCTGGGTGCTGAAAGGGCAGGCACCCACCATTGCCGGCGGATGGATCAGGGACGGCGCCTACCAGGTGGTCGCCTCCGACGGCCGGATGCTTGGCGTCGCCGAAAACCGCGACCTGAAGTCACCGGCGGTTTTGACGCGGGATTCCGGCGCACTCGAAAACCTGATCTGGTTCTATCATCTGGGTAACAATGAATACCGCATGATCAAGCTCAATGCCGGGCTGCCTTTCGAAGGAGGGGCCTCATCCGTATTCATCAATTGGGACAGCGAGGCCGATACCCAGCGGTGGCTGCTGCGCAAAGAAGGCGCGAAACTCATGATCATCCACAAAGCCAGCGGAGAAGCCCTCGATTGGGAAGGTGACAGGATCATGACGAGACCGAGGAACTCCTCCTCCGCATCGCCGCTGTGGTCTTTGGTCGGGGAGGCTACAATCTAACAGAAACTACAACATGCGAAGATTGCTCACAGCGTGGGTTAATGGCCGGAAACCGCTTCCTTGAAACCAGAAATCAAATGAAAACCTCCAATAAGCCAAGACGCCCCACCTCCATTTTCCCGCTCTCCGGTCCCCCCTTGGGTTCACCCCGGGCCCGGGGGCAAGCCGCAGGTGGTGGACCCAGGCCTGCCAGTTGGGAAAGCGGAGCGAGGGGCTGCGAGCGCAAGGGCAACAACCAGGGATACAGGCGGGCACGCACGTTGATTCGGTTGACGGCGATGTTGGCAGTGGGGGCGCTTGTGCAGCCGCTGTCTGCGGCGGAGTACCCGCTCACACCTGTGCCATTCACGGATGTGAAACTGACCGATTCGTTTTGGGCCGGACGGCAAACGACCAACCGGCAGGTGACAGTCGCGCATAATTTCAGCGAAATGGAAAAGCAGGGCTCGCTCGGCGGATTCCGGATCCTTTCCGGCGACTCGTCGGAGAAATATCACGGCTACATGTGGGGAGATTCGGATGTTTATAAAGCCATCGAGGGTGCGCAGTATCTGCTGCGGACGCAACCCGACCCGGAACTGGAAAAAAAACTTGAAACGCTGATCTCGCAAATCGCTAGGTCGCAAGCTCCGAGCGGTTTCCTTTTCCCGCACCTTCAAATCACGGAACCCAAGTATCCATTGTTTGAACGGGAAACCAGCGGCACCTGCGAGTCGTATAGCATGGGACACCTGATGGAGTCGGCGGTCGAACATTTCAAAACAACCGGGCGCACCAACTATCTCGAGGTCGCCCGGCGGGCGGCGGATCTGATGGTCCAGGTGAACCAGGAGGGCAAGGCACTCCAGGTGTCCGGTCATCCGGAGGTCGAGATCGGTCTGGTCAAGCTGTTCAAGGCCACCGGTGAGCAGGCCTACCTGGACTTGGCTCAGCGACTTGTCGAGGGCTACAAGACCCACCTGAGCATGTGGTCACACGGCAAACCGGCGATGGCAGATGATGACGTGATCGGGCATGCCGTGGCCGTGATGTATCTCTACGCGGGAGCTTGCGATGTCGGTGCCATCAAGGGCGATCCGGCCCTGATCGACTTGCTGGAAAGGAAGTGGGAGCGGGTGGTCGGCCGGAAAATGTATGTCACCGGCGGCGTGGGGCATCGCCAACATTCGGAGGGGTTCTCCGACGACTATGTGCTGCCGGATGAGGAATTCGCCTATTGCGAAACGTGTTCGGCGATTGCCAATGTGTTGTGGTCGGGCCGCATGTTCCGGCTCCAAGGGGAATCCAAATACTACGACGTGATTGAGCGGGTGCTCTACAACGCGCTGGCTGCCGGATCCGGTTTGAGCGGTGACCGGTTCTTCTACGCCAATCCGCTCGCGGCGGATCGGCGGAAGAAGCCGGTCAAGCGGTGGTCCTGGCATCAATGCCCGTGTTGTCCCGCCAACCTGGTGCGGTTCTGGCCCAGATTGTCGGAATATGTTTTTGCCGTCGGTTCCTCCGATCTCTATGTGAATCTTTTCGCTGCCTGTGAGGGAAGCGCATCCGTCGCGGGAACGACCGTCCGGTTGCGCGTGAAGACCGACTATCCGTGGGACGGCCGCGTGGCGCTGGAAGTGACCCCCGAGAAGCCGCAGCCCTTCGCGCTGCGCATCCGCATCCCCGGTTGGGCTGAGGGCAAGCCGTTGCCGTCCGACCTCTACCGCTACACCGACCCGGCAGGCGGGAAGGTCGCGCTGCAAGTCAACGGGGTGGACTTCGCCGCGCCGCGCGAAAAGGGCTATGCCGTGATCCAGCGCACTTGGAAGGCAGGCGATCGCGTCGAATTCGCTTTGCCCATGCCCATCCGTCATGTCGTCGCCCACGAGAAGGTCGCGGCCGCAAACGGAAAAGTCGCGGTCGAGCGCGGACCGCTCGTCTATTGTGCGGAGGGCATTGATAACGCCGACAAGGTGACCGATCTGGTCCTGGCCGATTCCGCCGCAACAACGCTTGAGAGCCGCCCCGCTCTCGTGAACGGCATCCGGATCATCAAAGCCGACGCGCTGCGTGTGGACACCCGCCAACAGACCTCCGCGAAGGACACCATGACATTGATTCCCTACTACGCCTGGAACTATCGCGGCGCGGGCGGGATGCGGGTCTGGCTGGCCCGCACACCGGAAGCCGTCCAGCCGGAACCTCACGACACCTCCGCCTGGATCGGGGCCAACTACACACCCGCCTACGCAGCCAACCAGATTCAGATGTGGCATGAGTTCAAACCGGAGGTGATCGAGCGTGAACTGACGGCGGCGGTCAAATACTTCGGCATCAACACCCTGCGCGTTTACCTCCACAACATCGTCTATGACACCGAAAAGCAGGTGTTTCTCGAACGGATCGAGGCATTTCTCGAAATTTGTGACCGCCATGGCATCAAGCCCGGGTTCGTGTTTTTTGACGACTGCTGGAATCATGCGGGCATCACCATCGACACGCCGCCACCCGTGGATGGCAGACACAACGGGAGATGGGCGGCCTTGCAGGACGCCGAACGCAAGGATGAGAATCTGCCCAAGTTCAAGGCCTACGTCCAGGCGGTGATCGCCGCCCACCGCGACGACCAGCGCGTGCTGTGGTGGGAGATCTACAACGAGCCTAACATGGGAGACGCCTTCACGCTTAAACTCCGCGAGGCGGGATACGGCTGGGCCAAGGAGATGAAACCAACCCAACCGGTCATCGCCTGCTGGGATGATCACCCGTGGACCGATATCGTCGATGCGCACAATTACTCGGTTGATTGGGCGGCTTGGGACCGGCAGGCAAACATGAATCCAACCAAGGGCACGGTCTTCACCGAAGCGGGTGCCCGCTGGTTTGGGAAGAAACCGTCGAGCGCGGGTTCGCCGATCGAGGTGATCAACTGGCTGAAAACGCGCAAGGCGGGGAACAAGTCCGTGCCGGGCGTCTATCTGTGCTGGGAGCTCATGGTTGGCAATTCCAACTGCCGTTGGTATTGGGGCACTCCGGACGGGGCTCCGGAACCGGCCATTCCGTGGTGCGGGCTGCTCTGGCCGGATTGCACGCCGGTCAGTCATGCCGAAGCCGAAGCCGTGCGCAGTTATGCGACCGGAAAGAAACAGGCGCTGTTGTTTGAAGATTTCCAGTCCGTTCCGCCGCCGCAGGTGGATCCAGTACCGGGCTGGACGGCTTACGGCGAGAGCGCGGAGCCCGGCGGCAGTCGTTATCTGAAACTCTCCGGCCAGTCCAAGATGGTTGCGGGCGAAAACGCGTGGGGCGACTATCTGCTGGAGGCAACCGTGATGCTCAAGGACGGGATAGGCAATGCCGGGATTTGTTTCCGGGTCAATGACCCCGGCCCGGGCACCGATCAAATGCGCGGGTATTATCTGGGCATCGATACCCATTCCCTCTACCTCGGCAAGATGGAAATCGGATGGAAGCAGATGGCGGCAGTGGCTTTGGCTGATCGGCCGAACAAAGTGGAAACCGACACGTGGAACCTGCTGCGGGTCGTCGTGGAGGGCAACCGCATCCGCGCCTGGCTCAACCCGCTGCACGATGACACCCGGCCTTTGCTCGACGTCAGGGACGAAGACAATCCCATCCTCAAAGGCGCGGTCGGCCTGCGCGTGAGCGACCGGGCCGCCTGGTTCGACGACGTCGTCGTCTTGCCGGAGGGGGCTCAATGAGTAATCGCATGACCACAATCGAAACCACCACCAGAAAGATTCCATGAAAACAGTCACAAGAATTGGTTTGTTGATGTCCGGGGTGATGGCCGCATGGCCAGTCGCCGCATCGGCCGAGTCCGCCGCCATTACCGTCGCCGCCGATCAAGCCGGGGTGAAGGTCAGTCCCACGTTGTGGGGTATCTTCTATGAGGAAATCAACCACGCCGGTGACGGCGGCATCTATGCCGAGTTGGTGCAGAACCGCGCCTTCGAGGAAATGCAGGTTGCCGCGGGGGCCAGCATGGACGGCGATCAGATGGTGACACCGAAAGGCTTCAAACATGGCAAATGGTATCAGAACGACCTGCACGCATGGTCGCTGGTCGCGGCCGGTGATACCAAGGCGGCGATCTATTTGGATGATGCCAATCCACTCAATGACCGGACGCCGCATTCGATGAGGCTTGAGGTCCAGCAGGTTGGCGCGCGCGCCGGGGTGGCCAACGAAGGCTACTGGGGCATGTCCGTCAAGGAGGGTGAAACCTACGAGTTGTCCTTCTACGCCCGCACCGAGGATGCCCAGACCGTGACCGCACAACTCGAAAGCGCCGACGGGACCAAAATCCACGGCAAGAGCGAGGTGACCGGAGTTTCCGGAAAATGGCGGCGTTACGCCTGCAAGCTGGTCGCCACCGGCACCGATCCCCAAGCGCGCCTCACGCTCTGCGTGTCCACACCGGGGACGATCTGGTTCGACGTGGTCTCGCTTTTTCCGCCGACCTATCAGAATCGTCCCAATGGCATGCGCCCGGATCTGGTCCATCTGCTGCAAGGGCTCAAGCCCGCCTTCTTCCGGTTTCCCGGTGGCTGCGTGGTGGAGGGGGTTACTTTGGAAAACCGCATCCAGTGGAAGAACACCATCGGCGATATCGCCAGCCGCCCGGGACGCTGGGACCTTTGGGGCTATCACAACACCGAGGGAATGGGTTTCCATGAATACCTGCAACTCTGCGAGGATCTGGGCTCCGAGCCGATGTATGTGATCAATGCCGGACTCTCCTGCGCTTATCGCAGCGAAGAGGCCGTCACCCGCCCGGAGGACCTGCAACCGTACATCCAGGACGCTCTCGACGCATTGGAATATGCCAACGGTCCGGCAACCAGCCAGTGGGGCGCGCTGCGAGCCAAGAACGGACACCCGGAGCCGTTCAAGATCAAATATGTCGAAATCGGCAACGAGAATTTCGGCCCGAAGTATTTCAAGAACTACCGGCCGTTTTATGAGGCGATCAAAGCGAAATATCCAGACGTCATCACCATCGCCGATTGCCCCATCCCGGATGCGCCGGTGGAGATTATCGACGAGCATTATTACGTCGCCCCTCATTGGTTCTTCGCCAACGAGAGGAAATACGACACATACGACCGCAAGGGACCCCAAATCTACGTTGGGGAATACGCGGTGAACAACAACGTCGGCTCCGGAAATTTGTTGGGAGCGCTGTCCGAAGCCGCCTTTATGATCGGCATGGAGCGCAACTCGGACATCGTCACCATGGCCTCCTACGCGCCGCTGTTCGAGAATGTCAACAACCGGGCATGGCCGGTGAATCTGATCCGTTTCGACAGCTCCCGCAGCAGCGGGCGCTCTTCCTATCATGTCCAGACGATGTTCAGCGCGCACCGTCCCGATGTCACGCTCAAGACAGCGGTCAGCGAGCCCGACCCGCCCGCGCCGAATCCGGGCGGCGGGATCGGTGTCGGCACCTGGAACACCCAGGCGGAATACAAGGACATCAAGGTCGAGCATAACGGCAAGACCCTTTATCAGGGCGACTTCACCAACGGTGCCGCAGGCTGGCAACTGGTCAGTGGCGATTGGAAGGCGCGGGATGGCGCGCTGAGGCAGACAGCCGCGGGCACCAACCTGCTGGCCATCGCTGAAAGCCGCTCGTGGACGGATTATACCCTGACGCTAAAGGCCCGAAAAACCGGCGGCGACGAGGGGTTTCTGATTCTCTTTGCGGTGAAGGACGCCGAGAATATGGCACATTGGAATATCGGCGGCTGGAATAACACGCGGTCCACGGTGGAAGTGAAAGAAGGCGGATCCAATCGGGAAGTCGCCAAGGGGCGGGACCTGCGGATCGAGACCAACCGCTGGTATGATATCAAAATCCAAGTCAAGGGAGATCGGGTTGAGTGCTTCCTCGACGGCAAGCCCGCCCAATCCGCAAAACTCCCGCCGCCCGCTCATAAACCGGGCATCTTCGCACTCGGTGGCAGGGACGACAAATCCGGCCAGATCATCATCAAGGCCGTGAATCCGGGCCCGGCTCCGCTGGATACCACGATCCGCATCGATGGGGCGGTGAAACTCCAGTCCCAAGCCCAGGTCATCACGCTGGCCAGCGATAAGCCGACCGACGAAAACACGCTCGATGAACCCAACAAGGTCATCCCGGTGGAATCCATGTTCGATGGGATCGCGCCGGAATTCAACTATACCCTCAAGCCGTATTCGCTCACCATCTTCCGCATCGATACCGACCGATAATTGCAAGCGACACTACCTTTGAATTCATCGGGGATCCGGGTAGTGTGTCTATTTTGCGAAGCGAGTTGATCATGTTGCGAACGGGTGAAATCGCGCTACGCGGAAGATCGTAATGTCCCAACGACCGTGTTGACATGAATCGCTGCGGTCCCTTGCCCTCCTGACCCCATCCACCAATGAATCGATCCCCCTTTGCTCACTCCCGACTCGCCATGCGGGCACTCTGTTGCCCGATGGTCGCCATCGCCTGCTCCACGACTGCCGCGGAGCTCGGTCCGTCGTTGGTCAAACCCGCCATCCCGGCGAGCCAGAGCCTGTTTTCCCAGGGTGCGGTGCGCCTGCTCAATGGTCCATTCAAGACCATGCAGGAGGTCGATCACGCCTATCTCATCCGCTTGGAGCCGGATCGCTTGTTGGCCCAGTTCCGCGTCGAGGCAGGCTTGGAGCCGAAGGCGAAACCCTACGGGGGTTGGGAATCGCCCGCCGCGCCGGGCACCACCCGCTCGCTCGCCGGCCATAGCCTCGGCCATTATCTCAGCGCGATCAGCCTGATGTACCGGGTCACCGATGACTATCGACTCCGCGAGCGGGTCGCCTACATCACCCGGGAATGGAAAGAATGCCAGGATAAGCGCGGTGACGGCTCGTTGGTGGCGTTTCCCTTCGCCCGCGAACTGGAGGCGGACATCCGTGCGGGAAAGGTCGAAACCATCGACAACTATTGGGCTCCCTTCTATACCATCCACAAGCAGCTGGCCGGCCTGCGCGACGCGTGGACTTGTTGTGGCGACACCACCGCCAAGGAGGTGCTCGTCCGCTTCGCCGATTGGTGCGGATCGGTGGTGAAGGACCTTCCCGACGAACGCCGCGAGCGGATGCTCAACTGCGAACATGGCGGGATGGCCGAGGTGCTGGCCGATGTTTATGCGATCACCGGCGAGAAGCGCTTTCTGGATTACGCCCGGCTTTACTCGCATCATGCGTTGCTCGACCCGGCCGCCGCCGGCAAGGATGATCTAACCGGCAAGCACGCCAACACCCAGGTGCCCAAGTTCATCGGCTTCCAACGCGTCCATCAACTGGCCGGTGATCCGGCCTACGGCGCGGCCGCCGCGTTTTTCTGGCAGACGGTGGTTAGGAACCGCTCCTGGGTCAATGGCGGCAACAGCATCCACGAACATTTCTCCCCGCCCGAGAACATGGGCGGTGACATCACCCATGATGGTGGCCCGGAAACCTGCAATACTTATAACATGCTGCGCCTCACCGCCGCACTCTATCAGGAGAAGCCGGAGACCGCGTATCTCGACTATTATGAGAACGCGTTGTTCAATCACATCCTCACCTCCCAGGCTCCGTTGGCGGGGGCGGGGGCGTTTGTCTATTATACGCCCTTGCGGCCCGACTATGCGCGCAGCTACGGCACTGACTTCAACTCGTTCTGGTGCTGCACCGGCACCGGCATGGAAAACCACGCCCGCTATGGCGAACTGATCTACACCCACACCGCGGACTCGCTGTCGGTCAACCTGTTTATCGCCTCCGAATTGGAGTGGCCGGAACACGGTTTCGCGCTGCGCCAGAACACAGGGTTTCCCGCCGAAGGGGGCACCACGTTGACCATCACCAAGGCTTCGTCCGAGCCTGTCACCTTGCGCGTTCGGCATCCGTTCTGGGTGGAGGCCGGCAAGCTGGCGGTGACGTTGAACGATCAGCCGGTCACCGTGACCTCCGCGCCGGGCGGTTTCGCCGAAATCAAGCGCTCCTGGCAGGCGGGTGATTGCATTCGCGTGGCGTTGCCGATGAAGCCGCGGGTGGTCCGCCAGGCGCAGTGCCCCGGATGGGTGTCGGTGTTCAACGGGCCGATCCTGCTGGCCGGCGAGTTGGGCAGTGAAGGACTCCAACAAAGGGACTACATCGGCTCCTACACGCCGATCAAGGCTTTCCGTCCGCTGAATCGCGCGCCGCTGTTCGTCGCCAACAGCGACGAGGAGGTGCTGGCTCATATTGCCCCGGTGCCCGGCCGTCCCGGGGTCTTCCGCACCCGCGATTTGACCAAGCCGAATGACATCACTCTCGCACCGTTTTATGATCTCCATTTCCAGCGCTATGCGATTTATTGGCAACTGAGTGATCCAGCCCACGCCGCCGAACTGCAACGGCAGGTCGCCGAAGCCGAACGCCGGGAACAGGAACTTGAGGCCAATACCATCGACCGCGTGCGCCTCGGCGAACAACAACCGGAAACCGACCACCAACTGCTGTTTGAAAAGTCCCGCACCGGATACGGCCCGTTAGGCAAGCACTTCCGGGTGGCCGACGACGGTGGTTGGTTCAGTTTCGAGCTGAAACTACCGCCAGCAGGCGGCAAATCCGCAGTGCGCCTCGTTTACTGGGGGCGTGACAATGGCCCGGAGTTCGACTTGCAGATTGACGGTACGGTCATCGGCACGGCCAAGGCGGAAGCCACCGGCGAGGAGGATTACTATGGTGTCGAGTATCCGATCCCGGCCGCCTTGTTGGAGGCGAAGGATAAAGTGATCGTGCGCATCCAGACCCAGCCGGGCAAACCCACACCGGCCATCTACGATTTGAGGATGGTTAGAGCGAAGTGAGCTAATTTCCCCCGCTTCCCGGATTGCCGTCATGATGTACCATCACCGTTGGGTTCCCCTGTTGCGAGCGCTGCTGATTGGCTCGGCGGGAATGGTGGTGGTGGCGGGTTCGGACGCCGGGTCCGCTCCCCCGCAGTTTGAACTCAAGTTTGACGGTGGAGCGGTCGCCAGCCTGCGGTCAACGCGTGATCGATTTGATACCGAATATCTTGCTGCCGGAGCGCGGTTGGGAGAGGTCACCGCGCGGTTTCGCCATCGTGGTGGCGACTGGTGTTCAGTGAATACGGCCGATCTGCGCAAGGAGGCGGTCGTCACCTGGAACGCGGATCATTCGGAGGTCTTGACCTGCTATCCGGTCACCGATGGGGTCGCCCCAGCGTTGGAGATTCAAATCGGACTCCGGATTGAAGAGGAATCATTGACCTGGACGGTCGGCCTTGGGAACGTGAGCGGCGGGCCGTTGGAAATCGGTGACCTGGCGTTGCCCCTGCCGATGAATTCGTCATTCAGGCGGAGTACGTCGGCGGTGTTGAAACATAGCTTCATTTCCGGCCATGGGTCGTTTCTCTATTGGCTGCGACCGGACAGCGCTGTCCCCTATTTGACCTTGGTCCCAACCGGAGACACCCACTTTGAATTCTGGGAAGCGCATGGCGGCTACCGGATTTTCATCCATTCCCTGGCGGCAGGCGCGGAGGCCAGCGAGCACGGGACCCACTGGCGGCAGGCTCACACCAGCCTGACGCTCGCCCCCCACGGACAGGCGGGTGACTCGCACCGCTACGGCCTCAAGTTCCGCTGGGCCGACGGGCATGAGGATGTCCGCCGGATTCTGGTCGAGGAGGGTGGGGTTGACGTGCAGGTGGTCCCGGGCATGACGGTGCCCTCGGACCTTTCCGCCAGGTTCGCCCTGCGGACCCAGTGGGATATCCGGTCGATTGAAGCCGAGCATCCGGCGACGACCCGGATCACCGATCTCGGGACCAACGGGGAATACCGGATTTATCAGGTCGGATTCGGCAGGCTCGGCGAGCATCGTCTAACCGTCAACTATGGTGATGGCCGCCACCTGGTGTTGGAGTTTTTCTCAACCGAACCGCTGGAGACCCTGATCCGCAAACGGGCGGCATTTATCAACCGTTGCCAACACCGGGACCCGCAGCAGTGGTATGACGGATTGTTCTCCGAGTGGAACATGGAGACCCAGGTTCTGCTTGGCCCGGACAACTACGATCGGATCAAAGGTTGGCGCATCTATGAGGTTTCCTGCGATGATCCCGGACTGAGCAAGCCGGCGTTTCTGGCGGCGAAAAACGCCCGGTTTCCGGTGCCCGCCGAGGTTGAGGCATTGGACTACTATCTGGAGCATTTCGTCTGGGGTGGTTTGCAGCAGACCACCGGCGAGAGCCATCCGTATGGGATTTACGGGATTCCCGACTGGAAAACCAACCGCGAGAGCAGCGACCCGGGATCAAAGGGAAAACTCCATTTGTGGCGGATTTACGATTACCCTCATGTGGTCCTGATGTACTTCAGCATGTATCAGATGGCCAGGAATCATCCGCAGATCAAGACCGCCTTGACCGCCTCGGAATATCTGCAACGGGCCTACGGCACCGCGCTGGCCATGTACACCGTGCCGATGGAGATCGCCAGTTGGTCGGCTTACGAAACGGGCTTGTACAATGAGTTGGTGATCGTGGATCTGATCCGGGAATTGGAGTGCGCCGGCATGAAAGCCGAGGCGGGAATGCTGCGGGGGCATTGGGAGCGCAAGGTGCAATACTTTGTCAACGGCAAGCCCAACCTGTTCCAATCCGAGTATGCGTTCGACTCCACCGGCTTTGAATCCACCCATGCGATCGCGAAATATGCGATGCTGCACGCCGCCGGGACGGATGATACCCGGATCGGTGTTTCCGCTGCCAGCGCGGGCCGCTTCATGGAATCCCAGATGGCCGCCAACCTCTTCTGCCGTGGTGGCATCGAACCCGCCTATTACTATCTCGGCAGCGACTATCGCGGCGGTGCCGGCAATGGCTACACCCTCAGCTACATGTCGCAGATGGGTGGCGGGGCGGTGCTCGATTATGCACTGAATTTCGCGGCCAGTCCCGCCCGGTATTTGCGACTCGGCTACGCGTCCTACCTGAGTGCCTGGGCGCTCATGAATACCGGCACTGCGGACTCCAACTACGGCTACTGGTATCCGGGGCGTGGCAATGACGGCGCCGCGGGTGGCGGCTTTGAACCTGCGCCTTACGGCACGACCTGGTTAGAGCAACCCCACCACCGCGGGTCTTGGTATTACGCCTGCGAGACCGACCTCGGCTATTGCGCCGCGCTGCGCACCGCCGCCACCGTGCTGGCCGACGACCCGATTTTCGGTCGCTTCTGTTTTGGTGGGGAGGTGCGGACCGGCGATGGACGCATCGAGGTCATCCCGCGCGACGGTGTTCGCCAGCGCTTTCACGCCCGGATCGATAGCTGCAAATTCGATTTGATGTTGGCCAATGACCGTTTTTCGGCGGCGCAGCCCATCGAGCTTGCCACGGATTTTTCCGGTGTCGGCTTCCGACTGGAAAGCGACAACCCGGCGGCGCATCCGCTGGTCCTCCATCTAGCGGGCCTGAAGGCTGGGGCCTACTCGGTGCTTGCCGACGACCGGCCATGCGCGGTGTTCGTCATGAGGGAAGACGGGGCATTTACTTTGGATCTTCCAGAGGTATCCTGTGGACAGCACATTCTCATCCGTCCGGTGACCCTGCCCGCCGGAATGCCGCCAGACTCGCCGTAACAAAAATGTGAAACTTCAATCATGAGCCTTTCAAGACGGATTTGGAACCTGATGTCCTCCCGGGTCGTCGCCCTGGGCCCCTCCGGGGCGTGGAACTCATGCCGTCCGCAGGACGTGGTGTCTCCAACTTTTTCACCCCCGGGAGCGGATTTTTGCAACGAAGCACTTGCTGCCGGTGTATACCTGAGAGTCATTACCAACAACCATCATGAACCAAACCATAATGAACAACCCGTCTAGACGTACGTTCCTCAAACAATCCGCGGCCGTGCTGGGCGCGCCGCTGGTCGCCCCATTGATCCTTGCCAAGCCGGTGGCAGGGGCCAACGAGAAACTCAACATCGCCTGGGTCGGCTTCGGCAACCAAGGCTGGGGTGACCTGTGTGCCTGCGCCGGCGGCAACAACGTCGTCGCCCTCTGTGACTGTGACCCGAATTACTGGGATCGCGCGAAGAAAGAATTCCCCGGGGCAAAGCTCTATCTGGATTTCCGCAAGATGCTCGGGGAGATGGGCGACAAAATCGACGCCGTGGGCATCGGTACTCCCGACCACACCCACTTCGCCATCGCCTATCTGGCGCTGAGCCTCGGCAAGCATGTGTTTGTCGAAAAGCCGCTGGTGCACACGCTCTGGGAGGCCCGCACCCTGCGCCAGCTTGCCGCCAAGAAAGGTCTCGTCACCCAAATGGGCAACCAAGGTCACGCTTTCGAAGGCGCGCTCCTGATCAAGGAGTGGTACCAGGCAGGCCTGATCGGTGAGGTCAGGGAAGTCATCACTTGGACCGATCGTCCGAAGTCGGGTTGGGGCTTCAACGGCAACGTGATGACCGAGTTTCCCCAAGCCTCACCTCCACCGAAGGGCATGGACTGGGACCTGTGGCTGGGGCCGGTCGGCAAGAAGGTCGGCTTCAGCCCCGCGCTGCACCCGACGACGTGGCGTCCGTGGTGGGACTTCGGCTGCGGTGGTCTCGGCGACATCGGTTGCCACACCATCGACACCCCCTTCTGGGCGCTCGACCTCGGCGCACCCGATAGTGTGGAGGTGGAAATGAAAGGGGAGGTGAATCCGATTCACACGCCGAACGGATCAATCGTCACCTTCAACTTCCCCGCGCGTGGCAAAAAACCGGCGGTGCGGGTGAAGTGGTATGAAGGTCCCAGTGTGCCGGAAGCACCCGCTGGCTTCGACCTGGGCGCGCCGGGTGGCGAGGGTGGCATGATCATGGTCGGCGAAAAAGGCGGGATTTTTCACCCGGGTATGCGCCCGGACAGCCCGCGGCTTTATCCGAAGGCCAAATGGGAAGCCTACCGGGCCAGTGGCGACAAGCAGGTTCCCAAAACCATCCCGCGCATCCCCGGAATCCATCGCGACTGGGTGGACTCCATCAAGAACGGCAAGAAGTCCTGCTCCGATTTCAGTTATTCGGGACCGCTCACCGAAGCGATCCTGCTCGGAACGCTCGCGATCCGCACCGGCAAGACGGTCAAGTGGAACACGGAGAAACTGGAGATCACCGGCAACCCGGAAGCCGCGAAACTGATCAATCCGGAGGCCCGCAAGGGCTGGCGGGTCGAGGATCTCGTGTGAATCCTGCCAGCCTGCCCCCCCTGTTTGAGTCAAATATCCGAAAAGAGCCCGATGAAAGAACTAAAGACAACGTTTCGCATTGGTATTTCCGCGTTCGCTCTTTGTGGCGTGGCGAGCGCCGGCACCGACAAGACCCTGGTCTCTTGGCTGGCGCTCGCCAACACCACCCCACAGGGGGGGAGTGCCCTCACCATCCAGAGCGGCCAGCGGTTCGACGGGATCGTTTTCGGTGAAACGGCGGCCGCCAAGTGGATGGCCGGGAGTGAGAACTTCTCCCGGATCCAGCAGGACCAGCAGGCCAACGCGGTCGAGCAAGCCGACCGCGGGACGCTGATCCAGATGGCGATTGTCTATCAGGGCAACCGGATCTCCATTTGCCGCAATGGCGAGCACTACGCCAGTTATGAAGCCGCCAATATCGACCTGCTGAGCCCCAAGGACAACATCGCCGTTTTTGGCTTGAGGCATGTCGGGGCGGCCACCGGTCAGACGTTGCAGGGGGCGATCGAGGAGGCCCGGATCTACGACCGGGCGTTGACGTTGGAAGAACTGAAGAAGCTCGGGCCGAACGAGCCATCCGCAATCAAACCCTGGGCGTGTTGGACGTTTGAAAAGGGTCGGGAGACGGACGTCACCGGCAGGTTTCCGATCAACACCCTCAGCAATGGCGCCAGGATCGAAGGCGGTCGCCTGGTGCTCGATGCCAACGGTGCCACCTTGGTGGCGGCGGCGAAAGCCATGCCCGTGAACTCCGATGAACCCGAAACTCCCGCCATGCCCGAGAGCCCGCCGGATGATTGGCTGACCTACCATCTGCTCCATCCCGGCCCCGGCGGCGCCATGCCCGGAGACCCCAACTGCGCGTTCTTCTGGAAAGGCCGTTATCACTTGCACTACATCTACAACCACCGGGCCGGCTTTGCCTTCGCCCATGTCTCCAGCGATGATCTGGTACACTGGAAGTGGCACCCCACCACCCTCACGCCCAGAACCACCGGCCATGGCATGTTCAGCGGTACCGGTTTCATCACCAAGGAGGGCAAACCCGCCATCATCTATCACGGCCAGGGGTCCGGTCGCAACCAGATCGCCGTCGCCCTCGATGACAACCTCGAGCAGTGGAGCAAACCCGAACCGATTGTTCCGAAGGACGCCGCCGGGCAGGAGGCGAAGATGAATAATTGGGACCCGGATTGCTGGCTGATGAACGACACCTACTACGCCCTGAGCGGCGGTGGCAACCCGAGCCTGATGAAATCCCCCGACCTCAAGGACTGGCGGTTCCTCGGGCAGTTGCTCAGCGACGACTATCCGGCCGACCTCGGCATGCCCAAGGGCGAGGACATCTCCTGCGCCAACATGTTCAGGATCGGCAATAAGTGGATGTTGCTCTGCATCAGCCACGGCCTGGGCTGCCGCTACTATCTCGGTGACTTCAAGGACGAAAAATACCTCCCGGAATTCCAGTCCATGATGAGCTGGAACGGCAATAACTTCTTCGCGCCGGAGTCGGTCCTAACCAAAGACGGGCGACGCGTGATGTGGGCGTGGCTGCTCAACCTGCCGGTCGCCCCCTGCGGCGTCCAGTCGCTGCCCCGCGAATTGGAACTCCCCGCCGACGGGGTCCTGCGGATTCGTCCGCTGCGTGAACTCGAATGCCTGCGGCATGACGGGATCCAGGTGCAACCGGTTACGCTCAAGAGCGGGATGGTACACCCGCTCAAGGAGGTTCGCGGCAACGCCCTGGAAATGCGGGCCGTCTTCGAACGGCCTGTCGCCAGCGAGGTTGGCATCGACGTGTTGTGCGACCAGGACGGCGACAATGGTTTGAGGGTCGCCTATGTTCCGGCCGATAAAATCCTCAAGGTCGGCACCGTCCGGGCACCGTTCGAGCTCAAAGATGGCGAGGACCTCTTGCTGCGGGTGTTCATCGACAAGAATCTCGTGGAAGTCTTTGCCAACGACCGCCAAGCCGCCGTGTCGACCGTCAAGTATTCCCCGGAGAATCTTGGGGTGAGTCTTTTCAGCCAAGGCGGAGACTGCGTGGTGAAGCAGTTTGAAAGTTGGAAGATGAAATCGATCCATGCGAGCCAGTAACTGTGAATGCTTCCCCTGTGACCACTGAAGATAAGTCGGGCGGATGGGGCCACGTGGTGCCGAACCCAAAGCAAGGGTGCCGGATTGGCTGTCTTCATTGCCGTCAGGCGTGCGAATAATGATTGCCAGGATCGATGGAATTGTATGATAGGAAACCCGAAATAAGTATCAAAATGAATCATCCCGCGAATTCCGTGCTTTTCCTGTTGGGGTCCGCCGCTTGCGCCTTGTCGGCTGAATCGGTGGTCGCGACCCTGATCGACGCGCCGCCGGCTCCGCCCGCGAATGTTTTCACGCCCTGGCCAAGCCGGGTTCCGGAGGATTGTCCCTATCCGAAATCCGCCGTCGTGACCGGCCTGTCCTTTACCGGCCGCCATGCCGAATACACCGGTGCCGATACCTGGTACCCCTCGTGGGCGGCGGACGGCAACCTCTATTCGCCGTGGACCGATGGCAACGTCAACGGTCTCGGTTCCGGTTCCGGCGGGGACGGAGCCACCACCGGCCACGCCACCATTCTTGGCGATGATCCACTCAAACTAACCGTTGCCGACCAGGGGGTGTTCAAGTCCAGTCCGCGCCCCTACGAGGGCCGCTACCCGTGCGGCAGCCTGGTGCATGAGGGGGTGTGGTATTACGGCACCTATTGTTTGCATCCGAGCGGAGGCATCCGCCGCGACGACGGCATCCTCTACAATTGGCCGTGGCTCGGGCCGTTCGTCGGTTTCAGGTACTCCACGGATCTGGGGAAGACCTGGACCCAAACACCCTGCACACCGGCCAAGCCGCTGTTCGGTGAGCATGCGTTGAAGGGAGAGCCGGTCAAAATCGGCGCACCGCATTTCGTTGATTTCGGCAAAGCGATGGAGCATTCGCCGGATGGCAAGGCCTATCTGGTTGCCCAAGGCGCGAGTGACGGTCAAAACCGGCGGTTCGCCTACAACAGTTGGGTTACCGCCGATCAGGCGTACCTGACGCGGGTGACGCCAGGCATCGAAAACATGAATGATGCCTCGAAATATGAGTTTTTCGCCGGCCATCAAGCGGATGGCGAGGCAGGTTGGACCAGCGATTTCACGAAAATCAAGCCCATCGCCGAATGGCGCGACCATGCGGGTTGTGTCACCATGACCTACAACGCGCCGCTCAGGAAATACCTGATGTGTGTGACGGACGGTGGCAACACGGTGTCGCGCTACAACACGTATATCCTGGAGTCGGACCAGGTCACCGGTCCGTGGAAACTGGCCGCCTATCTCAACCATTTCGGCGAACAGGCATATTTTGTCAACATTCCGTCCAAGTTCATCGGCAATGACGGTCGTACCCTATGGCTCTGTTACTCGGCGAATTTCAGTTCCGGGTGGGGCGGCACCACCTTCCTCTCGCGACCACCCGGCAGCCGCTACACGATGTGCCTGCAAGAGGTGCGCCTGCTCGCACCGACCGATCCGGTGTTGCCGCCGAGTCCGCTTACCTCGTCGGCCAACATCGCGCCGCGGGCGGTGCTTACGGTCAGCTCCACCCACCCCGATTATTCGGTCGGCGGTCTGACCGACGGCATGGTCGATGGCTTTCCCGGCGACATCCACCGCGAGTGGTGCACGGCTGGCGAGCGTGAGACCGCGACCATTCGCCTGACCTGGCCGGAGGCCCAGGCGATCGACCGGATCTGGCTGTTTGATCGCCCCAACGACCTCGATCAAGTCCGCTCCGGTCTCTTGGTCTTTAGTGACGGGACGACAATCAAGACGGGCGAACTGCCCGACAACGCCCGGCAGGGGCTGGAGGTCAGGTTTCCCACCAAGCGCGTGAAATGGTTGGTGTTCATCGCCGACGAAGTGAAACCCAGCACTCAAAACATCGGCCTGGCGGAACTCGCGGTGTTCCAAGACCGCTGAAGATCATCCTCCCTCCCACGGACCGAATCAAACGCCGTCAACCCCCCCCCGCTTCAGTCATGCTGCCTGCAAGAACCTACCGCGCCAAGCCGGATTTCGATGAATCCATCGCCCGCATTTATGCCTGGTATCAACAGCGGGTCATCGACCGGCCGCCGGTGAGGTTCCATCATCACAATGTGGAATATGAAAAACACCGGGTTCTTGCCGGTCCCTGGCAATCCGCCGAGGACCGTTGGCTGGATGTCGATTTTCAGCTCAAGACATTCACCGATTCGTTGCAGGGGGCGAAGTTTCTTGGCGAGACCTTTCCGGTCTTCTGGCCGAATCTGAGCGCGTTGGTGTACAACCTCTTTCTCGGGCAGGAGGCGGATTTCGACGACGTGACCGCCTGGGTTCATCCCTGCGTCAACGAGCTCGACCGGTTGCCGCCGTTGCGGGTTCAGCGGGACAATCGGTTCTACCGGGTGGTCGAGCAACTGACGGCGCGGGCGCTGGCGCTTGCCGAGGGGGAATTCCTGGTCGGGTATACCGATATGTACGCCGGCATTGATTGCACCGCATCGCTGCGTGGCGCGGAACAGATGTGCCTTGACCTGCTGATGGATCCGGCGGGCTTGCAGCGGCTGATCGACGCGGCATTCAGCGAGTATGCGGAGGTTTACAGCCACTTTGATGCGGTTCTCAAATCTCACGGACAGCTATCGGTCACTTGGATGAACATCCCCTCATTCGAAACGTTCAATGTGCTGGCATGCGATTTCGCGGTCAACATCTCACCCGCTCATTTCGATGAATTCTGCCTTCCGGTGATCCGCCGCGAAGCGGAATGTTATGTCCACAATGTTTTCCATGTTGATGGCAAGGGGGTCGCGAAAAACCTCGACTCCATTCTAACCTTGCCGAATCTTGCGGCTATCCAATGGGTTCAGGGCTATGGCCCGGACCAACCGATCCTGCAGTGGGTGCCGTTGATCAGGAAAATCCAGCAGGCGGGCAAGAGCGTGGTGGTGGATCTGCAGCCCGCAGAGCTTGACGAATTCATGAAACAGGTGGATCCGGCCGGAATCCTGTGCTGGATCAATGCGGAACCCGCGGACCAGGCGGAGATTCTGAACAAAGTCAAGCGCTGGTGAATTGATACCGATGCCCTGCCATGATTGAAAATGTCTCCAACCAAACTGCCGGTCCGGTCGAGGAATTCGAGCGGGAACGTGTGCCGGACCGCGCGACCCGGGGACTGGGCAGCTTCCTCGGAATGTTCGCCGGTGAGCACGTGGCCGGCACCGAACTGCTCATCGGCCCGCTTTTCGTCATTCATGGTGTCACCGCGTTTGATCTGTTGGTCGGGTTGTTGGTCGGCAATCTGCTCGCGGTGCTTACCTGGACCTATGTGACCGCTCCGATTGCGGTCAGGCACCGGTTCACGTTGTATTTTCAATTGGAAAAGATCGGCGGTCGTTCGCTGGTGAAGATCTACAATTTGGCCAACGGAGTGCTCTGGTGTGCGGTTGCCGCCGCCATGATCTATGTTTCCGCAACTGCGGTCGCGGTGCCGTTGCAGGTCAAAATGCCGGCGCTTGATGACTGGCTGCCGCCCGGTCCCGGACTGGCGGTCACGGTATTTCTGACCGGCCTGCTGTTCACCTATGTGGCGGCCCGTGGTTACGAGGCTCTCTCGCGGTTTGCCAACGTCGCGGCCCCGTGGATGGTGGTGATGTTTGCGGTCTTCGGCCTGGCGGCGCTGCCGGAACTCGGGATCCATTCACTGGCGGACTTCTGGACTGCCGCGAATCAGTCGATTTGGCCGGGCCATGCCGCCCCCGGCAGGGTCCAATTCACCTTCTGGCATGTCATGTTTTTCTCCTGGTTCGGCAACATGGCATGGCACTGGGGGATGGGCGATCTTTCGGTTTTCCGGTACGCGAAGAAATCAAGCTACGGTTTTGCTTCAGCCGCGGGGATGTTGTTCGGGCACTACATGGCATGGATCTGTGCCGGCTTGCTGTATGCCGTCCAGGTGTCCCGCAATGGTGCCGATACGGCCATCACTCCGGGGGCCCTGGCCTCGGGGGTGGCCGGGTGGGCCGGCATCGCGCTGGTTTTCATCGCTGGCTGGACCACCGCAAATCCGATTCTCTATCGGGCCGGGCTGGCGTTTCAATCGCTGCATTCGAAATGGCCGCGGTTCAGGGTCACGGTGGCTGCCGGAGTGGTCGCCAGCATGTTAGGGATGTTCCCCGGGCTGTGCTCGAAGTTTCTCGAGATGGCGGCGCTTTACGGGCTGGCGTTGTGCCCGATGGGGGCGATCATTTTTGTGGATCACTATTTCATGCGCCCGTTCAAGCTGCGCGACTTTTATGCCGAGCGGGCCGGTCTTACCAGTTGGTGGCCACCGCTCGCCGCCTGGGTGTTGGCACTTGTTGGTTGTGTCGCCATGAATATCGGATTCGGCACCCAGATCTTTTTCCTGGGTTTGCCCGGATGGATCATGGCCGGAGTCTTCTATTTCTTCATGAGCAAAGCCGCGCAGAATCATGTTATCCAGGAGGTCCAACCATGAAACCGCTTCTCATCACCGTATCGATGCTGGCGCTTGCCGCAGCTCTGGGGTCCTCAATCGCTTGCGCCAATGGTGGAATCACCGCTGAGACCAACAAACTGATTCTCCTCGGAGCGACAGTGGCCTGGTTTGTGGTGGCCCCATTCTGGATGCTGAAACCCCGACCATGAAACACCTTCCGCCCAGCTGTCACCTGCCAACAACTCAAGGAACTGCGCCCCGGAGCCGCCCCGCCTATCAATCCCATCCCGAATCCCAACCACCGATGATCCTATCTGCCATGAACCTACCCCGCTGTTTGTCCCTCACCGCCGGACTATTCCTGTTTGCACCGTTGGCTTCCGGCGGACAATTCCGACTCGATAACGGCCTGCTGACCGCCGAATTCGATGATCACGGGCTCACCGGTTTAGCCGCTGCAGGCGCTCCCGCCGTGCTGGAGTTCGCCAACGACTCGGCGGCGCTCGAAGTCGCCGGCGAGAGGCTCGAAGTCGCCGGCCTCAAGCTCACGGGTATGAAAGAGGAAAAGGAAAGCCTCACCTACAGCTATGCCGCGGGAAACCGCCAGTTGGAGGTTGTCTATCAGCTCAAACCAAGTTGGCGGTTCGTGAGCAAACAACTGCGGCTCACCCTGCCCGCAGGCTCGACCGCGAGGATCGGCTCGGTCAACGCCTTCCGCGCCAACCTCAAGACGCCGGTCGGCCGTGAAATCGCCGCCAACCGCACTACCGGCACGTTCTTCCTGCGCCTCGGTGAGACCGCCAACACCGCTTTTCTAACCGTCCAAAACCCGTTTCCCAAGTGGGAGCGCAAAGGAGAACTCGTTGCCCTGGGTTACACGCCCGATCTCGAATGGCGCGCGGCCTACGGCCCCTTCGAATCCGATCGGGTCTGCATCGGTCTTTGCCAGCGCGTCGGCACCGAGTATCCGCTGCGGAACCTGCCCGAGTGGCAATACGCCCAGGAACCGGCCCAGGCCCTCGACCGCCTGCCCACTCTCGACCTCGCCGAGTTCGAGGCCATCCGCCAATGCGTGGCGGCCTTCGCGATCTTCAAACCGGAGAAGAGCCTGCGCGTCCATGTGCCGTGGTGCGAAAACGACTATCAGATCGATGTCGCCACCGCCGCAGGCCGGACCGAGTGGAAGCGCATCCTCGACCAATGCGCGGCCGTCGGCGTGACCGACACGCTGTTCACTCCCGCCAACAGCGAGGTGGCCCCGCTCAAGGACAATGCCGACGCCTGGGGCTGGGAAAACTGCCTGTGGCTCGGCCTCGGGCAGAAAATCCGCACGGGTGAATGGAACATCGCCAAGGATCCAATCCCGCCGTCAATCCAGGAAATGTTGGATTATGCCAAAGCCAAGAACGTCAAGCTGATCGCCTACGCTTACCCGACCCTCGGCTGGAAACAGAATCCCGAGTGGACCGCATGGTGCGGCGGCAAGACCGGCGGCTACGTCGGCGTCGATACCGGCGTGCGCAGCTTCCAGGATTGGTTTGTCGATCAATTGGTCGCCTTTCAAAAACGCACCGGGATCAGCGGCTACAGCTTCGACCATTGGTGGATCGCCTATGAACCGACCAAGGAAGGTGCCCATCCCACCAGCAAATACGCCCAGTGGTATGGCTGCCGCCGGATCCTTGAGGAATTGCAGCGCCGCAGCCCGGGGATCATCATCGATGGCCGCCAGCAATACCAATGGTTCGGACCCTGGACCTGGCTCGGCGGATCCTATCCGCATCCCACCACCAGCGACGAACAACCCGGCAGCTTCGAAAATTATCCGGACCTGCACTTCAGCCGCGTCTCCGGCAACCGCCAGCGCTGGGCGACCTGGTATTTTCACATGGAACAATTCACCCCGTGGGAACTGGTGCCGGGCTACATGACCCATCAGACCCCGCGCAATGATGCCAAGGGCCAGTGCGTCCGCGACCGTCCCTTCCACACCCGGGATTGGGATTTGTTAGGATGGCGTTACTCGGTGGTCTCCTCGGTCGGTACCGCGCCGTTCAATCATGTCGTCGATCTGCTGCCCGCCCGCGACGAAACCGAAGTCCAACATTTCAGCAAGGACGACCAGCAGTGGCTCAAAGGCTGGATGGATTGGACCGATGCCAACCGGGCGCTGCTCAAGAAACTCCGCCCCATCATCGGCCCGCCGGTGCTCGGCCGGATCGACGGCACCGCCGCCATCGACGGCGACCATGGCTTTGTGTTCCTGTTCAACCCGAACTACCGCGAGCACAACGCCGAGTTCACCCTTGATGCCAGCCTTGGCGTCACCGGCGGCGACGCCTTTCTGCTGCGCGAACTCTATCCGCAGGCGGGACGCCTGATCGGAAAGGCTGGCAAGGGCCTCTGGCAGCGCGGCGACAAGGTGAGTCTGCCGCTCAAAGGCCCGGAGGCGCTGGTGCTCGAACTGGTGCCAGCCAGCGCGGTCAAACGGCCCGCGTTGCTGGGGGCCACCGGAACCGTCGAACTGGTCGGCGACCAACTCAAACTGACGAATGTCTCCGGTCCCGTCGGCCGTGAGGTCGAACTCGGCGTGCTGTTGCCGGAGGGCAAGACGGTTGCGAAGAGCACCGTCAACGGCAGCGAGCGGCCTTCGTTCCATACTGCGGACGGCGTGGCGACGGCTTCCGTCACCTTCGCCGGCACCCGCTGCGACCATTGTCCGCAGGTCGGGCTGATCGAACCCGCTTTCGCCGAACCCGTTTTCCGGGCCGAGCTGAAGATTCCGCAAGCGGTGTTCCGCCAACTCGAAGCGCGCCGCAAGAGCTGGCCGGTGCCATACACGGAGGAGGAACTGCTGGCCACCTGGCGCGGGTCCGACCGCCTGCTGCTGTTCATCCAAATCGCCGATCCCAAGGACGACTGGAACGTGGGTCTGAAGATCGACGACAAGCCGATCGAGGTGAAGAAGGCCTACAGCGATGTGTTTCCGTTAGGACGTGAGCGCACCTTCACCGGCTTCTATGTCGATGTCTCGAAACTCACTCCAGAAGCCAGTCACCCGCTGGAAGTGACCCTTCCCCAAGGCCTCCAACCCGGCCAGTTCCAGGGCTTGTTCCTGGAAAACGTCGAAGCCGAATTCACCACCGAGCTCGCCCGTTGAGCAACAAAATGCCTGATCATTACTGTTAGTTATGGATTGCAGGGATTGGATGGACGCAGAGCGGAACGCAACAACCCGCCTGCCGACGAGCGGCGAGGCGGGTTGAGGATTGGGTTTTGAGGGTTGGGATTACTTGGTGGTGTCCGCCAGCGAGGCGGGCAGTGGGAGCACGGCGGACTGCATGCCAAGCTTGGCCAGCACGCCATAAACCACGGCGCCGACGAGGAAGGCGGCCACCGGGGCGGCCGGCACCGGGTAAATGTTGAGGATCGGCATCACGCCGACGATGGCACCCAGCAGCCAGGAGATCCAGCCGGCGGGATTGAAGCCGGCGCGCGGGCCGCTCCACTTGCCGCCGTTGAACAGGTATTCCACCAGCATCGCGCCCAGGATCGGGCCGAAGGTGGCACCGATGATGACGAAGACGATGATCGCCTTGCCTGCCAGGCCGGTGACGGCCAGCAGAATGCTCACGGCGGCGCCGATGCCCACGGAAATGAAGGGATTCACGTTGGGCAGGGTGGTTTTGAAGCTGTTGGCGGCGATGAACGAGGAGAAGCAGGCCGGCGGGAACGCCGCAATGGCCAGTAGGAACATGATCAGCCCCGCACTCTTACCCATGATGACGGGAATGAGCCCCGGCGTCTGGAGGATCAAGCCGTCCTTGCCGGCAGCCTCGGCGATCGCCGCTTTACTCAACTCCGGGGAGCCGTAGGTGCCCGCCACAATCAGCAGCGAAATACCCGCCGTGACGATGATCGCCAGCGCGATCCCCACCAGGCCGCCCTTGCTCACGTCGCTTTGGTTGCGCCCGTTGCTGGCAATGTCTACCCCCGCCGCTCCGGCCGTGGCGAAAAACCCGACCACGAACGTCAGCATGAAGGCCAGCACGCCGAAGCTGCCCAGCGCCGCCGGGGAGGTCGGGGCGGCGTCGGCGGTCAGCTTGATGAATGCCTGCGAATCAAAGGTGGCGAGCCCGCCGGCGGTTTTGGCCAGCAGCAGGAGCAAGATGACCAGCGGAATGAGCGGCAGGTAGGTGGCGACCTTGGCCACGTATTGGATGCCCTTGAGTCCGACGATGGCGGCCAGCACGCCCCACAGGACCATGATTCCTTTGACCGCCATGGGAATCGTGGAAACATCCATCGGGTTGATGTTCGCGTCGGGGAAACAGAACATTCCGATCAAAGCCGAGGAGAAATACACGTTGACGCCGAGCCAGCCGAATTGCAGGACGCCCATCAGGAAGCCCGGCAGCAGGAAGCCGCCGGTGGCGCCGAAGGTAGAGGTGCCGATGATGTAGAGCGGCAGCCCGGTGCGCATGCCCAACATGCCGGGCACCATGTAAAAGAGGAAATGGCAGACCAGCGCGGCCACGACCAGGCTGAGCAACGCCCAGCCGATGCCGCAGGACAGCAGGCCGCCCTGGTTGGGCGCGTTGGCCGCGTCCTGCCAGAACACGAACCACAGGAAGATGCCCGCGTAGGTGGGGGCGATGTTTTTATACCACGGGGCCCGGTTTGCCTGCGGATTGGGAACGGCCCCGGAGATGTAGGATGGGAGGTTACTTGGATTGCTCATGTTGTTTTTGGTTATTGCGATGAAACGTTCTTCAACCGATCAGCCGTCCGGATTGAGACAATCCCGGGCGGCTTGGTTAAGGAAATCTGCCCGGCGGGCGGCTCTGCTGTCAATCAAAAAGCCCCGGCATCAGATTTTTCCGAATGTTCACGCGCGGATACGGGCATCCCCCAAGTCCTTTATCATCCATTTGTCGCCCCTTATACCCGGCCTACGTCCGGGAATACTCGAGGGCGGCGGCGATGAAGCCGGCGAAGAGCGGGTGGGGATGGTTGGGCTTGGAGTGGAACTCGGGATGGAACTGGGCTCCGAGGAAAAACGGATGGTCCGGGATCTCGATGATTTCCACCAATCCCTCCTTGGCCGAGAGTGAGGAAATCACCATGCCGCTCTCCTCCACCCGCTCGCGGAAGTCGGCGTTGAACTCGTAGCGGTGGCGGTGGCGTTCGCGGATCATATTGGCGCCGTCGTAAAGCCGGTGGGCCAGGGTGTCGGCGATCAGGTAGGAATCGCTGGCCCCGAGGCGCATGGTCCCCCCCATGTCCTCCACGCCGAGCTGTTCTTCCTGGAGGCTGATGATCGGGTAAAGGGTTTCTTTTTCAAACTCGGTGGAGTTGGCTCCCGGGAGTTTGCACGCGTTGCGGGCGAACTCGATGACCGCCACCTGCATGCCGAGGCAGATCCCGAAGAACGGGATTCCCTGTTCGCGGGCGTAGCGCACGGCGTTGATCTTGCCCTCAATGCCGCGCTCGCCGAAACCACCGGGAACGAGGATGCCGTCCACTCCGTCGAGCACTTCGGCGGCCCCGCGTTTTTCGATGTCCTCGGTCTCGACCCGGAGGATCTTGACCTTGGAGTTGTGGAGGGCTCCGGCGTGGATGAGCGACTCGTAGATCGACTTGTAGGCGTCCTGCAACCCGTATTTACCGGCCACGGCGATCGTGACCTTGTGCTTGGGGTGGATGATCCGCTGGACGAAGCGCTCCCAGTCCTCAAGCACCGGGGCCGGGGTGTCGCCGAGGCCGATCTTATCCACGACCAGGCGGTCGATCTTGTCGCGGCGGAGGTCGAGCGGGCATTCGTAGATGGTGTGGGCCACGTCGCGGAAGGCGACGACGTTCTTGACCTCGACGTTGCAGAACATCGCAATCTTGCTGCGGTTGGCTTCGTCGAGGTCGGCCTCGGTGCGGCAGATGATGATATCCGGCTGGATGCCCAGCTCGCGGAGTTTGGCGACGGATTGCTGGGTGGGTTTGGTTTTGACTTCGCCGGCGGCCTTGATCAGGGGCAGCAGGGTGACGTGGATGAAGCAGACGTTTTCCTTGCCCACTTCGAGTGCGAACTGGCGGAGCGCCTCGATAAAGAGCAGGCCTTCCATATCACCCACGGTGCCGCCGATTTCGGTGATGAGCACCTTGACGTCGGGGTTCTTGTTGGTGACCTCACGGAGGCGGATCTTGATTTCGTCGGTGACGTGGGGGATGAACTGCACGGTGGAGCCGAGGTATTCGCCCCTGCGTTCCTTCTTGATGACCGAGTCGAACACCTGGCCGGAGGTCAGGTTGTTGAGGCGGGTCAGCTCGCCGGAGGTGAAACGCTCGTAGTGGCCTAGGTCGAGGTCGGTCTCGGCTCCGTCGTTGAGCACATAAACCTCACCGTGCTGGAATGGCGACATGGTGCCCGGATCGACATTGAGGTAGGGGTCGAACTTCTGCATCAGGACCTTGAGGCCGCGGTGTTCGAGCAGGGTGCCGATGGAGGCCGCGGCCAGGCCCTTGCCGAGGGAGGAGACGACGCCGCCGGTGACGAAGATATATTTCATGGTGGAGGAGGAGGTGGTGATGATCGGTTAGCAGTTATTGGTTTTAAGTTAGAAGATGTTCGATGGCGGCGGCCTGGGCCGGGGTGTCCACCCCGGGGGAGGAGTCGGTGGTGGTGATGACGAGGATCGCCGCGCCGTTTTCGAGGGCGCGGAGTTGTTCGAGGGATTCGGCGGTTTCCAGCGGCGATGGCGGCCAGGTGACGAAGCGTTCGAGAAAGGTGCGGGTGTAGGCGTAGATGCCCTTGTGGCGGAGGACCATCAGACCGGGCACCGGGGTGCGGAAATACGGCAGCGGAGAGCGGGAAAAATAAAGCGCCCGGCCGTTGAGGGCAGTGGCCACTTTCACCACATTGGGGTCGTGGACGGCGGGGTCGGCGGGGTCCATCGGGTTGGCGGCGGTGGCCATGTCCAGCGTGGGATCGGCCCGGATGACGGTGGCGAGTTGATCGATCAGCGCGGGATCGATGAGTGGTTCGTCGCCCTGGATGTTGATGATGTGGGTGGCTTCCGGGATGGCAGCGACCGCTTCAGCGATGCGGTCGGTGCCGGTGGGGTGGTGGGGGGAGGTCATGGCGACCCTGCCGCCAAAGGCAATGACGGCATCACGGATGCGGGGGTCATCGGTGGCGACGATGACGGCATCGAGGTTGGAGCAGGCCTGGCAGCGTTCCCAGACGTGCTGGATGAGGGGTTTGCCGGCGATCAGGTGGAGGGGCTTGCCGGGGAAGCGGGTGGACCCCCAGCGGGCTGGGAGGATACCAATGAGGTGGCTGGCTGGGGCTGGCTGGGTCACGCGGGCAGTAGGCTGGGCGATGGTAGGCACGGTGCGCCCCGTTCGACAAGCCCGGGTTTGAAAAAACACCGGGGCCGGCCTAGCTGCTACCTCCAGCCGCTATTTGAGTTGTTTTTGGATGCCGTTGGTGGAGGCCTCGGCGATGACCTTGCCACCCTGTTTGAGCTCCGCCACATAACCGGCGTAGCGGTGACCGGTGTCGGGCTGGCCGACCCTTCGTCGGTTCTTCCCCCTGCCGATGGTTTTGACTCCTCCTTCGGTTTTGGAGAACCGGGCGACGTCCGATTCGATGTCCAGATTGCCGTCGGCATCGAGATTGACGGTTCTGTTGCCTTTGGCGGTGATGCTCTTCCGGTGGTTTTGGATATCCTCACCGACGATTTTCCATTCGAGTTGCAATCCTTTGAGATCCCGGTGTTCGCGGTTTTCGAGCTGGATTTGCAGGCGGCGGGATGAGACGGTGGTTTTGCCTTTGTGATCAGTGCCAGCGGTGACGGCCTTCACGGTGATCCGCACGTCGGGCGGGGCGGCGGGAGCGGCAGGTTTGGCAAAGCCCGCCATGGCGGCCAGCAGCGAGACAATAAATGCGAATGGTATGGCTCTCACGGCTGACAAACTAAGGAAGGCCCGTGGATGGGTCAAGCACCGAAATCCCATGATTCAAGCGGCGGTCAGCCGTCAGGGGGCGGTCCCTGTGAGTTTGGCGAATCTGGAACTGGCGACCTGCCTGAAGGTGCCATCGTTTTCCCTCAGGATGAAAAGGGCGGCGGCGTTCTCGCGGGCATCGATGAACTTGAGCCCGGCTTCGAGACCGAGCACGTAGAGGGTGGTGGACAAGCCGTCGGCGGTCATGCTGTCCGGTCCGACGACGGTGACGCCCGCCACGTGGTGCTGGACCGGGGTGCCGGTGCGCGGGTCGATGAGGTGGCTGAGGCGGCGGCCGGAGGCGTCGCGGAAGAACTTCTGATAGTCTCCGGAGGTGGCGAGCGCCTGGTTGGAAATGGACACTTGGGTCGCCATCGGATTGTCCTCGCGCCAGTGGTCGGTCGGCACGGAGATGCCGAGCACCCATTTGGTGCCGCGTGGATTGTGGCCGGTGACTCTGACCTCGCCGGCGATCGAGGCGTAACAGTTGGCCAGGCCGTGGGCCTGCAGCACGCGGATCATCTGATCCACGCCGAAGCCCTTGGCGACCGCTCCGAGGTCGAGGGCCAGGCCGGGCAGGTCCTTGGTGAGGGAGCCGTCGGCATTGATGGTCAGATGCCGCCACCCGGTTTTGGCCAGGGTCGTGCGGAGGGCCTCGGCGGAGGGCACCGCGTGGTTGCCGGAAGTTTCACCAAAGCCCCACAGATTGATCAACGGCCCGAGCGTCGGATCAAACGCCCCGTTTGACAACCGACTGAGTTCCAATGCCCACCGGGTGACCTTGGTGAAATCCGGCGAAACCTTGAACGGAGTGTTTTCCGGAGTTTTGTTGAAGCGCGACAACTCACTATCGGGCAGGTAGTTCGACATCTGCCGGTTCACTTCTATCAGGGTGGCTTCGAGCTCCGCCTTGAGCGCGGTCAATTGGGCTTCGGCGAGTTTGTCATCCACGATCTTGACCGTGTAATCGCTGCCCATGGTGCGGCCCTGCCAGGCGGTCACCGGGAGGAGCACCGGCAGGTTTTGGCCGTGGCCGGAAGCGGCCATGCCGATCATCGCGGCAAGCAACACCAATGTGGGGTAAAGGCCGCGGGGCATGGGAGGTTTTTCTAACGGAGCGCTGGCTTCAGCCGGCGAGTGTGGTCGGAGTCTCGGGAACTCACCGTTTTCACACGCCGGCTGAAGCCAGCGCTCCGGCACGCGGCCTGACCCGGAGATCAACATCGGGGATCAGGGCTGCGAGACGAGCACCCGGCCGAAGCGTCTGGTGGAGCCGGGCGGCGGGCTGTCGGTGACGGTGACCCGCTCCCAGGTGCTGTCGATCGAGACGGCGGTGCCGGTGACATTCGTCCAACCGCTGAGGTCCGAGCCGACCTGGGCGGTGTAGGTGATGCCCGGAGTGGTGGTTGCCTTGCGGCGGATGAACTCGATTTGGAGGACGGGGCCGGCGAGCGTGGTGGTTCCCGGCAGACCGGCGGAATCTTCGGCACCGACGGTGAGTTTCCGGACATCGGGCTTGGAGGGATCCAGGTTGAAGGCGAATTTCTCCAGGTTGGTCACTCCGTCGTACTGGGGCGAGGCCGCCGGGTTGGCATCGGTTCCCAAGCCGGCGCTTGAAGCCCACGCCCCGAAGGAGGTGATCCCGCTGCCGGTCAGATTGATGTCGAACGGGTTTTCGTCGCTGTCATTGCTGGCGATGTGGATGGCGGCCGTCCGCGCTCCCTCCGCGCCGGGTGAAAAGCTGACGGTGAAAGTGGTGCTGCCACCGGCGGCTACCGAGGTGGCGAGGCTGCCGACGGTGAAGTCGTCCTTGTGGCTGCCGTCCTTGGAAATGGACAATCCGGTGAGGTTCGCGGTGCCGGTGTTCTTCACGGTAAACGTCAGGAGGCTGGGCGAGGCCCCGAGGGTGACGGTGCCAAAGTCGGTCGTCGCGCTGCCATTGGTGAGGTCGGTGCCGGCCGGTTGCTCCACGGCGATCTCCGGGGCGGCCGGGGCGGTGGGGGTCCAGATGATGGACATGCTGGTGAAGCTGTTTGTATTCACCGGGCTACCCGTGGAGCCTTGGGCTGGGTAACTTTGTGAAAACGAGGTGGCTCCCTTGGTCCAAAGCAAGCCGGTGGTGAGGACTGGCCCCGCTCCGCTGTCTTCCGCGTATTGAATCCAGAATTTGTAGTCTCCGTCGGGAACCAGGTTGTTATTGGCATCCCGACAGTCCCAAACCGGACTGATCGGATTGTTGGCACCGGCGGAGTAGTTGCTCGCTGTGGCGCTGGTGTAACCATCTGCAACGATGTTGTTTCCGCCGTTGGCGGTGTTCTGTTTGGCGGCCCACCACTGGGGGCAGTGGGAGTTCCATTGACTACTGGTCACTGAGTATTTGGTCCCCTGCAACCGAACCGTCTTGCCGAAGGTCCCTGAACCGGTGGTGACCCACGCTACTGTCCAGTGCGATGATCCCGATTTTCCCGTGTAGTCGCTGAGAGTCACGTTGAATTTCACGCTGCCTGGTGTGGACACGGCGAATGCGCTGGAACCGAATAGCCCTAGGCTCATGACGGCGAGCAGGGGTTTGGTGATCCAGTTGATCGTGGTGAGGCGGGAGTTTGTATTCATGATTCGGTTTTCTACTTGTTTTTGCGGGTGTGCAACAGGCTTGCTTGAGGCGGCTACCCCTTTAAAATGAGGGAGCCGGCGGTCGGGGCAATTTCTAACCTCAAAATCACAGGATATGCCGAGTTTTTTCTGAAATTCATGGAACGTAGATAGTATGGCACGGCCGGCTGGCAGGCCCCGGAACAATGGGTGGCGCATGCCGGGGATTTCTGGTTCACTCCTGCCCGTGCCTGTTTCCGCCAAAGCGATCGTGCTCGCCGCGCGTCCGAAAACCTTGCCCGCCGCGATCGTGCCGGTGTGGACCGGGTGTGTGCTGGCGTGGAGTTTTGCCGGGGTGTTTGATCTGGCGCTGGCGTTGGCCACGGTGGGTGGGGCGGTGGCGATCCAGATCGCCACGAATTTTTTCAACGACGCGATCGACTCGCGCAAGGGAGCGGACACCGAGCGGCGGCTGGGGCCGGTGCGGGTGACGGCGGCGGGGATGATGCCGCCGGCCGCGGTGTATGCGGCGGCGGTGGCGTTTCTGGGGATCGCCTGCGGCTGCGGGGTGGTGCTCTTTCAGGCCCGTGGCTGGCCGATCGTGGTGATCGGGGTGCCCTCGTTGTTTCTGGCGTATGGCTACACCGGCGGGCCGTTTCCGCTGGCGTACCGGGGAATGGGGGAGTTGTTCGTGGTGTTGTTTTTCGGGCTGTTGGCGGTGGCGGGCACGGTGTTCATCCAGACCGGGGGCTGGCCGGGGGCTGCGATTTTGTTAGGATGGCAGGTCGGCCTGCTTTCCGCAGTGCTGATTTCGATCAACAACCTGCGCGACCGGGAGGAGGATGCGCAAACCGGCAAGCGGACGCTGGCGGTGCGGTGTGGGCCGCGGGTGGCGCTGGCGGTGATCGGGGTGGAACTCGCGGGTGCGGTGCTGGCGGGGGGCGGTTGGCTGGCCTGCGGGCGGCCGTGGCTGGCGCTGGCCGGGTTGCCGGTGGTGGGGCTCGGGGCGGTGATTTTCCGTGGGTTGGTCACGCTGCCTCCGGGGGGGGCCTACAACCGGTTGCTGGCGTTGGCCGGGGTGCAGTTGCTGCTGTTTGCAGGCATGTTCCACCTGCTGGCGACCGGGGGCTGAGGCGCTCCGGAGCGCGTTCATTCTGAACGCTACCCCCAGCGGACATTCTGTCCGCGTTCCTGCGCTTCTCCAGTCCTCCATCAAGAGCAAGCCGACAGAATGTCGGCCCCACATAGTCGGCAGCATGCCGACGCCCCGGTTTCCGCTCCCCTGGGAACTTCAGGCGGTGCGTTCGATGACCACCTTGAGCGGGTGGGGCGTGTCGTGTTGCTCGTGATCCCAAGCGGCGATGAACGAGCGGATTTCCTGAAGCAGGGCTTCGCAGCGTTTGTCCCAGGATTCGGTGCCGCGCAGGATCAACACACTGCGGCGCAGGCCCACGAAGCGGACTTCCTCCGCTCCCACCTCGTGGAGTTCGGTGAGTTCGGTCCGCAGCCGTTCGAAAAACGTCAGCTCAAACCCCAAATTGCTGGTTGCCTCCAGCGCGTGCCTGACCAATGACAGGGTCACCGGCGGGGCCACCGTTTCGAGTTTTTCGGCGATCGGCTGGCAGCCGATTTTCACCAGCATCTTGCGCAGCCGTTCGTAGAGGTCGTCCAGACGCATCAGCTTCAGCGGGCATTTGGTTTCCAGGTACTGCAGGATCCCGGCGCAGATTTCCTCGACGAAGGGGAAATTGTCATGATCCGCCGCCTGGGCCGCGCGGCGCAACGCGTCGTCCAGCCACGCCCCATCGTAATCGGTGACTTGATAGTGTCCGATCTGAAGCGCGGGGCGGTTGCCGATGTAGGAGATCACTGGAGAGGAATAGGTTGGCGGTTGGGTTCTAAGGGTAAGGGTTGGGTGCGGCAATTGGGGGTGGGGGAGAGAGTCAGTCTTTGAACAGGCGGCGTTGCATGGGATCCCGGGCGGCGCGCCGTGAGAGGGATTGGATTTCCTGAATGAATTCGTTCACGTCCTCGAACTGGCGGTAAACCGAAACGTAGCGGACGTAGGCCACCGGGTCGATCTGGTGCAGCTTGTCCATCACCTTGCCGCCAATCACCGCCGAGGGCACCTCGGACAGATGATCCTTGTGCAGGTCGGTTAGGATTTCCTCCACCGCGCGGTCGAGCCGGTCCATCGGGACGGGGCGCTTCTCGCAGGCCTTGACCAGGCCGCTCATCAGCTTTTCCCGGTTGAGCGATTCGCGGGTGCCGTCGCGCTTGACCACCCGGAGTTCGGTGCGTTCGATCTGCTCGTAGGTCGTGTAGCGGTAGCCGCAGGCCAGGCACTCCCTCCGGCGCCGGATGGAGGTGCCATCCTTCGATGAGCGGGAATCGAGGACTTTGTCGTTTTGGGAACCGCATTGGACGCAACGCATTAGCAGGAAAGGCAGACGGGGGAGGTGCTTACCGGGCGACTTTGGGCCAACATCTGGTGGTGTCAACAGAAAAATGTGCCATATTTTGTAAAGCATGCGTTTGAGTGAGGGCACGCGCGCCCTCGCTTGTGCCGACCGGCTCCCGCGCCGGGCGGTGCGGGGCCTCCGGAAAAGTCACAGGAGACCCCTCGCTGGCCATCGGTCACAGCACCCGGACGGACTTCAACTTCCTGCCGGCTTTCTCGAAAGTGACCATCTCACTGGTTGCGCCGGTGTATGCTCCATGAATCAACCGGTCGCAATGCTCTCGCGGATCGCCGCCAGCGAATGATCCGCGACTTTCCCGGCGCGCGATCCGAGGCAGCCCACCCATTCGCGGGTGTGAGCCGCTTGAGGTCGCAACACCCAGATCTTCACCCCGCCCTCGTTGCGAGCCTCAAGCTCGATCACGTCACCCGGCTTCACGCCAAGCGCCTCACAGGTTTCCTTCGGGAACGTCGCTTGCCGCTTTGAAGTCAATTTCAGCGAGGTCATGCGGTGACCATCGACGATATTGCCTTACTTGTCAAGCATCCGGTAAGACGCACCCGGTTGCCGGGTGCATGACCATAAAGTCAAAATTTCGCAGGCACAGGCAGGGACCGGTCTCCGAGCGGTCCGGCGGGGGCGAGGCTGCACTTCCATCCAATCCCAAGCCACCCGGACCGTCCGCCCGCCCCCATTTCAGGATCGGGATGTCGGCGATCCCACGCCGTTTTTCCAGCGCACGGGACTGTTCCCACCCGGACCGCCCAAGACTGTTCAATTAGGCGCGAAGGACAGATAAATTCAACCACGGATTACACGGATGTACACGGATAAAAGAGAAAACGCGGAGCGCTATCCGTGCCAATCCGTGTCATCCGTGGTCAAAAATTCTTAAGTGGCCGGTATTGCCCGGACCGCCCGGAGGTCGGCCCCTGCCTGCGGTTCCCGGGGTGGCGGGGCGTTTGACCTATTTGTCATGCACCCCCGGTTGCTACCATCCGGAAAGGCCTCATGATCCACCCACGAACCGAATGGTTTCCACCTACCCGCCAGCCTGGCTTGAAGCGGGTTCGGGAGAACGCCGGACGGGAGGCTGGAACACTGCAACCACCAGGGTCTCCACTCCGACGCGCTCCGCACGCCGCGCCATGGTCATGAAATGTTCCGCTGAAGCATCCGCCGGCATCCTGAGCCGGACAACGGAGACCCTCCCTTTACCCCGCGCCCGCTCAACGATCTGGCGCAGTTGGGATTCCACCTCTTCGTCTTTGACCGCCCCGGCATCGGTGATCACCCAGCCAGCCCTGCGGGTCCAACTGAACTGCGCAGGCGCGTAGAACCATTCATAGCGGCGCGACTTCTCCGCGATCGGCAGTTGAACCTGCGGATAGTCGGGACTGAACCGAGAGATGAATCGAAATCCGTTCCCGGCTTGCAGCATCAGCAACTGCACCAGCATCAGCACCGACGCCCCGGCTAGTCCGTAAATCTTAACCATCACCCAGTCGACGGATGGGCGGACAGATTTCTTAGAGCCGGTCAGGAAAATCCTTCAGGCAGGGACCGTTTTCCGAACGGTCCGCGAGAATGGGTAGCGAATGAACGGTCGATACGGCATTTTTATTCTCAGTTCATTCACCCGGACGCTTCGGAAAAGCGTCCCTGCCATTTTTCAGACAGGTTCTTAGTGGCTGCCTGAAAAATGGCGGGGCCCCAGATCAAACCGCTGCGACCGCCCCGCTGACGTTTATTGAGGATAAGTCCGCGCAGCTGGGAAAACGCTTTGCAAAATCCGGTGGGTCCGGCACAGTGCTCACTCTTCCGTCGTTCGCCATGTCTTCCCGTCCTTCGTCCACGTCCCCATCCGCCCAGCCAACCACCGTGCTGGTCATCAACAGCGGTAGTTCCTCGCTGAAATTCTCGCTGCTTGATGCCGCCACCGAGGCGGTGTTGATCCAGGGCTTGGCCGAGGCGCTGGGCACCGGGGAGGCGATCCTCCACTTGTCGCCGACCGGCGGCGAAAAGGCGAGCCATCCGATCCCGGGTGCCGACCACTCGCAGGCGATGGCGGCGGTGCTTGACCATCTGGATGGCACGCCGGTGGCCGCGGTGGGGCACCGGGTGGTCCACGGCGGGGAGGCGTTTTCAGAAAGCGTCTTGATCGGGACGGAGTCGCTGGCGGTGATCCGCGACTGCGTGCCGCTGGCGCCGTTGCACAATCCGGCGAACCTGGCCGGCATCGAGGCCGCCCGGGAGCGCTTTCCCGCGCTGCCCCATGTTGCGGTGTTTGACACGGCGTTTCATCAGACCATGCCGCGCCGGGCGTTTTTGTATGCCATTCCCCACGAGTTGTATGAACGCCACCAGGTCCGCCGCTACGGGTTTCACGGCACCAGCCACCGGTTTGTCGCGGCCGAGGCCGCGCGGTTGTTAGGAAAGGAGCCGGCTGACCTCCAGTTGCTCACCGCCCACCTCGGCAACGGTTGCAGCGCCTGCGCGGTGAAGGGCGGGCGGAGTGTGGACACCAGCATGGGTTTCACCCCGCTGGAGGGGTTGGTGATGGGTACCCGCAGCGGGGATCTGGATCCCAATCTCCACGAGTTCCTGGCCCGCGCGCTGGGCAGGCCACTGGAGGAAATCACCCGGATCTTCAATCGTGAGAGTGGGTTGTTAGGCTTGTCCGGTCTCAGCAATGACATGCGCACGCTGGCCGCCGCCGCGGCGGACGGGCACGAACGCGCCCAACTTGCGATCGAGGTGTTCTGCTACCGTCTTGCCAAAGGCCTGCTGGCATTGGCTGCCGGGCTCGACCGGATCGACGCCCTGGTGTTCACCGGCGGGATCGGCGAGCACTCGGCCCCGGTGCGGGAAAAGACCCTGGACCACCTGCGGATCCTCCGGCCCGCGCTCGATCCGGCACTCAATCAAGACCACGGTCGCCCGAGCGGTGGCCGGATCACCCGGCCGGAAAGCGGGTTGCTCGTGCTGGTGGTGCCCACCAACGAGGAACTGGTCATCGCCCGCGAGGCGGCACGCTTTCTATCACTCTAACCGACCATTTGCCAACCATGAATTCCCACACCCCACGCACCCTGTTTCTGGCTCCGAGCGGCAGCCGGGTCGGCCTTACCACGCTTGCCCTCGGGTTGGTCCGCGCACTCGACGCCCGCGGCGTGCGGGTCGCATTCTACAAGCCCATCGGCCAATCATTCAGCCACGATGACGGTCCCGAACGGTCAACCCATTTCATCCGTTCCACCACCCAGCTCGAGCCGGTTTCACCGATTCCCCAAAGCGAGGCGGCGCGGCTCATTTCGGCGGGTCAGGAAGAGCAGTTGATGGAGCGGGTGGTCGCGGGCTTGCACGAAAGCTGCCGGGATGCCGATGTGGTGGTGGTGGAGGGCATTGTCTATTCTCAGGAATGGCCCACGGCGGCGGCGATCAACGCAAGTCTGGCTAGCACTCTCAGCGCCCACGTCATCCTCGCGGGCAGGATCCGGGGGGATCAACCGGGGGATTTCGGGGATTTTGCGGCGGGGATGGAGCTTTCGATCCGCGAATTCGGCGGACTCCAGGCGGGCAATATCCTCGGCTGTATCATCAATCATACTCCCGAGTCGCTCGGGACATCGCTGGACGAAATCCGGGCTGGATTACTGGAACGTTGCCCGCTGTTCAACCGCACCCGGTTTCCGATCATTGGCACGGTGCCCGAGAATCCGGACCTCGCCTCGCCGCGAACCGTGGACATCGCCCACCACCTGGGCGCACGGATCATCAACGAGGGCGAAATCCACACCCGCCGGGTGAAGAACTTCACCCTGCTCGCCCGCACCGTGCCCAACATGCTGGTTTCCTTGAAACCCGGCTACCTGCTGGTCACACCCGCCGATCGCGCGGACGTGTTCGTGGCGGTCGCCATGGCGGCGGTCAACAAGACCTCCTTCGCCGGCTTGGTGCTCACCGGCGATACCGAACTGCCGCCCCAGATCTACGAACTCTGCCGGCCTGCCCTGGAAGGCGGATTGCCGATCCTCAAGGTCCAGACCAACAGTTGGCAGACCGCCACCAACCTGACCAACCTGAGCCGCGAGGTGGCCGCCGATGACATCGAGCGCATCCGTGATTCGATGGAGTTTGTCGCGGCCCACATCGATGCCGTCTGGCTGGCGGAAAGGTGTTCCGCGCCGGTGGAGGCGCGGATGTCGCCCGCAGCGTTCTGCTACCGTCTGGTCGAGCTGGCCCGGCAGGCGAACAAACGGATCGTGCTGCCCGAGGGCAGCGAGCCGCGGACCATCCGCGCGGCCGTCCTCTGCGCCCAGCGCGGGATCGCCCGCAGTGTTTTGTTAGGTAATCGTGAAGAGATCCTGCGGGTGGCCAAAGGCCTGGAAATCCGGTTGCCCGAGGAAGTCGAGATCATCGATCCCGCCGAGGTTCGCGAGCGCTATTTGGACCCGTTGTTCGAGATGCGCCGGCACAAGGGCATCAGCCGCCAGAATGCGGCGGATTTCCTCGAGGACAACGTCTGGCTGGGAACCACGATGCTTGCCCTGGGGGAGGTGGACGGCCTGGTTTCCGGCGCGCTCCACACCTCCGCCAACACCATCCGCCCGGCGCTCCAGATCATCAAGACCAAGCCGGATGCCAGGGTGGTTTCCTCGATCTTCTATATGTGTTTACCGGACCAGGTGCTGGTTTACGGGGACTGCGCGGTGAACCCGGACCCCGATGCCGAGATGCTGGCGGACATCGCCCTGCAGAGCGCGGACTCGGCGATCAGCCTGGGGATTCCCGCGCGGGTAGCGATGATTTCCTACTCCACCGGTGAATCCGGCTACGGCGTGGATGTGGACAAGGTCCGCGAGGCGACCCGGCTCGCCCATGCCAAGCGCCCTGACCTGTTGTTGGACGGTCCGTTGCAATACGATGCCGCAGCCATCGCCGGGGTTGCCGCGACCAAGGCTCCCAACAGCCCGCTCGGCGGCCGTGCCACGATCTTCATTTTCCCGGATCTGAATACCGGCAACACCACCTACAAGGCGGTGCAGCGCAGTGCCCACGTCATCAGCATCGGCCCCGTGCTGCAAGGCCTCAAGCGCCCGGTCAACGATCTTTCGCGCGGAGCCCTGGTGGAGGACATCGTTTACACCATCGCCATCACCGCGATCCAGGCCCGGGAAGTGGCGGCAGACGGGCAGTGATCCCCGCGAGCTGATCGCGGAGACGCATTCATTGGAAAATCGCCCGGCCTCGGATAGGTCCGCTTGCAGCCTCGGCCAAGCGGATTTTTCATCCGGATCTTCCCGGTGGCGATGCTAACGGACTACGAAGCAATCCGAACGACCGCCGATCCCGCATCACTCGCCGGTCACATCAGCCTCGCCCTCAGGACCATGTGCCTCGCCGCGTCGGTGCTCGCGCTTTCCGGCATCCTGCCGCTCATCGCTTCCCTCCTGACTTCAGGGAGGAAGAGAGCGGGGCTCTGAGTCGGGGGGCGAGGAACTAGCCCTGGCCCTCGATGCCATACCCTCCACTCCGGATTTCGGCGCCGAGGTTGTCTGCTAGGGCGCAGAGGTCGTTGTAGTATTCGTCTTCGGTCATTCCCAGCAAGGTGGCGCCGTAGAGCAGGCAGTGCCCGTCGGTGACGACGTCGCCATAGTTGATGAGCGGAATCATATATGCAACCGCCAGCGGCAGGAGGTGCGGGCTCTGTCTGAGCAGCGGGCGGAGATAGAGGACGCGGCCGTCCTGGTCCGGGTTGCGCCAGTCGATGTCCGGATGGGCGAACTGATGCATTGCCATTTGGCCGAACTCGAACACCAGGCGTACGGGATGGCGCAGGCATTCCGGGTCCTGGAGCAAGGCGGCGAGGGTATCGGCGGTTAGGGGGCCGTGCTTCAGGTGCGCCACCTCGGCCTGCGCCTGCAAGTGCCCGCGCAGGCTGTGCTGGCCGAGCGCCTCCAGCTCCGCGGGGGACAGTTTGCGGATATCAGCCGCGTTCCTCAACTCGGAGTCCATCAGATTGGGTTAGAGTTTGCCGTCGAGGGTTTTCCACGGTACGGGTCGGTCGTAGTTCTTGGTGGCGTCCGAGACGTGGCATTGCTGGCACTGGCTGCGGAAGGGGTGGGGCGAGGCGATCTTCTGTTTGCCGGCGGGGCCGTGGCAGGACAGGCAGTTGTCGCGCATGAAGGTTTTGTGCGGGATGGTCGGCGGCGCGTAGGGATGGGCGCGGGTTCCCTTGCCGGGGAAATCGAGACCCACAAACCCGGAGGCGCGGAAGAACGAACTGCCATCGCCCTTGGGGACGTGGCATTGCTGGCATTGGGAGAACTCCGCGTGGGGCACCGGCACGATCGCCTGCTGGCGTTTCTCGATGCGGTTTTGACGGGCGTGGCAGGTGAGGCACAGGCGGCCGTCGTCGCGGGCTTCGGGAAAACTGTGAGGCATCGGCGGCGGCGCGCCCCAGAAGGCGCGGTTGGCACTGATTTTGGTGCCCACCGGATCGGGGCGCACGGGCTGGGCGAACGAGCGGTGTTCGTTGTAGGCCGGGGGGGTGGTGACCGCTGCGGCCGGTTCGTCAGCGGCGCTGAGCCACCATAGGCTGGCACCACCCAGCAGGATGGGCACGGCGAGGTTGTGGAACGGTTTCATGGCGGTTCCGTCAGACTTTGGTGATGGTCACGGCGCATTTCTTGTAGTCCGGCTGTTTGGAGAGCGGACAGAAGGCTTCGAGCGTGACCAGGTTGATGAGGGACTCCTCGGCGAAGAACGGCACGAAGACGGCACCCTTGGCCGGCGTGGAGCGGCCGTTGATCCAGGCGGGCAAGGTCAGGGTGCCCCGGCGGGAGGTGATTTTCACGGGGTCGCCGGTGGAGATGTTCATCTTGGCGGCATCCTCGGGATTCAATTCGACGTAGGCTTTGGGCATCGCGCGGTGCAATTGCGGCACGCGGCGGGTCATGGTGCCGCTGTGCCAGTGCTCGAGCACGCGTCCGGTGCAGAGCCAGAACGGGTATTTGTCATCCGGCACCTCGGGCGGCGGCTCGTAGGGACGGGCCCAGATCAGCGCCTTGTGGTCCTTGAGCTTGCCCCAGTAGAAATCGACTGCGGTGCCGGGTTTGACGTAGGGATCCTCGCCCTCGACGAAGCGGCGCGGGGTTTCCTGCCAGATGCCGTCGCTGTTTTTGACCACCGGCCAGCGCATGCCGCGGCTATTGACCAATTCCTGATAGGGAGCCACGTCCTTGTGCTTCATCATGGTGAACGGCCGGTATTCATTATATAACATCTCGTCCACATTGTGGGCGTTGAAGACCTCCCATTTCCAAATCTCGAGCGGCTTGCCGTCCTGGTCCTTGAAGGTGAAGAGGAACTCGCCGTCCTTGTTCTTCATGCCGGGGTGGCCCATTTCAAAAAGCTTGTGGGCCACGGCGATGACCTGCCAGACGTCGTCGCGTGCCTCGCCCGGCGGATTGACCATCTTGAACCACTGCTGGGTGCGGCGTTCGCTGTTGCCGAAGACCCCGTTTTTCTCCACCCACATCGCGGATGGCAGCACCACGGTGGCGAGGTCGGTGGTAACGGTCGGATAGATGTCGGAGACGACCAGGAAGCGATCCCGCAGCTTGCTGGTCATGGCGTTGAGGTTGGGCATCGTCTGGGCGGGATTGGTGACCTGGACCCAGCAGCCGGTCATGTCGCCCTTTTGCAAGGCCTCGAACAAGGCCACGGCGTGATGACCGGGTTTCGAGTTGATGCGGCCCGCCGGGACGTTCCAGAGTTCCTCGCACTGTTGCCGGTGCTCGGGATTGGCGACGATGCGGCCGCCGGGCAGCGCGTGGCCGAGCGTGCCGACTTCGCGGCAGGTGCCGCAGGCGCTGGGCTGGCCGGTGAGCGAGAATGCCGTGCTGCCGGGCTTGCCGAACTTGCCGCTGAGGAAGTGGACGTTGTAAACCAGGTTGTTGATCCAGGTGCCGCGGGTGTGCTGGTTCATCCCCATGCACCACAGCGAAACGACCTTGCGATCGGGATCGGCGAAACGGTCGGCTAACAACTGGAGCTGTTTCGGGCGCACGCCGGCGACCTGTTGGACATATTCCGGGGTGTAGGTTTCCAGCCACTTCGCATATTCCTCGAAGGTCATCGCCTCGCCGTCGGCGTCGGCGCCTTGGCGGAAATTGCAGTGTTTGGCGACCCATTCCTTGTCGTATTTGCCGGATTTCACCAGCAGGTGGCAGATCCCGTTGGCGATCGCCAGATCGCCCTGGGGGGTGAACTCGATGTAGTGGTCGGACTGCTCGGTGCTGCGGGTGCGGCGGGTGGCCATGTCGATGACTTCCACCTGCTGGCCCTTGGCGCGGCGGTCGATGATCCGGGACCAGAGGACCGGATGCATTTCCGCCGGGTTGTTGCCCCAGAGGATCACGGTGTCCGCGAGGTCGAAGTCATCGTAGCAGCCGCTCGGTTCGTCCACGCCGTAGGTGGTGATCATGCCGACCACGGCGCTGGCCATGCAGAGGCGGGCGTTCGGGTCCACATGGTTGTTGCCGAGGCCGCCCTTCATGAACTTCATGGCGGTGAAGCCCTCCATCACGGTCCACTGGCCGGAGCCGTAGAAGCCGAAGGTGGCGGGGCGGGCGTGGATTTCGCTGGCGATGGTGTCGATCGCCGCCTCCCAGGAAACCGGTTGGAGTTTGCCATCCCTGCGGATCAACGGGGTTGTCAGGCGGTCCTTGCCATAGAGGGCGACGCCGGCGTGGTAACCCTTGGCGCAGAGCAGGCCCTTGTTGACCGGATTTTCGAGGTCGCCCTGGACGGCGACGACGCGGCCATCCTTGACGCCGACCATGACCCCGCAGCCGGTGCCGCAAAAGCGGCAGGGTGCCTTTTGCCAGGTCAGGCCGTCCTCGCCTTCCACGGTGGTGGCGGCGGTCAGGTTGCGCGGCAGGCTGCCGGCCATCACGCAGGAGGCGAAGGACAGGGCGGCTTGTTTGATGAAAAGGCGGCGGTTGGCGAGAGGCATGGGAAGACTGGATCGTTGGATGTTCAAGGTTTGGGAGGGGTGGCGGCTGCGGCCAGGTCATCGGCCACGTCCTCGAAGTTGTGATAGACGAGCACGGCGGATTGAACGCCGGGGAGGTCCTGCAAGCGCTCGCCCAGCTCGGTGGCGGCGCGGGTGGTGGGGGTGTCCGTGACCACCGGGAAGCCCTTTTCCGTGGCCTCGCCCAGCTCGACGCCGGGCAGGGCGAGGAGTTCCTCGCGCACGGCGGCTTGATCCGCCGGCAGGCAACGAACGACGTAGGAGGAGATGGGCATGGGGTCCGGGTCCGGTTATTTGGAATAGCGTTGCTGGAACTCCTTCACCGCGTTTTCACGACGTGCCTTTTCGGCGGGGTCCATCTTGTTGAGATACCACTTGTGGTTGTCGCTGTTGAGCGTTTCATCGAGGAGCTTGTGGAGTTTCTCGGCGGCTTCCTTTTTCACCGGGTCCTCGGACTTGAGGTTGTGTTCGACGAGTTCGCGCAGTTCGGGGACGAACTCCGAGTAGAAATTCCTGGCCACTTCATAGGTGCCGTGCCAGTGGGTGTAGTCCGGTCCCATCATGCTCGCTCCGTGGCGGGCGCGGCGGCCTTCGTGATGCCAGAGTTCGAACCAGGTGAAGTCGATCTTGTTGCTGAACCCGGGTTTGCTGAGCAGGGGCGCGGCGGCCTCCATCAAGCTGAGGCCGGGCTTGGCGAACTTGTCGTGGTAGAGGTCGATCAGGGCGTCATACTGTTTGTAGAAGGCGCCCACCATGTTGATGTTGTGGCAGGTGATGCAGACGTTTTCCATGTTGGCGCGGCGTTTTTCCCACGGCACATCCTTGCCGGGCAGGCCCATTTTGGCGTCGGAAACCTCAGGTCGCACCGAGATGGCGGGGCGGTTGTTCCAGGAAATCCGCATGCCCACGTCGTGGGTGACCGGCTGGTCCTTGGTGGCGCTCATGTGGCAGGTGGCGCAGGTGGGCGCGGCGCTGTAGTCCTCGCCGACAATCCACTTCTCGTTGTCGAGCGCCATCTTGTCGATGTTGGCGCGGTAGGCGATGCCGTGTTTCGACTCGTTGTAGATTTCGATCTGCGGGTGGTCCGGCCCCATGTGGCATTTGCCGCAGGTGTCCGGGGTGCGGGCCTGGGCGGCGCTGAACGAGTGGCGCGAGTGGCAGGCGGTGCAGGAGCCTTCGCTGCCGTCGGGGTTGATGCGGCCGATGCCGGTGTTAGGCCAGGTGGCGGCATCGAGGCGGCCGGTTTCCAGCACCTTGACTTCCGAGCCGTGGCACTGCCAGCAGCCGTTGACCGCCGCCGCGCTCACGCCCTGGGGGAAGCCATCGGTCTTGAAGCCGTTGTTGCCCTCGACGACTTCCGCAAGGGTGTTGTCGAGCGAGCCGAGGATGCGTGCGGCCTTGGCGTGGTGGGAGTCGTTGAACTCCTGCACCTCGTGCTCATGGCAGCGGGCGCAGTCCTTGGGCGAGACGATGGTGGCGATGAACTGGCCGTAGTGCTCGTAGGCGTCCTTGTCGGTTTCGTTGGCGGTGTGGCACTCGAAGCAGCCGACGTTGGCGCGGAAATGTTTGGAGGAGCCCCACTGCTCGTACACCGCCGCGCTCTCCTTCTTGTGGCAGGCGACGCAGGCTTTGCTTTGCGGCGACATTTCCGCCAGGGTGAACCCGGCCTGGGCGAGGGGCGCCACCGTTAGCAGCGCGATGAACGGCGTTAGGTTGATGATCCGTGTTTTCATGGAATGTTGTGGTTAGGTTCTGGAGATCGGGTGGGGTTGGGAGATGGTGGGGGTTAATCTTGGGAAGTGGCGAATTCCGGGTTCTCACGCAGGCTGCCGTTCATGATCGGGATGGCCACATGCAGCATCCACGAGAACAGCAGCGCGCCAAACGACCAGATGCCGAGGCAGACCAGGGTTTCGTTGACGGTGGGGAGGTACTCGACCACCTGGCCGAGCGGCGAGGGCACGAAGCCGGGGATGATCAGGCCCATGCCCTTCTCGGTCCAGATGCCGATGAAGCAGGTGCCGCAGGCGAGGTTGAGGCCCACGATGCGGCGGCTGAACGGTGAGATCAGCAGCCCCAGGCCGATGGTGTTGAGCGCGATGGCCGTCCAGATCCACGGGACGAGTCCGCTGTGGCCGTGCAGCCCGAAATACAGATAGTGTGCGGCGGCCGCATGCTGGGTGGGCGAGTAAAACTCGGTGAACAACTCGCAGCCGAGCAGGAACATGTTGATGATCATCGCCACGGTCATGATCATGCGCAGGGTGAAGATCGGCTTGTCGCCGATGAAATAGTGGGTCACCTTGCGCACGATCTGAAAGGTGAGGATCATCAGCGCCGGGCCCGCCACGAAGGCCGATGCCAGGAAGCGCGACGGCACCAGCGGATTGTGCCAGTAGCTGCGGCCGGCCAATCCGACGTAAAGGAAGGCCGTCACGGTATGGATGCTCACCGCCCAGGCGATGGAGAGGAACACGAACGGGATGTAGAACATCCGGGTCGGCTCGCGGTGGCGGTAGCGGCAGTAGAGCAGATAGCCGGCGATGTGCAGGTTCAACAACAGGTAGCCATTGAGCACGATCACGTCCCACGACAGGATCGAACCCGGAAAGTTGAACACCCCGAACGGCGGAATCATGTGATGGAAACGCTCCGGGTGCCCGAGGTCCACGGTGACGAACAGCAGGCACATGACGATGACCGCGATCGCCAGCAACTCGCCGAACAGCACCACCTCGTGCATGTGTTCCTTCTTATAAATATAGGCCGGGATGACGAGCATCACCGCCGCCGCCGCCACGCCGACCAGGAAGGTGAAATTGGCGATGTAGGCGCCCCAACTGACCTGGTTGGTCATGCCGGTGGTTTGGAGGCCGTCGACGATCTGGTGCGCCCAGGCGTTGAGGCCGATGAGTGAGACCACGGACAGCAGCGTCATCCAGGCGTAGAATTTCCAACTGCCCTGGAACGAGAGCCGCCAGACGCGGAACAGGAATGTGAAGTAGTCCCTCATTTATCGAAGAAGTAGTAAAAGCGCGGCAGGGTCCCGACTTCTTCCTTGAGGACATAGACGCGCTTGTTGTTGAGAATGTAGTTGATCTCGCTGTCGGGGTCGAGCAGGTTGCCGAAGACCCTTGCGCCGGTGGGGCAGACCTCGAGGCAGGCCGGGTATTTGCCATCGCGGGTGCGGTGCAGGCAGAAGGTGCACTTCTCCACCACGCCCTTGGGCCGGATGCGGTTGCTGAGGTAACTTTGATTGGGATTGATCTGGTCCTTGGTGAGACTCGGTTTCTTATAGTTGAAACGGCGGGCGTCGTAGGGGCAGGCGGCCATGCAGTAGCGGCAGCCGATGCACCAGTTGTAGTCCACCACCACCACACCGTCCGGTTCCTGCCAGGTGGCCTGCACCGGGCACACCTTGGTGCAGGGCGATTGGCGGCATTGGTGGCACTGGGCCGGCATATAATATTTGCCCTTTTGCGGCACGGTTTCCGGATCGTAGTAAACCGAGGAGGTCTCCAGATTGATCGCGCCCTTGTTCATCTCCAACACGCGGATGTAGGACATTTCGATGTCCTGGGCGTCATCGCGCGACTGGTTGTTTTCCTTGAGGCAGGCGTGGGCGCACTTGCGGCAGCCGATGCAGCGGGTCAGGTTCAGCGCGTAGCCGAACTCCACGCCAGGGATCGGCTTGAGATCGCGGATGGTCGGGCGGACGCCGTATTGTTTCTCCGTTTTGGCCTCCAGCGCGGCCATGATTTTCTTCAAATCCTCGGGTTTCAGCTCGCGGTAGTGTTTTTGCAGCAGGTCGTCGAGGGTGGTTTCGCCGGATTCGAGCGCGAGCAGTGGCTTGAGCGCGGCCATCAGGCCGGCCACGCCGACCATCGCCACCGCCGAGCCCTTGAGAAAGGTGCGACGGTCGATGGGTTTGTAAACCTGCTCGATGGTGCGGGGGCTGACGGTGTCTTGCGGGTCGTGGTTCATCGGACGTCAGGGTTCGTCGGTATGACCGGCGGGTTCGGAATGGTCAGCGCCCGGGGGATGGGCGGCGCGGGGTGGGTAACGCAACGGCGCGAGCGGTGCCATCGCCTTGAACTTGGGGCTGTGGGGGTCGTGGCACTGGATGCATTTCAGTTTGGTTTTCTCGCCCTTGTCGGCGTCCCAGAAACCGTTCTGGCGGCCGTGGACGCCCGCTTTCCAATCGCGGTAGGTCGTGCCGTGGCATTTCGCGCAGAGTTCCACCACGTTGGCCTGGGCGATCTCGGCGCCATCGTAATCGACGAACGCGTTGCGGTTGGTGGGATGGTGGCAGTTGAGGCAGAAGCGGTTGTTGCCGTGATCGAGCTTGAGATCCTTGTGCTCGTTCATGGGTCGGTCATAGTGCCACTTGGCGGGGAACAGCTTGTGACACTCCATGCAATTGTAGGTCCAGCCCATTTTCACCAGATCCAGGCCCTTCGTCTCACGCGGCGGAGTCTTGTCCAGGTGGGTGCCCCCCACCAGGCCGGTCACCGGCTGGCTGGCGGACGGGCGGGCGACGTCCGGTAGCTTCGCATCATCAGGTGCCGGGGCGGCCGCCGACTCACCCGCACCCTTGGCGAGCAGGATAACGCCTGCCGTGGCGCAGAGGGCCAGCGCCAAAATCATCCGGATCTTTCCTGGGGAGGTGCTCATGGATCGTCAGGCAATCAGTCAACGGTTGCGGGAAAGGGGGAGTGAAGGCGGGTGCGCATGGGATGATGAAAGCTGGGTTGGGAAATTCACGCGGATCAGGTCAGCGGGCGGATCAATAAAGAAAAGAGGTTAATGATTTCTTGAATGCCTAAGATAACAATTTCGAGGGCCCGAGTCCAGAACATTTGCCGCGCATCAAGTTGCGAAGAATGCGCATGAATTGCTGTTTTGGAGCAAGGCACTCGATCTGGCCCTCCCTCCGATTTTCCTTGGCATGGGAAGGAAACACCATACCTTCGCGCTTGAGGATTTGACACCATGCCAGCCATTTCCGGACCAATGCCCCCGGAAGGCCCGCCTTCCACCTGCCGTCAGGGTGCCGGGAGCCCTGTTCCTGCCTCTTTTTCTCCCGGTCTCCGAGCCGCTCTTTAGCCCTTCATGCGCACCAGCCCCGAAAAGACGTTCTAGCAATCATCCGATGAAAAACACCACCCTCCTATTGTTATCCGGCGCCACCCTGCTTCAGGCCGGCACTCCAGACTTGGCCACCGCTCCGCTGGTTCCCGCCGCCAGCTCCTGGATCGTCCCCTTCCTCGACATCCGCGTGCGCTACGAATTCGCCGACGTGGATGGCTATGACGTGTCACACGCGCTCACCAGCCGTGAGCGGGTCGGCCTTAAAACCACCGAGTGGAACGGCTTCAGCGCCTTGGTCGAAGGCGAGTTCTCCCAAGCCATCATCGACGACTACAACGGCGGCGCTCCCGGTGCCGATCCCTTCGACCCCAACAACTCCCTCATCGCCGATCCGGAGACCAACGAGCTGAATCAGGGCTACCTGCAATATAGCGGCCACCACAACCTGCTCCGCGTCGGCCGCCAGCGCCTGATTTACGATAGCGCCAACTACATCGGCAACGTCGGCTGGCGCCAGAACGAACAGACCTTTGACGCCCTCACGCTGGCCAACAAATGCGTGGACAGCCTGACCCTGAACTATGCCTACGTCAACCAGGTAAACCGGATTTTCGGGTCGGCAGCGGACGGTCCGGCGACCAATGCCTCCCCCAACGTCCAGGACATCGGCTCCAACACCCATCTGTTCAACGCCTCCTACACCGGCCTTGAGGGGGTGACGCTCGGCGGCTATGTCTATCTGATGGACTTCGATCGAGTCACCGGCTGGGACAACGACACCTATGGTGCCAGCGCCAAAGGGGATGTGGGCGGCTTTACCCTCTACGGGGAAGTGGCCTATCAGGAAAAGGCGGGACCGCTCAACAACGACCAGGCGTGGTACGCCCACGGCACCATCACCAAGGCCTTCGACCAGCAATCCCTCACTCTCGGCGTGGAATTCCTCGGTAGCGGCTTCCAGACGCCGCTGGCCACCCTGCACGCGTTCAACGGTTGGGCCGATGCCTTCGTCGGCCGACGCACGGCCGGCACCCACGGCGGCATCACCGACGGCTACCTCAGCTACATGCTGCCGGTCTGTTGGGACATGAAGTGGACCAATGTCCTGCACGCGTTCGGCGACAATTCGTTGGACGCCAGCCTCGGCTGGGAATACGACACCATGCTCTTGAAAAAATTCGACGAGCACTTCACCGGCATTCTCAAGGTGGCCACGTTCGATAGCGACGACAAACGCTACCAGACCACCACCCGCGCTTCCGTGGAACTGAACTACGTGTTCTGATCCGCCGCGGCTTCTTTTCAGCCCTTCATGCCGGGCATTCCGGGCGAAGGCATTTCCGACAGTTTCCGGCGCACGGTTTCGGACTGGCGGAAAAATTCGTCGAAGTGGCATTCGCCGGAGTCCGGGAGCAGCGCGGTTTCCTTGAGGGTGTTTGTCCCATGGCGGATTTTTGGAAATTCGCAAAGCATTGATTTGCAGAGCAGAGAGTCTGTTTTCAGAATCGTAGGACGAGGGAATTGAGGAGTAATGAACCGCTGAAACGCTGAGGACCGCTGATTTCGCTGAAATCAAATACCCACAGCGGTCTCAGCGGTTCTCAGCGCAATCAGCGGTCAAATCTCACCGGTGCGGAACCAATCATCGATTGCTCATGTGTCTCGTGCAAAAATCCGCCATGGTGTTTGTCCCGTGGTTGCAAATGCGTGCTTGCGCGGGAGCCGGGATGGGGGTAGAATCCCGGTCATGAGAGCCGCTGTCATTGGAATGATCCTCGCCGTGCTGGGTTTGCTGGTCGCGCCGCAGTCGCGGGCGGATGGGCTGGACATGGTGGATGGACCCAACGTCCGGGTGAAACAGCATGAGGACGGGCGGAAGAGCGTGTTCACCCGCAGCCCGGACGGGAAGGTAGTGACCAAGAAAACCTATTCCGCCTCCGGCCGCCTCACCTTGGTGACGATCTACCGGATGGATGCCAATGGCAATCCGCTGGCCAGTGAGATTTTCGATGCCCAGCAAACCCAGCTCTACAAGGTCGACTACGGCTACCGCAAGGAGGATGGCCAGTTGGTCATGGAGCGGATGTGGGACTGCCGTGTCCGCCGGGTTTGGAAAAATAATCCCGCCGAGGAGATGCCGGTGCAGATCGTGGAGTATCTGATCGACCCCCAGGGCAAGGCGAGCAAGCCGGTGATCCGCAACTACCTGGAAGACAAGCTGCAGGGGGGGAAATTTGAACGTGATTACGGATCGCCCACTTCGGCGATGGATCCGAAGATGTTCGACGAGCCGGTCCCGGCGACCGAGCGCCGAACCCCACCTGCCAAGTAGTCCGAGCCGTGGCCCTGCTTTCCGCCGACAAGCTGCTGCCGTTGTTGTTAGGTGCGGCCGTGGGAGCGGGCGGCATCATCCAGGGGCTGCACTGGCGGCGGACCGCCGGGCCTGCCGGGGCGGAGGAACTGGAAAACCAACTCCGGATCGCCAGCGAGGAGAACGCGGCGCTCAAGCGTGAAAACGAATCGCTGCGCTCGCTGGCCCAGGGCGGTGGCGAGATGCCGGTGCCCCAGGAATTCATCGATCGCGTGGAGAAGGACCTGAGCCTCGATTTTCTTTCCAGTCCGGTGATCCACCGGATCGCCGGCGAGGAACTGCGGGATAGGATCGGGGCTGCGGTGGAAAGCCGGTTCGGTCCGGCCGGGATTGACGACCGCCAGGAGGCCTACACATTGTTAGGCTGGCTGGCTGGAGACCATCCGCTGCTGCCGGAGTTGACCGCCGTGCAGGCGGTGGGCGTGCGCGGATGGTTCGATGAGGTGTCTGGCGAGGGCTGGGTGACCGATCGCTTCCGGATCGAGGATATCCCGGATCAAGCCGCCCTGGTCCGCTTGCTCACCCGCATCCTGTTGCGCCAGCATTTTCCTCCTCCTCCCGCATATCCGGGCGACGATGCCGACCGTGCGCGGGTGGCGTTGCATCAGGGGACGGCGGCCGGGAGCGAGGCTCGTTACTATGCGGCCAGCGCCCGGGCGATCGGGTTTGTGCCGATGAAACAGGACGCCGAAGCCGTGCGGACGTTCGGCACGTTGGCACCATTTGTGCGGAATTTGAGCCTGTTTGCGGCCACCGCCGGGAAGGGATATGCCGATGCGCTCTACGTCAAGGGCAGCGGGCCGTTGCTCGCGGCATTCCGCAATCCACCGCAGACCACCCGGGCGATTCTGCAACCCGCCACGCCGCCCGCCGCGCCGCCGCCGCTCGAGCTGCCGCCGGTGGTTGCGCCCGACGATCCGGCCGGTGGCGACTATTTGGGCGAATCGGCCGGTGAACTCGGCCTGCGGCTCTGGCTGGACCCGGCCGGCGAGTCGCCGGATGCCGCCGGGGTGGCCGCCCACTGGGTCAACGACCGCTACCAGTTGTTTGCCGTCGGCGAAACCGAGGTGGCAGTCATCTGGGAAATCGAGTTGGCCAGGCCGGAGGCGGTGGACCGCCTGCTGCCGCCGGCGCTGGCCCGGCTTGGTGCCCTGGCCGGGGCTGCCGCACCCGCCACTCCCGGGGTGGCGCTCACCACCCCGGGCGGCCGCCACCTGCAACTTTCCCGCCCCGCGCCGGGGCGGTTGCGCATTCTCAACACCGCCACCCCGGACACGGCGGCCAAATGGAAATAGCCGGGGAACGCCCGGTTTTCCGGCGGGTTTTTCCGACTGGGCTTGATCTTCGCGAGAGATCGGTGACTAATTGCCCGTGACGCCATGCACCTCGCTTCCATCGCCCTCACTTTGTTCCTCGTGCTCGATCTCCCGCGATGATTGCCAAACGGGTCATCTTCCGCGGTAGGGTCCAGGGGGTGGGCTTTCGCTACGCCGTCAAGAATCTCGCCCGGTCCTTCGACGTCTGCGGCTGGGTGAGCAATCTGCCGGATGGCACAGTCGAGCTCCAGGTGACGGGTGAGCCGGGCGAAGTCAACGGCTTCATCCGGGAGATCGTCGAAGAGTCCAGCGTGGCCCATCATCTCAAGTCCCACTTCGTGGAAATCATTCCGCCGCTGACCGGAGTGAACGGGTTTCGGATCATCCGGTCCTGAAGAAACAGCGGGATCACTCCGCCACCCGCGCCATGATCCAGAGCAGATCCGAGAGGCGGTTGAAAAACAGGCGGACGGCTTCAGGCACCGGCTCGCCGGACTCGTGGACGGCCAGCACCGCCCGTTCCGCCCGGCGGGCCATGGTGCGGGCGAAGTCCAGGCCGGCCCGGGACAGCGAGCCCTCCGCCCCCGGTTTCGCCCAGCCGGTGAAGTTGATCCCGCGCGCCTCGTAGCCGTGTGCCTGGGCCAGCAACCACTCGACATCCGCCGGTCCCACCGCGGCGAGGCGGTAGCGGCCTTCGTCCTCCGGCAGGCAGGCCAGTTGGCCCATCAGCCCGATCAAACGCTCCTGGATGGCGTCCACCAGCGCGATGATGGCGGGTTCGGTGGTGGCCGCACGGGCCATTCCGAGTGCGGCGTTGACCTCATCCACGCAGCCGAGCGCCTCCATCCGCACCGCGGTTTTGGCGATCCTCCGGCCAAACAACAAATCCGTTTCCCCCTCGTCTCCGCGTCCTGTGATGATACTCATGCACGACAAGTCTAGGGTGATGTCTCCGGATTTTGCAACTTTTTCATCGCCACGTGGTTCCATCAATGAGAACCTCGCCGCCAGCCATGAAACGCCACCCTCATTCACAGGACGACTCTTTGGAGTCTGATGCCGTTTGGAAACTGCTTGATCAAGCAGCGTCCCGGGCTGCCGGTCCCCGGTTCGTGGATGATGCCGTGCGCGCGGCACGGCTTTCCGGGCAGGCCGCGCCCGGATGGTGGGGGCGGTTGTGGATTCCCGTTTCGCTGGCGGGAGTCACGGCGGCCGCCGCTGCCATGGTCGTTGCCTTCGTTTCCCTGAGCCAAAATGCTCCCGTGGGCGGCGTGGCAGGATCGCCGATCATTCAGGATCCATCCCCGCAGAATCCATTTGCCGAACTCCAGGAGTTGGCAGAAGAAGAGACCCTCAGCGCGGCAGTGGACCATTTGGATGATTTCACCGATTCCGAGTTGGTCTGTCTGATCGGGCTGTGAGGACCTGCTTCTGATCGTTTTCGCCCCCGAACCGGCGGCCCTTGGGAAACCGTCGCCGCCACGCCCAACCTTTACCGGGAATCCAACTTGCTCGAGATCTCGGCTCGTTCGAGGTCACACCCGGGTTCCGAGGCCCGCTTTCGCTGCCCCATGCGCGCCAACCCCGAAAAGCGATTCCCTAGCAATCAAGTTCGATTCCCCAGAGGGCAGGGCGTCACTTCGAGCTGTCGAAAGCCATTCCCGGTTTGCTGAACTCGACGTGGTTGTGATAAGTGGCGTACTCGGTGACGATGGCACCTTTGGCACCGGCACGCTGGAAGTGCCACGATTCGGGATCCTCGAGGGTGTATAGCTGTCCCGATTTCGCGGTGCGTTTGGCAACGAATTTTGATTTGAACCAGTCCTCGCCCCAGCCCCACGGTTGTTGCTCCCGGGGCATCTCTGCGATCGGAGTTTCATCCCCGGCCCGCTTGTATTCGCCGAAAAACTCGACCTCTCCGTAGCGCACCTGCCAGGCTTCCATTTTCGGTCCGTATCCTTCGGGACCGCCGATGTGCCGGTGCTCGGGCAGCATCTGGCCCGGCAACAGGAAAATCTCGTGGCCGAGGTACCCGAAATCGGTGTCTTTGAACTTGCCCTGGTAATGTCCTCCCCCGTTTTTCCCGTAGTTCCCCTTTTCATTCATCCAGAACACTCCGCCCATCCCGAGCTTCGCGTAGGCCCCCTGCAGGAAATCGCAGACCCAGAGGGCATCGCCCCGCAGAATCTCCGGAATCGGGTAGCCGAACCGCTCCATCATCTTGAAACAGGCGGCCTTTGCCGCCTTTGCATCAAAGGCTCCCTTTTGGTAAAACTCGCTCTTCGACACGTCGGCAGCCGCCGCCCCCGCTCCGGTCGATAGCAACATTGCCCCGCCTACGGTTTTGAGACAGACCCGGCGGCTCATTAGATTGGAAGTTGGTTGTTCTTTCATCACTTGGGATTCGTTGTGCGCCGGCTGATTCTTTCACAAAAATTGTCCCGGCAGGTCGATTTTGAAGTTTTAGGATTCGTTCAGGGCCTCCGCAAAGCCGGCCAGGATGAGGGCCATCGATGTGGCACCGGGATCGGCATGGCCCAGGACGCGGTCACCCAGGTTCCTGGCGCGGCCGAATTTGGCCAGCATGTCCTTGGTTTGTTCGGCACCGAGGGCGGCGGATTCCGCCGCCAGTTGCAGGAGCCGGGCGGGAGGAGTCGACTCATCGTGCTGTTCGAGGGTGGCGACCGCCGGCAACAGGGCGTCCATCATGGTCTTGTCGCCGATCCGCGCCTGGGTGTGCTTTTGCATCTCGGTGACGCCGCGCCGGATCATTGCGGACAGGGCGGCCCCATCGAGTTGCCCGGCTTCGCCGAGGCTCGCTCCCATCCCGATGAAAAAGGTCCCGAGCAGCGGGCCGGTCGAGCCGCCCGCCGCAGACATCACGGCCCAGCCGCTCTTGGCGAGGACCTCCTTGAGCTCCGCCTCGGGCATGGCGTCCATCGTCTGCTCAAGGGCATCCATGGATCGCAGCATGGCGGTTCCGTGGTCCCCGTCGCCGGTGACGCTGTCGAGATCGGTGAGAAGTTGGTGGCGGGCGCGGATCTGCCCGGCCGCCGTGCGAAGCATGGCGGTTACTTGGCTCGGGTTGACGGTGTCTTTCATGTGCGGAGTTCCGGTGGTGCCGATCATTTCACGGCCCAGGCCGGAGTGTTGCAGGGTGCCTTCCAGAGGTCAAGCAGCTCGTCGTCCATCTTGGCCGCAAACATTTGGAAGCCCGCCATCTCCTGCACCGTTAGAAGTTCCCCCACGTGGCTGGCCACGATCGTGATCCCGTGCTGGTCGAGGTACTTTTTCACGCCCCTGAAGACGATGTAGAGTTCCATCAGGGTGGTGGCTCCCGCGCCATTGAGGATCACCAGGAGACGGTCTCCGGCTTTGGCCCCGATGGCCTTGACGAGGTTCTCCATCATGATGGCGGCGGTCTCGTCGGCACTGCGGATGGGGGAGGGGCCGGTACCGGCTTCTCCGTGCTGGCCCATCCCAATTTCCATCTCGTCATCGGGGAGTTCAAACAGGGCCTCGCCGGTGGCGGGGTGGGTGGCGGCCTTCATGGCCACGGCAAGGGTTGCCATGTTGTTGTTGAGGCGCTCCGCAATGGCTGCGACTTCCTCGAGACTTTTCCCGGCCTCCGCCGCGGCGCCCGCGATTTTGTAAAGTGCCACGCAGCCCACCAGCCCGCGTCGGTCCGCGTCCGGAGTTCCAGGGCCTGCGGCGATATCCTCGTGCGTCACGACCTTGGTGATCTTGATCCCCTCAGACTCCGCCATTTGCAGTGCCATATTGCCGCTCAGAACATCCCCGGCATGATTCAACACCACAAAGAGCACTCCCGCATCCCGTTTTGCCTGCCGCAAGGCCTCGAGGACCGCCGGCGGCCCGGGTGCCGCGAAAATATCGCCCACCACGCTGATATCGAGCATGCCCTCTCCCACGAACCCGCTGAGCGCGGGTTCATGGCCTGCTCCGCCCAAGGTGACCAAGGACACCTTGTCCGGGGACTTCGGCCGCACTCGCGTCACCAAGCGTTCCGGGCTGACTGCGATCATGTCCCCGTGGGCCAGCGCAAAGCCCTCCAGCAATTCCGAGGTCAACTGTGTGGGATCGTTGATAAACTTCTTCATCTTCATGATATTGTGATTGTGATTGTGGTAGTGTTTGGTTTGGAGACTCTTCCTAGGAATTAAGCTGCATGAGCTCGATCGGGGCACCATCATCCAGGATGAATGCAACCCGCACTCCCTCCATGGGGGTGAAGGGCTCGAGGAGCACGTCCTGGTTGACCAGGGCGGAATCTAGATCATCGACCACGTAGGCGAGGTGGGCGGTGGTCTTCAATATTTCCGGAAGCGGGCTGTCGTCCTCGAAGCGCAGCCACTCGATCCGATAAGCGCTCGCTTCGGGGTCGGTGATGTGGAGCCGGGCCTCATCGAGGAAGGTTTCGCCGGGGCGCTGTTTGGTGGTGGGCATGCCGATATGGTGGAATGTTTTCATGGTGGTCAGTTTTTGGAAAAGCCGGCCGGGTGGATCATGGAGCAAGGCTGCCGGACACCTTGTTTCCTGGTGAGGATATCATTTGGGAACCGATAATATCGCTGGAGAAATGCTGATCTTTCACTAAAATGTGCCGGGAAATTGGGTAAACCGGGATCCAGACCGTGTCAAGAAAGGTCCTCAACGCGGCTGGGGCAGTTTCGCACCGGACTCCTCGAGCCACTGCACGAGGAGTTTTCGCATTTTCGTGGCCCGCCCGGGCATCTCCTTGGCGAGGTCCTTCGTTTCGCTGAGGTCCTCCTTCAGGTTGTAAAGCTCGACCGAGTCGTCGTCGAAGAACTTGATCAGCTTGTAATCGCCCATCCGGATCGCGCTGCCGAGCCGGTTCTCCTTGTGGAAGGCGAAGTTGGGATAGTGGAAGTAGAGGGCCTTGCGCTGCGGCTTGCCCTTGCCACTGAGCAGCGGGATGAGGCTCTCGCCGTCGGCCGGCACGCCGGGAGTCGGCTTGAGACCGGCCACCTCGAGCATGGTGCTGTAGAAGTCGGTCAGAATCACCGGCTCCGCCGAAACGGTCCCGGCCTTCACCTTGCCCGGCCAGCGCACGATGAGCGGGATGCGGATTCCCCCTTCGTAGAGGTGTCCCTTGTCGGCCCGCAGCGGGCGGCAGTCCCCAACCCCGCCGTAGGGACCGTTGTCAGAGGTGAAAATCACGAAGGTTTCCTCCGCGATGCCCATCTCGTCGAGCGCGGCGAGGACGCGACCGATGGCGACATCCATCGCCTCGATCATGGCGGCGTAGCGGTGATCGTGGTATCCCTTCAGCGGACGGTCCTGGTACTTTGCCACCAGTTCCTCCGGGGCCTCCATCGGCCAGTGCACGGTGTAGTTGAAGAGCGCGGTGAAGAACGGCTTCCCCTGCTCGTTCTGCTCCTTCATGAAGGCGATCGTTTCGTCCGCCAGGCGGTCCGGCAGGTATTCGCCCGTCTTGCGGTTTGGCAGGAAATCGATCCGGTAGGGGTCGAAGAAGGTCGGCGGCCCGCCGAGGGAACAACCGCCGATGTTGATGTCGAATCCCTGGGCAAGCGGGTTGAACTGCGGGTCGCCGTCCTTGTAGAGGTGCCACTTGCCGATGAAGGCCGTGGCGTAGCCGCCGTCCCCCTTCAAACGCTCCGCGATGGTCACATACTCAAGCGGCAGGTGGTCGAGCATCTCCGCCGGGAGCAGCTTCGATTCCTCTGGCGTGAACCGGTCCTGGTGCGGCAGGTGGTTCGTAATGTGCAGGCGGGCCGGCGACTGGCCCGTCATGATGGCGGCCCGCGTCGGCGAACACACCGGGGCCGGCGCATAGGCGTCCGTGAAGCGCATCCCCTGCGCGGCAAACGCGTCGACGTGCGGCGTGTGCAGGTTCGGATTCCCCTGGCAGACCAGGTCCATCCACCCCATGTCGTCGATCAGAATGAAGAGGATATTCGGGCTCTTGGCCGGGGTCGCGGTGGTCAGGCCGACCGCCAGAGTCAGGACGATACAGGTGAGTTTGGTGGTGTTCATGATTTCCACATGCCGGCTTCAGAGCTTCCGCGGGGCGCGGTAGGTGCCTGTCAGACCTTGAAGCATCTGGCACCGGGAAAATTTGTTCGAAGTGTTCATTGTCTCACCGGGAGTGTTCATTGATTGAGGGCGTTACGGCTGATGCATAGACCCCGAAAGCAAGGCACAATGCATACGCCCCGAAAGCACGGATTCTTCTCTTTTTTGCGGTTTTCGTCCGCGAAATTGCGCCAAGCGTCCCCGGGTGTCCCGGACCTCGCTCCTACCGGATGCACGACCTGGGCGAGTCAATTCCGGATGATTTTGTTGTCCGAGGGGATGGAGGAACTGCGGGAGGAGGTGGACGCGGAGGGGAGGTTGCAGGTGAAAGTGGTGCGGAAGGGAATGAAGCAGGAGGCAGCGGAGATCGCAGGAGTGATTTGGAGTGCGAGGAATTTGAAGGCCACCGTGGCAGTGGCACCGCTGGCCGAGCGTGGCCAAATCCCGGGGCAGTCCGCTGGCAAGCGCTTGTTCATGGGCGTTGCTGTCGCACGACCACAATAAGGTCGTCGCCCCTTATGCAGGCACGGGCGTGCGGACTCAGAAGTCGGTCACCGCTTGATCGTAGAAGGACAGGTAGTCGTCGGGGGTGGGGCCTTCGCGCCAGTCCATGGCGCATTTCGGGTGGCGGTTCATCTGGCCGGTGATGTTGTAGGGGACCGACGGGCCCCAGTCGAACTGCTGGCGCATGGGCAGGATCGTGTGCTGGATGGCGTCGAGGACCGGGCGGAGTTTGAACTTCGGGTTGCGCAGGAAGCCGAGCAGGATCTCCATCGGGCAATTGCCGGCCCCCCGGCCGAGACCCATGAGGGTGGCATCGACGCGGTTGGCACCGAGGATGATGGCTTCCACGGTGTTGGCGAAGGCCAGTTGCAGGTTGTTGTGGGCGTGCATGCCGATGTGCTTGCCGGTGCCTTCGACCGCCTTGGTGTATTTGCGCACCAGATGGTCGATTTGCTCGCGGAACAGGTTGCCGTAACTGTCCACCACCACGATGGTGCCGGCGGAGGATTTGGCGCCGATTTCAAGCGCCTGGTCGATGTCGGCATCGGCGACCACCGAGATGGCCATGATGTTGAGGGTTGTTTCATAGCCCAGCGCGTGGCAGTGCTCGACCATGTCGACCGCCTCGGAAATCTGGTGGACATAGCACGCCACCCGGATCACGTCGAGCACGCTGTCTTTGGCTGGAATGATCTGGTGTTTCCAATCGCACTTGCCGCCGGCGTCGGCCATCGCCGCGAGTTTCAACCCGGTGGCTTCGAAGGTGTGGTCGCCCACCACCCGGCGCATGTCTTCCTCCTCGCAGTGCCGCCAGGGGCCGAATTTGGTTTTCGGAAATTGGGCGGGGGCGTTTTTGTAGCCGATTTCCATGTAGTCGATCCCTGCCGCCAAGCAGGTTTGGTAAACCGCCCGCACTTGTTCGTCGGTGAATTGGGAACTATTGATCAAACCGCCGTCGCGGATGGTGCAATCCAGTACTTTCAGTTCCGGGCGATAGGTGATCCAAGGGGCTCTGTCGTTCATCGGCGGTGATTTTAGGTAGATCGGGCCGGGATGGCAAGTCCGAATCTGGCGGCTGCGTGTCATTCGTTGCCCTTGATGTTGATTTTGGAGCCGTTGAGCCAGCGTTTCAGGACATCGGGGTGGGCGGTTAGGTTGCCGAACATCCGCCAGTTGGAGCGTTGGAGGACGCCGGCCTCGGCGCTGCCTTCCTCGACCACGCACCAGGGCTTGGCCCCGGACGAGTGGATGAAGCGGAAGCCGTCCTTGCCGAGCACGATGAAGGCTACGTGGGAGTCGAGGCCCACCACGTAGATCCCCGGTTTGCGGGTGGCGAGGGTGGCGGTGAACTCGGCGTAGGGTTTGCCGACGAGGCGGGTGCACGCCTTCGCCGGCAGAAACGACTGAAGGATGTTGCCTGAGGCCTGGCGGGCGAGATTGTAGCGGTTCACTTTGAACCCCGCGTCTTTGAGCACGGTGGAAACGAAGTAGCCGCAGGCGATCTTGCCGGAGCCCGGAGCCTCGGCGGTGCCGTTGAAATCCCAGGGGGTGCCAAGCCAGCAGCGCATCATTTCCGGCAGGGTGGTCTCCAGCGACTGTCGCGCCTGCTGCTCGATCGCCGCGCGGGCGACCGGGGTGGTGGCGGACCGGTATTGGGCGCCCAGATAGAGCCGTCTGGCCTCGAGGTCGCGCTTGAGGGAGCGGTATTTCTCCGGGTCGGGCCGGGGTTCGCTGATCCGGGCGGAGATCACCTTGGGAAAAGTGGCGCGGAGCCAGGCGGTGAGCGGCGCACGCCAGAACCAGCCCCCCCAGAAAGCGGCCACCAACAAACCCAGAATACCCGGCAAAAGCCATTTGCGCATGGCTCGATGGTAGCCACCCACGGCAGGGCGGGCAAGCGCGAAGCGACCACGCGAAGCGGACGAATGAACACCATCCGCCGAGCCACCTCTCACCCGGCTCAAAGCGTCTGCATCTCCAGTGGCCGCGTCGGTCACAACGCGCCTGCCCTCGTTTTGGCCGTCCGGCTCTCGTTTCATGCTCGTCGCCGCCATGAACCCCTACCCGTACGGTTTCCATCTAGGGGGATGGCCAGCATGAAAACGAACGCTTGATCCAGCAGGACAGTCCAGCGAGGGGACCCGGGTACGCCGCAATAGTCCACAGAAGAATCCCCAGAAGAATCCCCAGACCAATCGGCATGGCACGAACGCCGCCACCCGAAACGCGACAATCGGGACGACGATCGTCGCCGGGATTGTCGCGGGGGGGGGATACGGAGTCTTGGGTTCGTCGGCAGGAGGGCGGTGGCCGCGTTGGTCACAACGCGCCTGCCAATGGACAGCCCGAGAAATCGCGCCCGGTCATAGCAGCCCGAGATTCAGGCCGTCAAAAATCGGGAGCTCTTCTCGGAGAACCCCTCTATCAGTCAGGTCTTCCAGTCGTTCGCTTCCTCTTCGATGGTCTCCTTTCGGTTTAGTGTTTTGGTCCGACCCTCCCGGCTGCTTGCGGGCGGTCCATCTCGAGCCGCTCGGTTCTGTCTCTGCAAACGCCATCCCCGCCTCTCAGGGCTTTGATGTGAATGCCCACCCTCTGATCGTGCTTTTGGGGTTCGTTTGGCCGAATTGTGACCGTATCAATCCTGCCTCAAACACGGCGTCAATTCAGCCGCGAATGTTCCACAGGCCGGATCTTATTATTGAGACCGGGTTTGAACAGTGGTTTGCGGACCGGTTCGGGGGCTGTGGAACGCCCTTGGCTGCGTCTTATTGAGAACGGCGACTTGTGACAACGGCAGGAATGCGGAGACGCCACGCCCGGTCCTGAATTGAAAGAATAAAGGACTGACCCCAGACATAAAGGACTGACCCCAGACACGGCCACCAAATTCGGTAACAGTTTAGCTGATTTGCAGCCCTGAAATTGCGGCTTTTGAAATAAAAAATGGATTTTCCGGAATTTTCAGCTTGCGTTTTTCCAAAAACAGGCGCAATAATGCGCCTGTTAACCTGAAATCAACTCATGCCACTCAATATCGTCCAACTCGAAAGTCGCCGGGAGCGCCT
>JAIPKB010000241.1 GCA_021733795.1 Akkermansiaceae bacterium | reverse complement strand
ACCCTCGTCAACCAACTCTACGGCGAGGAGTGGCTATGGACGGCGGAAGTCAACCAAACCACCGGCAAGGGCCGCCACACCACCACCTCCCGCGAACTCGTACCACTACCCGGCGGAGCCATGCTCATCGACAACCCCGGCATGCGGGAAATCCAGATGTGGACGGATGAGGCAACCCTCCGCGAGAGCTTCGCCGACGTCGAGGCGCTCGCCCAAAACTGCCGCTACGCCAACTGCAGCCACCGCAGCGACGCCGGCTGCGCCCTCCGCGCCGCCACCGAAGACGGCCGCCTCGACCCCCACCGCTACGAAAGCTTCCTCAACCTGGAAAACGAAATCGCCGCCATCAAAAAACGGGTGGACAAACGCCAGATGGCGATCGAGCGCTGGGCCAAGCGCAACAACCGCGTCAAGGCCCGCAACCTCAACGACCGCATCCAGTTGGAAAAAGACCACCGCGGCGAAATCTAACCCTGAGTGGACATGGCCAAATGGACCTCCGCCAAAACCAACCCGGCAGGAGCGGGATCATTGGCTTCTTCTGGCGCGCGCGTTGTAACCAACGCGACTACGGAAGAGGCGACTTCCCATTTTTCCCATTTTTCCCATTCCTCCCATGCTTCTCATCCTGCCACCAACGCGGCCAGGCGAGAGGATTGGGTGAGCATGGGCGGGAAGAATATACCGTGGCTGTGGCGTCCCCGCCACAGGCCGTCTCCCCGGCGGCTCGCCGGGGGGCTTCCCGATACCCGCCACCACCGGACCCACCGCCCGACAGCATGTCGGCCCCACATAGCCGGCAGCATGCCGGCGCTCCGGAGCGCGTTCATTCTGAACGCTGAGTCCGGCGGACATCCTGTCCGCCTCTCCCGCATTCCCTTTCCATCGCACTTCTCCTTCGCTTCCACGACAGGAATGTCGTGGCTCCTTATGCCGACAGCATGTCGGCCCCACATAGCCGGCAGCATGTCGGCGCTCCGGAGCGCGTTCATTCTGAACGCTGAGTCAGGCGGACATGCTGTCCGTCTCTCCCGCATTCCCTTTCCATCGCACTTCTCCTTCGCTTCACGACAGGAATGTCGTGGCTCCTTATGCCGACAGCATGTCGGCCCCACATAGCCGACAGAATGTCGGCGCTCCGCGCGTTCATTCTGGACGCTACCCCCAGCGGACATGCTGTCCGCTCATTCAATCCCCGGTCTTGAGCACCTTGATAAAGGCGTCCTGGGGGATATTCACCTTACCAAAAAGCTTCATCTTCTTTTTCCCCTCCTTCTGCTTTTCCAGCAGCTTGCGTTTGCGGGTGATGTCGCCGCCGTAGCATTTGGCGGTGACGTTCTTGCGCATCGCGGAGATCGATTCGCGGGCGACGATCTTGCCGCCGACGGCGGCCTGGATGGCCACCACGAACAAATGCGAGGGAATCACCTCCTTGAGCCGCGTCGCCAGCGCCCGGCCGTAGGTCTCCGCCTTGTCGCGGTGGACGATCGTCGAAAACGCCTCCACCGGATCGCCGGCGATGAGCATGTCCATCTTGACCATCTTGGCCTCGCGGTAGCCGGTGTGCTCGTAGTCCATCGACCCGTAACCGCGGGTCATCGACTTGAGCCGGTCGTTGAAGTCCACCAGGATTTCCGCCAGTGGCAGCACGCAGGAAAGCATCACGCGGGTGTCATCGATCGTCTCGGTGTGGGTCACCTCGCCGCGTTTCTCGAGCACGAGCTGCATCACGTCGCCGATGTATTCGCCCGGCACCATGATATATACATTGACGATCGGCTCCCGGATGACCTGGATCCCCTGGGGCTCGGGAAAGAGCGTCGGGTTGTCCACGATCAGCTCCGAGCCATCGGTCATCGTCACATGATAGATGACGGACGGATAGGTGGAGATCACGTCCATGTCGAACTCGCGGCGGAGCCGTTCCTGGATGATTTCCATGTGCAGCAGGCCAAGAAACCCACAGCGGAAGCCGAAGCCGAGCGCGGTCGAGCTTTCCTGCTGGTAGGTGAACGCCGGATCGTTGATCTGGAGCTTGCCCATCGCCATCTTGAGATTTTCGTAATCGACCGAATCCACCGGATAAATCCCGGAGAACACCATCGGCTGGATTTCCTTGTAGCCAGGGAGCGCCTCCGGGCAGGGCCGCGCGGTATCGGTCATGGTGTCGCCGATCTTGACCTCGGAAGCGGATTTCATGTTGGCAATCACGTAGCCGACGTCGCCGGCCCGGGGCACATCGCGGGCGATCATCTTGGGGGTGAAAATCCCAACTTCCTTCACTTCGTAGGTATTGCCGGTGGCCAGCAGCTTGACCTTCTGGCCGCGCTTGACGGTACCGGAAAACACCCGGACGTAGGAGACCACGCCGCGGTAGGTGTCGTAGAGCGAATCGAACACCGAGCAACGGAGCAGCTTGTCCGGGTTTTCGACCGGGGCCGGGACCCGGGCGATGATCGCCTCGAGGATCTCCTCGATCCCGATGCCGTTCTTGGCGGAGGCCGGGATGCAATCCTCGGCGGGGATGCAGAGGATGTCCTCGAGCTGGCGCTTGCACTTGTCCACATCGGCGGACGGCAGGTCGATTTTATTGAGCACCGGGATGATGGTGAGATTCTGTTCGGTCGCCAGGTGGAGGTTGGCCACGGTCTGGGCCTCCACCCCTTGGGCGGCATCCACCATCAGAATCGCTCCCTCGCAGGCCGCCAGCGCGCGGGACACCTCGTAGGAAAAATCGACGTGGCCGGGAGTGTCGAGCAGGTTGAGTTTGTAAACCTTGCCGTCCTTGGCGAGGTATTCCATCGCCACCGGGTGGGATTTGATGGTGATCCCCTTCTCGCGTTCAAGGTCCATCGAGTCGAGCAACTGGTCCTGCCGCTGGCGGAACGTGATCGTGCTGGTGCTCTCCATCAGGCGGTCGGAAAGCGTGGTTTTCCCGTGATCAATGTGGGCGATGATCGAAAAATTGCGGGTCAGCTCGGTGGACATGGGGATGGGGAAGAAGGCGGAAACGGTGAAAGGAAAGGCGGAAGTAACCGGGTTTTCACCAAAAATAAAGAGGTATTGTGTCGATTTGTCCGAAATCGGGGCGATTTTCGAGGTTTCTAGGCTATTCCCTCCAGGGAATGGCGGATCCGGCTTATCCGGCGTAGTCGTGAAGAGGATTGGCCTCGGTCCGCCCGCTGGTACCGCCGGATGGCGATGGGAATGAAGGGGGAGCGCGGCCGCCCTCGGCCGCGGTTCGGTGCGCCCTCGCGCCGAACAGATGGGTGACGGCTCACACCATCCGGTGGTCGAATGGTGCGCGGAAGTGTCAGCCGCAAAGGCGCGCCATGCCCCCCTCCTCGGTCGATTGTCAGTCAGGATTCCGTCAAAGATGTTCGCGATTCGAGTGGCTATGCAAAAACCGCTCGACCATCACCGTAAACGGAAATGGCCACGAATGAAACATCTCTTCCATCTGATCCGCATGCTGGTGCTGCCGGCGGGAATTGCGCTGACCGGGTGGCTGGTGGCCTCCGGGTGCGGGAAGCGATCCAGATCGGTGGCGCCGCCGCACCCGGCTACGAACAGCGGATTGGCGGTCATTTGGCGGGGGCATCTGGAGCAGGCGCGGTTGTTGGGTGCCGAGGAGAAATTCAACCTGCTGATGCCCGGACTCGACCGTTTAAGGAACCGGCTGCGGTTCAACCTCTTGTTTCGCCTCCATGACGAGCCCCCAAGCGCCGTGGAGGTCCGAGCGCGCGGGGAGTTGGAGGACTTGTTCGTGAGTATTCAACACGAAACTGCGGCATCCCACACCTGCCACTGTTTCCGAACGGTCCGGGAGAATGAGATGAGAATGTGAGGTGTCGTTCCGGCTTTCTCATTCGCCACCCATTCACGCTTCGGAAAAGCGTCCCTGCCGAACCGGTGGGGGACAAGGACCATGAGGACGAACCGGGTGCTCGAGTAATGGACGCCTCCTCCGCACGACGACAATAAGGTCGTCGCTCCTTATTGCAGGCGAAGTCGGCAACCCCGCCCCGCATTCTGCGTCCCGGCCGATCGCGGCGCGCCCTTCCGGCTCAAGGATCGCATTTCCCTTGCCTAGGACGGCGTTCCCCCGCAGGTTCGCGCCCACGATACTCATGGACACTTGGCAAGCACTCATCCTCGGCGTGATCGAAGGGATCACGGAATACCTCCCCGTCAGCTCCACCGGGCACCTGGTGGTGGCGCAACAACTCATGGGCGTGGGCACCGAAAACACGCCCGGGGCCAAGGCGGCGGCGGATACCTTCGCCATCTGCATCCAAGGGGGGGCGATCCTCGCCGTGCTGGGCCTGTATCTGCCCCGCGTCCTCCAGATGATCCGCGGCGTGCTGGGGCAGGATCGCGATGGTTTCCGGCTGGCCATGAGCATCCTCGTCGGGTTTTTGCCGGCTGCGGTGCTCGGATTGCTGCTCAACGACTGGATCGAGGCGCATTTATTCTCCCTATGGCCGATTATTTTCGCCTGGGTAGTGGGCGGGGTGGCGATTCTGGCCACCGCGTGGTGGCGCAAGCGCAATCCGGCTCCCGGAGGCGGCATGGAACTGCTGGAAATGACGTGGAAAATGGCGGTGATCATCGGATTCATGCAGTGTGTGGCGATGTGGCCCGGCACCAGTCGGAGCCTGATGACCATCGTCGGCGGCATCCTGATGGGCCTCACCGTGCGGGCGGCCGTGGAGTATTCGTTTCTGCTCGGTGTGCTGACCCTCACCGCCGCCACCGCCAAGAAGGCCGTGTGGAAGGTGGACGCCGTGGCGGACTACGACCAATGGTTGGGCGGTGCCCGACTGATGTGGGACAGCTACGGCGCGCTGCCCACCGTGGTCGGCCTGGCTGCGGCCGCGATTTCCGCCGCCATCGCCGTGAAATGGCTGGTGTCCTACCTGCAAAGCCACGGGCTTTCGATTTTCGGCTGGTATCGGATCGCCCTCGGGCTGGTCATCGGCGGCCTGGTGCTAGGCGGCGCGGTCAGTGCCTGAACCGCCATTATCGCCTCTTTGGCTCATCACACGCGAAGAAAGGGACAATAAGGTCCCTTCTCCCTATTTCACAAATTCTCATGCGCGGCAGCATATCCTTGCCGCGCGTTGACCCAGACGCCGATCAGCCACCGGAAACCTCGGTATTGGCGGCAACCGTGGCCGCCATGGGGTAGCGATAGTGCCCGAGAATCTGGTAGCCAAACAACGCATCCTCCCACTTGATCGTGGAATCCAGGTGATGCACCACCCACGGGCGGCCCTTGTCACCTTCGGGATTCGGGACCACGACTCCGATGTGGGCTTCGGCCGACTGTTTGCCGACCAAGGCCCAGACGACGACGTCGCCGGGCAGATAATCCGCGAGGTTGCGGTTGGGCGGGAGTTCGACGCCCTTGCGGCTGAAAAACCGCTGGAGGTTGAGGGTCCGGCGGTGGTCCATATTCGGATCCGGCGCGGTCACTCCCGGGAAAATCTGCGGATACTGGCGGAAATTCGCCGCCATGTCCTCATGCACCTCCTTTTGCAGATCGATTCCCATTTGCCGGTAGCAACGGACAATCACGTCCTCCGCCTTGCCTTTGTTCGAGGGCACATCGCCATTCGGGTAGGGGATTTCGTAATACGCCGACTCGTAGCGCACCTTGAGCGCGGAATGCTCGATCGCGGCGGCGGCCAGCATATCGCCAAACGCGCCGGAGCGCTTCAGGTCCGCCACCAACAGGTTGGTCTGTTCGAGGGTCGCCCCCGTTTGGGCGGCGCGCAGAAACGGCAGCAGGGGCCTGCCAAACCAAAACGTGATCGCCGCCGCAATCACCAGAATCACCCATCCACCAAAGAAATTCTGACGCTTCGGCTTTTGCGGCCGCGGACCGATGTATTCGATCGTGTCATAGAATCCGGATTGTTTTTTTGCCATGGATGTTGGGGGACGCGCGAGTTATACTTTAATACACACGCAGTTGGCGACAATTTTTCACAAATCCGAAAAAAAAGTTTCACCCGCCACCTTTGATCTCAAGCAACATCGCTTCACACGGCGGCAGATCCGGCAGCGCCAAGCCATGATCGCCCACTTGCGCGGCTTCCACCTCACCGTGCCAAGGCGGATTACTCAGGCGGTCGGTGAACGACCAGACGCCGCCCACCGCCTGTCCCAGGTCCCGGACCGCGTTTTCCGGGATGCGCACCCTCACTCCGCAGAGAGTCTCGGAAGGATGGAAATTCACCACTACCAAAAACGCCTGGCCGGATACCGCATCATGCCTCAAAAAGGCGTACAGCCAGTGACCGGACGCGGTTTCCCCGCCAATCCTGCCGAACTCCGGGTGGTCGCGGTTGTTGAAATTGAGGCCGTAAAAGGTCCCCCGGGTGAACGCGGGCTGGCGGATGACATCTAACAATCTTCCATACCAGGCCCGCAATTCCTGCTGTGGCTCGCTCAGCCCGCCGCCGTCGAATTTCCCGCCGTTGACCCACTTGGCGAACTCGGGCATCGCCCAGTAATCGAAGATCGTGGTGCGGCCGTCATCGCCGCTGAATCCCTCTGCGCCGAGCGCCGGCTCCCCGACTTCCTGTCCATGATAAACCATCACCGGTCCGCGGCCCATCGCGAACAGCACGGCCGAAACCGGCCGCCCAACCTGCATCCCCACGCCGCCCCAGGCCTTCGGGTTGGCGAGGCGGACTTCGTCGTGGTTTTCCGCGTAGCGCAGCGACTGGTGGAAACGCCGCCCGGTGAAGGTCAGCGGATCGAGATCGTTGGCCCACTTGCCGTCGTCGTAGAGCCCTTCGAGGATATCGTAGCTCGGGTCGTCATAAACCGCATCGAACCCGGCCTCGAGCAGTTCGTCGAGGACGTGGCCATCGGTGAGCTTGGCTGGGTCGTTGTCATAGGCCTCGGCGCAGAAGAACACGCCGGGTTGGCGGGCACGGGCGCGTTGCACCGCCCAGCGCCAGAAGGGCATCGGCACCATATGGGCCATATCGACGCGGAATCCCTCCACCCCGAGCTGCTGCCAATAGGCGAGAATCTGGTCCATGGTCCGCCACGTTTTCGGCACGGCGTCCGGCGCGGCATCCGGTCCGGGCAGGTGCGAGGTGTCGCGGCCGGTGGTGAAATCGTGGCCGTAATTGAGTTTCACGGTTTCATACCAGTCGCCGGCGGCAGGAGCCCAGGTGATCGCGTTGTTACCGGTGACCCGGCCAAACTCCCGCTCCGGATCGAACCACCCGTCGCAGCCCGGCTTGCCCGCCGTCGGCAGCTTCAACGGCGGCCCGCCGCCAGGATCACCCGCCCTCAGGTAGAAAAAGTGGTTGTCCCGGGAGCAAAACACCCCGCGTTCGTCACCCGCGCCGAACGACAGCTCCGGGCGGACATCCGAGGCATAGGATCGCGCCACATGGTTGGGCACAAAATCAATGATCACCTTGAACCCGTGCTCCCGGCAGCGTTCCAACAGCTCCCGGAACTCCACCAGCCGCCGCTCCGGGTCCACCGCGTAGTCCGGACACACGTCAAAATAGTCTTTGATCGCATACGGACTGCCGGCGATTCCCTTGAGAATGTCCGGCTTATCGGCCGGGCGCCCCGGATAGGCGGTGCCGCTCGCCTGCTCCAGCACCCCGGTGAGCCAGAGGTGGGTGAACCCCATCGCCTTGAGCGACCCGAGCGCGGTGGCATTGATCTCGTTGAATTTTCCACAGCCGTTTTCCGCCAAGGTACCGCCGGGTTTGCGGCTCCCGTTGGTGTTGCCAAACGTGCGCACCAGCAATTGATAGATCGCGGGACGGACGGGTTCGGAGGCGGTACTGGAAGGGCTCATCGCGACGATCAAAACACCGGATCGGACAGCTTGCCAAGTCATGGTTCGGCGGGAGCGGTGGTTTCAGCTGTGAAACCCGGAAAAACACCCATCTGAATCGCCCGGAACCCCCGCCCCATCCACTTCCCGTGAATTTCCCGTCGGATTTGCTTGCCACCCTCCGGGTCAGTCTGCATCTTGCGCCCCCGCACACATGCGACGGGGCGTAGCTCAGCCTGGTAGAGCGCCTGCTTTGGGAGCAGGAAGTCGTCAGTTCGAATCTGGCCGCCCCGACCATTGGAAACACGGCAAACACCCTATGTTCAGGGACTTACGACCACATTTGTCGTTAGAACCCAGTCCGCCAGCCTCCGGCAACCACCGCCATATTCCGAAAAAACGGTGCAATTATGGCAACGTTTTTGGCAACTGTTTAACAAACCTTAAATAAATACCTTTGGCAGGCCAGGCGATATGGCCTTTGGCTTCTGCAATCAGACGAAATTAACAGATTCTTAGATTGAGGCATGACAACCCAGGCCAAAGATTGTGCTTGGAGCAGGACCCGGTTGTCCCTAGACTCTCCTCCGATATCAGGAGTGACCCGCCGCAAGACGGGTCCGGCAACATGGCTAAGAGGAGATAAACAACACCAATAAAATGAATCCCAGACATACGAATTGGATGCGGATCGCGGTGGCGGTTGGCTTGACGCTCGCGCAAGCAACGGCAGCGGGCGCGGTGGACAAGAAGCTGCGAGTCTTGATCCTTTCCGGCCAGTCCAATATGGTCGGGCATTCCGCCAGCCGATTGCTGGCGAACCTGCTCGTTTCGCCGCGGGCAGAGGACGCGGAATTGGCCAAGATGCTTGTCGCCAATTACGACGAAGCGGCGAAGGCGATCAAGCCCGCGATGGAAGAAGTCCAGAAGCGGATCGATGCCCTGGCCGACCCCGTGGCAAAGGCACGGAAGGAATTGAACGAGGTGGCCGGAGCGGAAACAAAGGCATACGACGACCTCATAAAGCAGATCGAGACGCTGTCGGTGGAAAAGGGTGCGCTGATTGATCGTATCCAGTACCAGACGGGCGACAAGGTCCATATCGCGGCCTTCGGCGAAATCGAGGGTGCCAAGCGCCAGACCGGGATCGTCGGCCCCATCGCCACCGGCTGCGGCGCCGACTCAGGCTCGATCGGGCCGGAATACGGCTTC